>JAISJI010000061.1 GCA_031261605.1 Ignavibacteria bacterium | reverse complement strand
CTGGTCCGTGTCTCAGTACCAGTGTGGCTGATCGTCCTCTCAGACCAGCTATAGATCGTCGCCTTGGTAAGCCATTACCTTACCAACTAGCTAATCTAACGCAGGCTCATCCCCATCCGATAAATCTTTGACCCGGAGGCCTCATCAAGTATTAGCGCCAATTTCTCGACGTTATGCTTGTGATAGGGGCAGATAACCTACGCGTTACTCACCCGTGCGCCAGTGTATTGCTACCCTTGACTTGCATGTGTTAAGCGCGCCGCCAGCGTTCGTCCTGAGCCAGGATCAAACTCTCCGTTGTATATTAAATTTTATTCAATATTGGAACAGATGTTTGAATCTCTGTTTATTTTTTATATCATACGATATGTTTTACTCAAGTTTTACTGACGAGAATTATGTATTTTATACTGTCTGTATATCTAAAATATACTCGTTATATTTTAATACAAATAATTCGTTTGTCGTTGTTTCTTCTTTTAATATAAATGTAAATTACTCTATATTACTTCCTATTTTCAATGAACTATTTTTTGCTATTCAGGCATTCAATTATATGTTGCTATCATCTCAATTTCTATGTCACCAAACCCGTTCGTCTGATGTGTAAAAAATTGGAATACAAAATTAACACTTTTTTTCAACATTACCAAATATTATGCAAATTATTTTAAAATAAATTTTATATTTAATCGCTCCGGTGATATTAATTGCGTATCGTGCCGTAAAGAACAGAATACAAAATTAACACTTTTTTTCCATTCCACCAAACAATTAGCAAATTATTTTAAAATAAATTTTATTTAATCGCTTTTGCGGTAAAAATCGTGTTGTTATGCCGTCAAAGAACAGAATACAAAATTAACACTTTTTTTCCATTCCACCAAACAATTAGCAAATTATTTTAAAATAAATTTTTATTTTTCCACGAGCAGATATTCTAAAATCTCCGCATCTCCGCAATTAACAAGGGTTTCAGCCGATTTAATTATTTTCGCTGAGCAAGAAATATTTTTTCAAATCCGATAAATCTGCTGGCGAACTTTTTCGCAAAACATCGCCTATTTGAACTGCAAATCTCCGTCAAAGCCAGTATTTACTGCATCTCCCGCCTATAAATAGCAACATCCCAAATAACAATGTTAAATGGGATGTCTGCTCTTTTGATACAACTTTTCTACTTGCTTACCACAATCTGCCGCATATACATCCTGCTTCCTATGCGGATAACCGCGAAATACGCACCGTTAGGAAGATTTAGTGAGGCGGTTAATGTCTGCTTGCCTCTGGTAAATGCGGTTGTAGCGAGTGCATTTGCGACTACATCGCCGCCAACACTGCATATATCAACACTTACCAAGGATTCCGCGTCCAATATTTCGAACTCAATACTTATCTCATTCTTTGTTGGATTAGGAAATACGCTGACCTCCGCTGCTGGAATCTCTTCAATCTCAGTCGTGAGTTCAGGGCAGTATAAATTGGCAAACATACGTTGTTCGTAATCAGAAATTGTATTTTGTGGGTATCTGGCAGGTCGTGCTTCTACGTTCATTATGCTGTTGGAATCTCCATCGCATAACCCTGCGTCTGTATGACCTAGTAGTAGCGTATGTCCGATTTCGTGCGTTAAAACGTCTTTGAAATCAAACAAAGTAACCGTTGAATCTGGGGCTGTTAGTAGTATTGCTGCTTCTATGTTCTCCGAAGTTACAAAGTAGTATCTTCTTTGAAGATTGCCGCTTTCGTCGCGATTATAAAGGAATTGCTCAGTCATATTAAAATAGATTGTCATATCCTTATAATCAGGGTCGTTGAAGTCGGCGCACATCTTAGGCAGTTGCAATGAATTGCTATTATTCTTTCCCCACGGCTTATTCTGCCAGTAGTATTGGTAACCCATCTTGGCAACTATGTAGCGTAATCCACCTTCTCTGTCGAGTTTCCAAGGCCAGTCCTCTGCCTTGTAGATGAATTTTATCTCCACAGTTGTCTTGCAATTGCTTCCATCGTATTCAAATCCGCATATACAGTTCCACGCATTTACTGCGGCTATACAATCATCCATATAGCTTTCGTCAAGTGCGTTTGTTGGACTATTATCATCAGGTATTACGTCATTGTTCGTAAATCCTGAATTTGAATAATCTATGCATATTGGTAGTTCTCGTTTGAAAATGGATTTCAATTCTCCGTTTTGCAATTGCTCATCCTCCCACTCTTTCACGTTAGAGATACACTCTACCGTTACGGTGGTGAAGTCGTTACCGTATGTTTTGTCACAAATAAAATATGGGTATTTCGTATTTTGTATAGTATTGTTGGGCTCATCGCCAAATAGTTCCGTTTGGTTGTAAGTAAGCATTAGTAATAATGCTGTCACAAGTATTTCGTAGCGTTTCATAGTTCACCTCCTACTCGCCAAAGTTTTTAATTTGGCTTATGCGTTGGTATAGGTATTCTTTGAATTGTGCTAGTGGGACAGATGCACCCAGTCCAATAGTGTTTCCTTCGTCTATTACATTGCCATCTATTATGGGAAACATTCCCATTGACAAATCTTTTTCTGAAGGACAAATGCTGTAGTAATGACGGTACTTATTAATCTCGCATCCGCTACCGCCTAAGCCAAGGAACACAATGTATTCCTCTCCACCTTGTATCCAATCAGTGCCATCACTGCGAATAGGTGGAAGATACCGGTAAGATGAACCGTAAGTTTGCGTTGAGTCGTTCCAAGGGATTCCCTCCCGTGGATTTTCATTAAGCCGATATTGAAAAATCAAATCATAGTCCTCGGATGACTTGCCAGATGAACTGACACTGTTAGCCATACTCGGCAGGACTTGTCCTTTGATTGTTTCAATTACATTAGAGTAGCACACAACCGTTATGTCATCATCATTAACGGTATCGCTTACTTGCTCTGTCTCACCGACTGCAAGATGCAATATGTAAGCGCTGTTGATTAGTTTCGCATTTACATTGTGATACTTGTCGTCCGGATACTTCAGCATCCGCAAGTATAGCAAACGCTTCACCTCAGCGCCACTTGTCATCTTTGTCCATCCATTGAGAAACCAATGGAAATGGACAGGGTCGTAATCAGTCAATCGGTAAATATACTTTAACGCATAGTTGAAAGTATCGTTACCATAATTCCAGGTATTGATAGTATTCCGAAGGGATGTGATACCCCTATTAGCAAGAATACTATCTGCGTAAATGTAGCCGATGAGCGTCTCATACGGCATATTAGTAAATAGAACTGGCGGTCGCTGTAGCGAATCGCTCAAGTAAAAGAATCCCGCCAATGATGAATCACACGGCAAAGGATTGATAATAGTAGCGCTGTATGTATTAGCGCCGGACATTGATGCTACCAGAACAAATGCTGTAATAGCCAATGCTTTCAGAAAACGAAACCTTGTTTCGCTTCTAATTCTAACGTTACTATTCATAGTAACCTCCAATAAGTGAGTAAGTTGGTAAATTATTTATCGCACAATATGTGCAATTATTCTAGTATAATGATTTTATCGGATATTATTATAAATTGTTAATAATTTTTTTTGATTTTTTTGGGGTGGAAGGAAGTTTAGATATTCCGTCATTGCAGGTCTTAGCCCCTAGCTCAAACAAAAAAAACAGAACCTATTGGAAGTTCTGTTTTTTGTTAGGGCTTAAAATAAGAAAATTGCTATTTTCTTAATTGTTTGGGCTCACTGATAAAAAATGCATTACCTGTTGCTAAAATTTTTCTAAATTCAGATTTACCTTCTTTGTTTTCTATGTGGAGAATGTAACTACCATTTTGAGGAACTATAGTGCTCAGATCCATTGTAATATCAGTTTTACCTGCGATAGAACCAATAACTTTGCCATTTAAATCGTAGATTGAAACATTAAATGGGTTTTCTGAACTTAGATGGAGTTCTTTGTTATCATAAACAACAATTTTTGTTACAATTGGCGGCATCCAAGGGATACCTTGAGACCTATTACCGTTGTTAGATGTTCCATCTGCGTATGTAATTGTCCAAGGTGGTCTCATATTCAAAACACCATCTTTATAAAAGCTTCCTTCGCCACATTCAACTGTTACAGATACCCATTCTCCATCTACCATAGTGCTGCCATACCATTTTTCAGCATAGCATTCATAATTATCCATAGCAATTAAGCCCAAAATCGCTATTAGAAGAAAACAGGTCTTTTTAATTAATTTAAACATTGTTTAAAATTTTTGGGATTGGTTAGTCAAGTGTGAAGTAAAACCCCTGGCTATCCTTTTTCGCCAAACTTCACATTACAAAAATAAATAAATAAATTTACTTTAAATGAATTATTATTATTATTATTATTTAAAAAATACGAAAATAAGTGGAAAAATATTTTCAAAAAAGGGGGAAAGTGTGTATTTTATTTCGCACTTTTGCATTTTAAAGGGTAGATAAGTATATAATCACCATTTGTATTAGTTTCCATCTTTTGGTGGGGGCTTTTCACACTTCCCCATAATCAACTCCAATAACTCCGCCATTCCTGATGATATTGATACTGATAATGGATATACTAACACATTGATATTATTAGAGATAAATACATCCGAAAACGCCTCTAACTTCACAGCATCCTTCTCTGTTGTTGCAATTACGCTCCGCCTTGCTATAATTTTTGCTATATCCTGCTCTGCATATGAATGATGGTCGCTGTAAGCCATTGTATCCACTACATTTACGCCTGTATCACGCAACATATCAACAAATACAGATGGATTGGCAATACCGGTAACAGCAACCACATCCGTAGCATCCACCGACATATTTTGGAAAAGAGAATACGGCTCAGAAAGCCCGTAAGTAGCAGTAAATACGGGCTTCTCCGTTGGATAGATAGCATTAAGTTCTGCTTGCGTTGCCCCCTTGGTAAGTATAATCGCATCGGCACGTTTTAGAGATGAAAATGGCTCTCGCAGACGTCCCTTCGGCAGTAAATACGGGCGTTTCAGCGTATTTTTATCCACTAACACAATATCCAAATTGCGATACAACTGCCGATGCTGGAAGCCATCATCTACAATAATGCAATTCGGCGAAATCGGGAACTCACCTGCATCAATCGCACGCACAACTTTTGACTTGGAATCGCCAGCAATGACGGGGACTTTCGCATTTTTCGCAATCAGCACCATTTCATCACCGCCAGTAGTCGCATTCGTGAGAATATTCTCACCATCGGAGACCAGTTGGATACCTCTACCTTTCCTCTTATAACCGCGTCCCACAACACAAGGCGCATATCCCAGCGTCTTCATAATATCGCAAAACTCAATCACCATAGGCGTCTTCCCAGAGCCACCAACGGATAGATTTCCGATGCTAATCACCGGCATATTACTATGCAGAATACGCTCCGAATGGCTGTCATAGTAGCGATTTCGGAGCGTAAGGATGAGATGGAAGATATTAGAAAGTGGCATTTTTTTTGTATGTGTGTGTTATTGGAAATAATTATTGCCGTTAAGAAGCGTCATTGTGGATGTCTTTGTCTGAACCCTGATTAAGCAGATTTGCCTGATTGACTATGATTTTTTTTTGCAATTATTGTTCCCCCTTCCCACAAGGAAGGGGAGCAACCTAACCCCCTAACCCCCTTCCCACAAGGAAGGGGGAACAATTTCATTTAAACGCCCTCCCCACCGGGAGGGGTTGGGATTGGGGGGTATTCCCTCCTATGTGGAAATGTGCAAATTATCCAAGATAATATTTGTATCAAGAAATAATTTTTTCATCACTTATATTTCTCTGCTAAATAATTAGAATATTCCTCTTTATAGTCAATATCTATTGGTATATGTTCTCCCGAAGACATACTTTGGACAAAGGGAGATATGTCAATATCGTAATGATTGTGTTCATACGATATTGCTTGGAAATACTGTTCCACCATAGTAGAAAGCGTTAATTGCTTGGTTTTTGCAATTTGTTTTGCTTTTTCCGCTACGTCCTGATTCAATTTTATAGTTATTGTTTCTTCCATAATATTCCTCTTTATAGTTATAAAAAAAATTACTTCCCTAAACGCCGCTTAAAATCCTCTATAGTAAGTTTTAATCCCTCTATTCGGTCTATCTTTGGCTGCCATTTTAGTATTTCTTTGGCTTTCGTTATATCCGGACGTCTCACTTTTGGGTCATCTGATGGAAGTGGTTCAAATATTATCTCGCTTTTGGAATTGGTGAGTTCTATTATTTCTTTTGCTAAGCCCAGCATTGTTATTTCATCTGGGTTACCGATATTTGTGGGCATCACTTCATCGGATAAAAGCAAGCGATATATGCCCTCTACCAAGTCATCCACATAGCAACAACTACGCGTCTGAGTGCCTTCTCCGAACACCGTAACTGGCTTATTTTCTAATGCTTGCGAGATAAATGCTGGAATAGCACGCCCATCTTCAATACGCATACGCGGTCCGAATGTATTGAAAATGCGAACAATGCGTGTCTCTACATTGTGATAGCGATGATACGCCATTGTCATTGCCTCTGCAAAACGCTTTGCTTCATCATATACACCGCGGAATCCAACAGGATTTACATTTCCCCAATAGGTCTCTGGTTGCGGATGGAGCAATGGGTCGCCGTATGTTTCGCTGGTAGATGCAAGTAGGAAGCGAGCACCTTTTGCTTTTGCTAAACCGAGTGCTTTATGGGTGCCAAGAGAGCCCACTTTAAGTGTCTGTATAGGCACTTTCAGGTAATCAATCGGCGATGCTGGAGAAGCAAAATGCAGGATGTAATCCAAGTCGCCTTCTATGTGTATGAAGTTTGTCACATCATAGTTCATAAAGGAGAAGTTTGGATTTCCGAATAGATGGGCAATATTATCGGGTGAGCCGGTAATGAAGTTGTCCATACAAACGACCTTATAGTTGTTATTGAGGAATTTTTCGCAAAGATGGGAGCCGAGGAAACCCGCTCCACCAGTGATTAATACTTTCATATTATTTTGTATTTGTTTATTTTATTTAATTTCAAATTCTTTTGGTGGAATAATATCAATGTTATCGCCATTCTGCACCAGAACAAATAGCCCATTCTTAGTAGCATAGGACTGCATATTTGCGTGGAATATAACTCCTGCAAGCGCGCCAAGCAAGCGTTTTTCTCCATTTTTATACATAGGCGTATTCTCAATAATGGTCTGCAAGCGTTCAATATGTTCGTCAATATCGTCTTTCGTTGGCTGCATTTTCACTTCAATAGCCATCTCATAGTCGTTGTTTATCAGCAAAATATCCGCTTCAGCAACGCATTTCAATTTGGCATCTGTAAATTCTCTATTACGACACAGCCCATTGAAATGAATACCAAACGGCTCTGCAAAGCGAGTATAGAAGCTACCACCTATGATATGTTCTGCCATTTTGCCCATTTTATTTTGGATACCACCAATGTTAATAGACAATTCTTTAAGCCGTCTATCAAGGTCTGCACCTCTGGCATCGGCTTCGGCTTTGCTACGGGCGTCTTCCTCTGCACGTCGGGCATAATCTGCTTTTCGCTTGGCTTCGAATTCGGCTGCTCGTTTGGCATATTCCGCTTCGAATTCGGCACGTTCTGCCTCTCGTGCAACTCGTTCGGCTTCGAGTTTTTTGTTAAACTCTATGGTGCTGCGTTCAATAAGCGACAGCACGCTTTCGTATGTTAGTGGTTGTGGATTTTGCGTTGTATTCATTCTATCCTCTATATTAATTAAATATTGCTCCCCTTCTCCTTCGGGGAAGGGGCTGGGGTTGGCAGTGTTAAAAAAATGAGCACAAATGTTTTTTTATAATGAAAAAAATGTTATTTTTGTATTCCATTAAAAATACCCAATACAAAAATATGAAAAAAAATTGCACCAACGATAACCT
>JAISJI010000050.1 GCA_031261605.1 Ignavibacteria bacterium | reverse complement strand
TCGTCGGAGCAAAAGGTTTTCAAAGAGCCGTAAGATGTTGAAAATTAGTATAAATTTATTTATTCATTGGTATAAATTATTCTAATACTCAATATTTTAACACTGCCTCCCCGAAGGGGAGGGCGTTTAAATAAAATTGCTCCCCTTCCCCACCGGGGAAGGGGCTGGGAGTTGGGGGCCATCGTCTGGGGGTTGGGTTCAATGCCTGAACTATGATTAAACAGATTTTCTATGATTTTAAATAACAACAAACACAATATGCCAGAAGAATCTTTTACCAACACACTATACACCAACGACAACCTATTCATCCTGAATGGCTTGAATAGCAATTTGGTTGACCTAATATACTTAGACCCACCATTCAATAGTAAGAGAACATATTCTGCTCCGGTAGGTAGCAAAGCAGCCGGTTCAAGTTTTAAGGATATGTGGAGTTGGGAGGATGTGAACGAAGCGTATTTGGAGACATTGGCTGCCAATTATCCCAATCTAACAAAATACATAACATCCATTGGCGGAATACACAGCAAAGCAATGGCTGCATATCTTACGTATATGGCTCAAAGAGTAATCGAAATGCACCGCGTTTTAAAAAATACGGGAAGTTTGTATTTGCATTGCGACCCAACAGCAAGCCACTATTTGAAGGTATTATTAGATGAAATTTTTGGTAAAAATAATTTTAGAAATGAAATTGCGTGGAGTTACACCGGGAATTCCGTTCCTAAATATTGTTTTCCGAAAAAACACGACATTATTTTTTGGTATTCAAAAACTGAGATTTTTAATTTTTATCCGCAAAATGTTCTTATACCTTATTCTGAATTAACTGAAAAAAGGTATAATTATACGGACGAGCAGGGCAGAAGATATAAAATTTCTGCTTTGAGGGATGGCAAGCAAGAAGTAGTTTATATGAAAGAAGGAAAATATCCTGATGATGTCTGGGTAATTCCTGTTGCCAGAGGTAAAGAACGGACGGGTTATCCAACACAGAAACCATTAGCACTTTTGCAGCGCATCATTAAAGCGAGTAGCAACGAAGGCGATATTGTATTTGACCCATTTTGTGGCTGTGCTACTACTTGCGTAGCGGCTCAGCAGTTAGGTAGAAAGTGGATTGGAATTGATATTGAGAAGCAGGCGGTTCAAATTTTGATTGAGCGATTAAGCGATGATGCGGGAATGTTCAAGGATTTTGTAGCGACACAATTAATTCCACAACGCACCGATATTCAGGTCGTTCAACCTACGCAATCGGTAAAAGAACGGCTTTACAAGCAACAAAATGGGAAATGTAATGGTTGTGGAAATGAATATTTAATGAAAGATATGGAAATAGACCACATCATTCCAAAAGCGAAAGGCGGTGGTGATTACTACGAAAATTACCAATTATTATGCGGCTCTTGCAACAGAATCAAGGGGGTTCGTCCGATGGAATTTTTGCGTCAATTAATAAAAACAAGAGAAGCAATGATGGAGAACCAACTAATTTTCGGGGAGTAATCTCTATAGACCCCAGCCACTACAATCCCATTTATATCAATAAATTAATAGGAATTATATAATGCAAAAAGGCGACAGATACGGCACACATAGAGTGCTAAGCCCGGCAGGCACATTACCACAACCTGCTATCCAATTAGATAATACAATGGAAATCTATGACAACGAAATGCTTATAGATGTATCCACTCTGAATATAGATTCTGCAAGTTACACCCAGATAAAGAAGCAGTGCCATAGCAATGCAGAAGATATGAAAAACCTCATTCTGTCTATCGTTGCCGAGCGTGGTAAGATGCAAAATCCGGTTACGGGTTCCGGTGGTATGCTTATCGGCACGGTGAAAGCATTGGGACCAAAGTTTCCGCATAATAATAAAGTGAAGGTCGGCGATAGAATTGCGACATTAGTATCGCTATCGCTAACTCCATTGAAAATATACGACATAAAGCATCTCAATCCAAAGTCCGACCAAGTAGATGTAAATGCCGAAGCGATACTTTTCGAGAGTGGTATTTATGCAATTCTACCGAATGACCTGCCGGAGAAGCTTGCTCTTGCAGCACTTGACGTAGCCGGTGCACCTGCACAGGTTGATAGATTAGTTAGAGAGAGCGATATAGTTTGTTTAATTGGTGGTGGAGGTAAGTCAGGCGTGCTTTGTTGCTATCAAGCGATGAAGAATGTCGGTGCTTATGGAAAGGTTATTGTTGTGGAGTATTCTAAGGAGAACGCCCAGCGAATCAAGGACTTACACCTCGCTACAGATGTCATTATCGCCGATGCGACCAATGTAATGGACGTCTATCGTAAAGTTATGGCGATTACCGGTGGAAGAGGTTGCGATGTTACGATTAACAATGTGAATGTTCCAGCGACAGAGATGACTTCCATCCTTGTGACTAAGGGACAGGGTTGTGTTTATTTCTTTTCTATGGCGACGAGTTTTACAAAAGCAGCGCTTGGTGCAGAAGGAGTAGGTAAGGACATTTGTTTGATAGTGGGAAATGGCTATGCCAAAGGTCATAGCGAACTTACGCTCAATATCATTAGAGAAAGCAGGGAGATACGCGAATTATTTGAGAATTTGTATGTTCCAGCAGTGGATAAAGAAGAAGGCGATAACGAGAACTTTTTGTATTAGGGATATATGTAATATGTGTCATTGCGGGTTAGCCCTCTATTCGCAGGTAATTCAATGCTGATTTCTGTAACTGACACAATTATTATAATTCCACTATAATTTCAACAGAATAATCATTTTATCATAAAAAAATATTATCTTACAAGATACTTTTCCACCACCTCATACATACAAATAGGATATACTTATGATACGCTATATTGATAGCAAAAAGATGGGACGCGGTCGCCATAATTGGCTCGATAGTCACTTCCATTTCTCTTTCGCCGAATACCAAAATCCGGATAATATTCATTTTGGACAACTACGCGTCATCAATGACGATATTATTCAACCACATACCGGATTTGACCCACATCCACATTCCAATATGGAAATTATCTCCTATACCGTGCAAGGTCAATTAACTCATGGGGATAGTATGGGGAATAATCGCACTCTTACTCGTGGGCAAGTCCAATATATGAGTGCCGGAACGGGTGTTGTGCATAGCGAATACAACAATGAAGATAAGCCATTGCGTTTATTGCAGATATGGATTTTTCCCGATAAACACGGCTATGAACCAAATTATGGTGATTACCAATTCGCTATTGAAGATAGAATTGATAAATGGCTTCCAATGGTCACAAGTTACGATAATTCAAGTAGTTTCGCTCCAATAAAGATACATCAGGATATGAATATTTTCTCGACAATAGTAAGTGCAGGCAAGCAATTGGAATTTGAGGTTGCGACAGGTCGTCAGGCGTATCTTGTGCTAATTGAAGGGAGTATGGAGATAAATGGACAGCAATTCAATATGAGAGATGGTGCGGAGATTGTGGAAGAGAAGTTTGTTGTAAATGCTACAACAGATAGCCATATCTTATTGCTCGAGATGGAAAAATTGGCATAAATCTATTAAAATAATATCATTAAGTATACATACAAAACACTATGGAAAAATTAATTATTACAGCAGCAATATCCGGTGCTGAAGTTACAAAAGAAATGAACCCAGCCGTTCCTTATAGAATACCCGAATTTGTAAGAGAAGCAAAAGAAGCATACAACGCAGGTGCAAGCATTATCCACTTGCACGTCCGCTATGATGACGGCACTCCTACACAAGACAAAGCACGCTTCAAAGAGGTGATGGACGCTATTTACAAGGAATGCCCCGATGTTATCATCCAACCATCCACCGGTGGTGCAGTTGGAATGAGCAATGACGAGCGATTACAGCCGACAGAGTTATTACCAGAAATGGCTACTTTGGATTGCGGCACTCTAAATTTCGGAGGTGACGAAATATTTGAAAATACGGAGAATACCATAAAATACTTCGGACAACGGATGATTGAAAAAGGCATTAAGCCAGAGTTGGAAGTATTTGATAAGTCAATGATAGATATGGCTTTACGCCTTGCTAAAAAGGGATTTATCCAAAACCCGATGCACTTTGATTTCGTTATGGGTGTAAATGGTGGAATATCTGGCGAATTGCGTGACTTCCTCTTCTTACGCAACAGCATACCAGCCGATGCTACATATACAGTTGCTGGCGTTGGACGCTACGAATTTACATTGGCAGTGGCTGCCATCATTGATGGAGGACACGTCAGAGTTGGTTTAGAGGACAATTTGAACATTGCTAGAGGCGTGCTAACTAAGGGAAATGGCGAGTTAGTAGAGAAAGTGGTGCGTTTGGCGAAGGAATTCGGAAGAGAAATCGCTACACCAGCGGATACTCGTAGAATACTTGGATTAAAGGCGAAAAAATAATACAACTATGCGATAACTATCGGCTTATCTCTTCTAAAGACGGCTTTAACAGAGTATCTGGTATGCTGTATCTGCGGAATGGAGGTAGTGCGTGATTTATTTGCGGAAGCAATGGAGTTAGTGGCGTTATGCTATTAACTCCATTTTTTGTTGGTTTAGCGTTGTTTATTTTAATATCACTTTCTTTAACATTGGGTTCTATTGGTTTTTCTTTAACCTCCTTCTTTTCTTCAATATTAATGTAGTCGCTTGCACTGCTGAGTTTCGAGATTTGTGGCTTAACAAATACATTTATCCGCATCTCTTTTTTCTCTACTTTCTTTGTAGAAATTGTGTCTATTGTCGGAATAGTATCTATTTTCATATCATCTTCTTGTTTTATCGGTGCTTTTGTAACATTTGGATGGATGGGAGTAGGATTGACGATTGTCGGCTCAATAGTATGTGGAGTTAAAGTAGGGATATGCTTATTTGCTATCGGTTTTTTTGCTGGCGTCTCTCTTCGCTTTACATCAGATTGCTTGACATCAATTTTCTTCGTAGCAAAAAAATCCTCGTAAGTGCTATCTTTATCTATATACGAAGCGTTATACACAATGTCGTATTTCAAATTTGCAATGCTACATATACCGGCAATAAAGGATTCCACCGGCACATACAAAATTCCATTCTGCTCTATCGGCGGAACGGTAAGTTGTAATACATATTGGTTGGTATCTCTATTTACTCTGACATAGAAATTTGTTGGATGTATCATAATGCTAATATTGGAATTCTTTCCATTAGCCAGAGTTGGGCTTAACGTCCTAAGTAATTGATTATAATGAACATAATCCACGCTATTGAGTTTGATAGATGTGATACTATTGCGAGTTTTACCGATGCCAATAGTATATCCTGCCGTTGCATTTATGCAACAGCAAAGCAATGAAATTAAGAGCAATATTATTTTGTTCATCTTCCAAACGTAAAGAGTCCTATACATATTGGTTATCGGCACTTTTAGCGAAATACTTTTGAATTAAATTGTAAGTGTATATCAATTCAATGGCATAGCCAATTGATTGACAGCCATTTTATAATATTCGCCGCGCTGTTCAAAGTTTAGAAATTGGTCGAACGACTTGCAAGCAGGCGTAAATAGCACTACATCGCCATCATTCGCAATTTTATGGGCGTATTGCACGGCATCATAAATATCATCTACTTTTGTGCAATCAATGGACATTGCATATCTATCGTATATAGCATCCTTCTCTTCTCCAAGAGCAATAATGCTCCGAACGTGCTTGTATACTGCTTTGTCAAGCAAAGAGTAATCGTTGTGGTCGCCTCTACCACCCGCTATCCAGATAAGCGGTTTATTGTAACTAAGTAGTGCATACCAAGTGGCATTCACATTGGTTGCCTTGGAGTCATTTACATAATCAACATTGTTGATTGTGCGAACATATTCTAAACGATGCTCAACACCTTCAAAGTGTATGAGCGAATCGCGAACATCCTCGTTTCTTAGCATCCACACTTTTGCTGCGATAGCGGATGCCATAGAGTTGTATTGATTATGAATTCCGGGAATTCTAATTTCTGTTGTTTGCATTATTTCCTCTTTATTATGCTGTGAAATATTGACAATTCTATCATCTTGCAGATATATTCCCCGCTCTACAGGTGATAATGAGAATTGTAATATCGTGGATTTGATACCTGTTCTATGCTTAAAGTCCGCTACATCCTTGCAGTTTAGCGACTCATCATCGGCATTAAGAACTAAGTAATCGGTTTCGGTTTGGTTTTTTGCTATTTTTATTTTGGTTTGTAAATAATTTTCGAATGTTTTATGATATTTCAGGTGGTCGGGTGTTACGTTAAGAATGATTGCGAGTTTCGGGCGAAATGTATCAATGAATTCTAATTGATAACTGCTAACTTCCGCTACAATAATTGTCTCCTCATCTATATCATTGCTCTTTGTCAGTATTGAGTGGGCGACATCAGCCATTGGATAACCAATATTACCTGCCGAAATGGATTTCTTACCTGCACGATTAAGCATATAGGTTATCAGTGTGGTCGTAGTGGTCTTGCCATTAGTTCCTGTAACGGCAATGATGGGATTGGTGAGGTGTTGAGAAGCGAATTCAAGTTCGCTAACAACTGAAATACCTAATGCTTGCGCTTTCAGAATGAAAGGAGCATCATTAGGAACGCCCGGAGAGATGACTAACATATCGCAACCTTTTAGAGCAAGCGACGCTTCGGCATCTGTTTGCGAATCGCTACCAAATACATAGCGCACACCATTCGCATTGAATTCGTCAATCGCATCAGTGAAATCTGTTGCATCGCCGAGTTCGCGGACTTCTACAATATGGTTTGGATTAGATATGGAGTTAATAGCACAAGCAAGACGTGCAGCTGCTAAGCCACTTCTTGCTGCACCAAGTATGCAGTAGTTCATTACTATTTTTCTCTTTATGCTAATTGAGGTTTACAAAATTAAGTAAAAATAAACTTATATCATACTAATAATTATTAATTGTGGAAAAGTATTGTGTGTAGAGGTATAAATTCCTCTCCTTTTGAGGTGGGATACTAACCATCATCTTGCCACGATGGAATCGAAGATGAACCAATGTTCTACAAAGATTAAATCATTAAATATTCCTATGGGCTACTCAGTAGCCCATTTTTGTTTTTCCGTATACATAATCATAGTTCAGACAACACAATAGGGATTGCTGGGCTTTAAGGTGGGTCTATAGGTTTTACTTCGCCAATTCCTCCATCAACAAATGCGTAGGAAGCCCAGTAACTCCCGAATGGTCTTGGTTATTGACTGCTTTATATTTGCACATCTGGATATCGTAAAAGCAATCGGTAATGGTCACATTGCCTGAAATAGAACCGACTATTGATGCACCTATATTACAACCATCGGCACCAAGTACGCCTGAGTTAATACATTTAGCAATAGTAATATGTTGGGAACCACCAGCAGTGGCAACTCCTGCACAAATACCAAAAGAACCATAACTACCTTTTATAAATCCAGAATTTACACAATTAACTAACGTACTATTATTCATTATACAAGCAATTCCAGTAGCTGTTCCATAGGTGCCCGAAGATATAATAGTTCCAGTATTTGTGCAATTAGAAACTATACCATAAAATGCCGAGTGGGTAATTCCGTGTGCTGATATCAGTCCTTCAATAGTTCCATTATTTTTGCAATTAATTATTTGGGTATTTGCAGTATAAGGGTCACGTCCAACAATTCCAGCTGCACGAAGTGGAGAATAAATATATGCATTATTTGTGCAATTTATTATTGTCCCAGCATTTTCAGTGCTAAAACCAAAAGCATCATTAACTACATATATCACATATCCGTCTATCACCAAATTTTGAAGAGTATCATAAATACCTCCGAACAGCGCCGATTGATGAGAATTAGCAGTGGTTGTATCTCTAATTGCTAACGTTATAGTGTGATTATTTCCATTAAAATTTCCATAAAAACTGTGTGGATTTGTTGGATTGGGACCTCCACCACCAATAGTTATTCCAATAGTAGTTCTCACGCTATCCGTTATGTTATTCATAAGAGAAAAATATTTTCCTTGCGACCACCACGAACGATTGAAACAACTATCCGC
>JAISJI010000047.1 GCA_031261605.1 Ignavibacteria bacterium | reverse complement strand
CCACTCAGCGTTCATAGAATTACTGATTTCTTCTATTGAATATTTTTCACGTTCTTTTTTTCATCGGAGGTTATTATGAACAACTCAAAAATCACAACCCTAATAATGGTGGCTGCCATCGCAGTTATCTCTTTCGTGGCAATGCCACAACCAGCAAAAGCAGTAGCAGATACACTTTTTACATTTCCCGGTCTTTGCAGCAAATTATGTGACCCACCAGTTCGTGGGACCTACTCGTATATTATAGATGATGATGGAGAGTTGAGAACTGTATTCAAAGGAGATGATGGAAAGACAGGAGTAAACACTCACGGTTGGAAAACATTTTCAATTCAAAATAATGAAGAAGAAACTGATGAGCCATTGATTTTACTGGAAGATTTATTTGCTATATCTGAGATTATTTATTCTGAATCTACAAATCAACTTGTAGTAACCACGAATATGCCAATAACGTTGTATGTCATAGATATATTGACAGGTGAAGTTATACTTGGAGACATTGTTGTAGAGGAAAGTTACACATTCTCAGCATCTGGATTGATTTTAGGATGCAGGTATATGGCACTCGCTAATCAATATATACCTGAATATGGATACGCAGCCGCTTGCAGCATTAAATTCTGTAGATAACATATAACTACGATAACTTTGTCCGATATATTAATTTTATCGGACTTTTTTTGGCAATATTGTTAATAATTAATCAATAAATGTTAAATTGTATTAAACCATTATGAGTAATTTCATTCTAATATTCATATTCACTAATCAATAGGAGTAAAAAATGTTGAAAAACATCCTATCCGTAGCACTCGTTGCTATCTTATTGTCAGTTCCATCACTATTCGCAAAGGATATTCAAAAATTAAATCTTAGCGGAAACATTGAGTGTAACAGCTGCAAAAACAAAATCGAAAAAGCACTAACCGGTGCAAATGGCGTTGAAAAAGCCAAAGTAGATTTGAAAAAACAATCCATTAAAGTGGAATACGACAAAGACGTAATTTCACAAGAGCAAGTTATCACGCTCGTTAATAATGCTGAAAGTGGCGTTAATGCTGTTGTAGCAACAAAAGATGCTACAAAGAAAGCAAAAACCGCAGACGCTAAAGCTTGTTGCAAGAAAGAAGGGAAATCTTGCTGCAAGGAAGGCGGTGATAAGCCATGCCACGGTTCTGAAAAGAAGTAGTGCAACTAATTTTTGATATTGACCTACGGTTTTAACATCGTAGGTCAATTTTTTTTATACTATTCCCAATTCACATTATAGTATACCCAATCCACTTTATACTATGCCCAATCATTCAATTTACATCCACATTCCATTCTGCAAAAGTAAATGCCATTATTGTGGCTTCTACTCTATTCCGTCTGCCGATAGCAATACCGTTTCACGTTACATAAATGCACTTTGTAGCGAGATTACCAATGCAAATATTCGTCCAAATACCATTATAGATACTATTTTTTTTGGTGGTGGAACACCAACATTTCTCCATACGAATGCTTTAAGTAAGATAATGGATTGTATTCATCGGCATTTTGCTATATCGGACGATGCAGAGATAAGTATAGAGGCGAATCCGGCGACCAATATCGGAGCGAACAATATTGATTTTGCAGAACTGCGGAACATCGGCTTTAACCGCATATCCATTGGCGTTCAGAGTTTTAACGATAATGAATTGGAGTGGCTTGGTCGCTTGCATAATTCGCAGATTGCGATTGAGACCATACAGCAGGCGAAGCAACATTTCGCTAGTGTGAGCATTGACCTTATCTATGCGGTACCGGAGCAGAGCATTGCATCACTCAGGCATAGTTTGGCTCTTGCATTGCAACTTGAGGTGCAGCATATCTCTGCATATTCGTTGTCCTACGATACAGGCACGTTGCTTAGTGCGAAGTTGGGAAGTGACGAAATTACTGCGGTTGATAGTGATACGGATGCGGATATGTATGCTCTGGTTTGCGAAACGCTTGCTACGGCTGGCTATCAGCATTACGAGGTATCCAACTATGCAAAGCAGAATTTTGAATGTCGCCACAATTTGAATTACTGGTTGCGGAACAATTACTATGGCTTTGGAGCCGCTGCACATAGTTGCATAGATAATGTGCGATATGAGAATACTCACGACTTGCAGGCGTATTGCAAATGTATGGAGAATGGCGAAAGTGCTGTGATAAATAGCGAGGTGTTGAGTAGCGAGCAAGTGTATGAAGAGCAGATATTTCTTGGCTTACGTAGTGTTGGCGTGCCATTATCGCTATTGGCAGAGGAGCAGTTGCAGGTGGTGGAGATGTGTATCGGTAGCGGATATGGTGTTATTGATTGCGGGGAATTTGTGCTGACGGATAAAGGAAGAATTATTACTGACGAGATAGTTCTGAAACTACTTGATGCATCTGCACTACTTAGAATTTAGTATTGCATCTCTAACGACTTCGCTTGCTTTAACAGCGTCTTCACTGGATACATCGAGGTGGAAGACGATACGGATTTTATTTTGAGCGATGGAATTGAATAGCACGCCGGCATCTTTGCACTTGCTTACTAAGGTAGCAGCAGGTAAATAATCGGGCGTTTCGAATGCGACCATATTTGTTTGGACGGTGTTCATATCAACATTTACGCCGGAGATATTGCTTATTGCGTTGGCGAAAAATTTTGCATTGTTGTGGTCTTCGACCAATCGTTCAATGTTATGTGTAAGGGCGTAAAGTCCAGCAGCAGCAAGTATTCCGGCTTGTCTCATACCTCCTCCGAGTATCTTTCTCCATCTCTTCGCTTTGGTTATACTTTGTTTGTCGCCGACTAATACAGAGCCAACAGGTGCTCCCAACCCTTTGGATAAGCATACGGAGATGGTATCGAAGTAGTTTGCATATTCTTTGACAGTGATACCAGTAGCGATGGAGGCGTTCCATAAACGCGCTCCGTCGAGGTGCATTCTGATATTGTGTTGTTGGGTTAATTGTCGGACTTGCTTAATGTAGTCGAGTGAAATTATCGTGCCACCGTGTCTGTTGTGGGTGTTCTCCAAGCATAGCAGAGTGGTTTTTGGGAAATAGTATACGTTGGGACGGATTGCTTGTTCTATTGCATCGAGTGGCATTTGTCCGTAAGTAGAATGGATAGTGCGGCATTGAACATTGGAAATGATAGCTGGAGCAGCCGTTTCGAAGTAGAAAATATGCGCATCTTGCTCGAGTATTACCTCGTCGCCGGGATTAGTATTTACCTTCACACCGAGTTGGTTGCTCATAGAGCCGGATGGAACATAGATAGCATCATCCTTGCCGAGCAACTCAGCGACATAGCACTGGAGTGTGTTTACATCGGGGTCTTCGGCATATACATCATCGCCGACCTTTGCATTCATAATTGCTTGCATCATATCTGGCGATGGCTTGGTGACGGTATCACTACGTAGGTCAATCATTTTGGTAGATAATTAGCGCATTTCATAATTAATAATTTTTATGATAGAGTTCAGACGTGTAATTTCAAATAAGTGTAAAATCTCTGCTGATACATTGCTAAGCATAAATTGGATTTTTCTTTTTGTAAGAATTATATTTGCATTGAGTAGCATTCCCAATCCTGGACTACTAATGAAAGTAACTCCTGAGAGGTCAGTAATTACTGATTTAGTATCATCATCAATTTGGTTGATGATTTCAATAAATTCAACCGAGTCAATGCCACTAAGTGAAACTTTATTAACAGAGATTTCTGCAATTTTATCTCCGTTAGTTTCTTTATAATTTATTGTTGTCATATTTCGCCTCTATTTAGTTTTACTTTATTACAGATAACACAAGTGCAATATAATAAAATTCTATGAAATAAACATAATATTGAGTAAATTATCTTTTAATTTTGTCCATTGCCCCATTCTGAATTGGATTGAGTTTAAATTATTTGTCATTGCGGGTTTGCTAATTATTTTTCTGCTCTTCCATAGTTAAATCGAGATTCTCTTGGATTATTGATTTTATATTTTCATCGGTTGCAAGTTCTAATGCTTTGTGTAGGCACTCTATCGCTTCATCCTTACGACCCAATCGAGAATATATAATTCCTCTACTAAACCAGGTGATGATATTATTAGGGATTAGTTCTACTAACTTGTCGCTGCACATCATTGCTCTATTATAACGCCGAGATTTAAAAAGAATTTTTTCTTGTAAATACCACAGTCGAAAATCTTCTGGTAAAGCTGCAATTACTACATCTAAAGCAGCAGCAGCCCCCCCCTGCCCAAGTAATTTATCAAAAATCTCATACTTTGTTTCATTGCAAAAATAAATCATTTCTAATGCTAGCATCGAATCAATTGTAAATGCGCTATCGCAAAAATAAATCATTTCTAATAATATCCCCGAAAGTTTTTTCGCTATCATCGAATCAATTGGACGTGCGCTAATGTCTGTATGTACGCTAATGACCCGTTCCTTAAAATCTTCGGCATACAATGTTGTTGCTCCAATTATGGCGATAGCAACAATCGCTACAAAAATCTTAAAAGATTTCATTATGGATTTCTCCTTATGTTAATTAATGATATTCAGATGTTCCGGCAAGAAAAAATATATTTTCTTGCTTTTGTTTGAGTGGTATAATACAAATATAATAAGAATATATATATATATCAAGAAAGTTATCCACAATTTCGTTTTTCTTGGCGAAAAGTGTAAATATTTTTTCACAATACAACGTTTTTCTCGCAAAAAAAACGTATCTTTATGCTTTGCTTTTTTACCAATATATACTATGAATAAAATAATATCAACTTTTCTATTAATCGCAATATTTCTTCTTCTACCCACATCGGTATCTGCTAAGCGTGTATTCTCCTTTTCAGATGCTATGAAATTTGAGATGCTGCGGGCACCTAAACTCTCCGTAGATGCCAAATATTTTAGTTTTGTATCGCAAGAAGATAGAGGTGATATAACCGCTCATATTTACTCCAATACCGATACAATGAAGTATTATATTCCAAATGGCAGAGGCATTTTCCTTTCGAATAACAGCAAGTGGGCTGCGATGACGATTGAGCCGAGCAAAATGGAATCTGAAAACGCAAAAATTACCAAAGATAAACTCAATAACTCTCTTAAATTAATTAATTTGCAGACAGGCGAGCAATTTGATGTTCCCAAATTGCAGCGTTTCATTTTTTCGGAGGACTCGCGTTTTCTTGCATATAAATTGAAAGTAGATGACAAGCCGAAGATGGAGAAGTATAAGGAGAAGTCGCTGGGCTCACCTCTTAAATTGCGGCATTTAGAGAGTGAGACGGAGATTACTATAGATTGGGTGATGGACTTCCAATTTGATTCGCTATCTCGTTATTTCTTTTATGCTTGTTCTACTCCGGATGGTAAAAGGGATGGTGTGTATTATCGGGATTTGAATAAGGAATTTGCACCTGAGCGCAAGGTAGTTGTGGGTGAAAATACCAATTACACCAACATAGCATTCAACGAAGTAAGCCAGCAACTCGCTTATCTATCCGCAGAACTTACAGATAAAGGCAAGGCGAAAGATTGTTCGCTATTCATTTGGAATGCTGGAGACAATAGCATAGATACGGTAGCACTTGCGACAGTGCCATTTGTAAAAAAAGATATTGAGACGGCAAAACCTGACAAGAAAAATGCGAAAAATGTTAAGAAAGATACTGTTACGCTTTTGTATCAATTACCAACTGGTTGGTATATTCCAAATAATAATGGTCTCCGTTGGGCAGATACTAAACAGCAATTATTCTTTGGTCTGAAGTCGGAAAGCGAGCGTTACAATGATGATAATGAAGCAGGTAAATTCAAAGATACAACTTTTTACAATTTAGATACGTTGCTCTCAAAGGCAGAAGTATATATTTGGGGTTATCAAGACCCATTGATAATGACTGTGCAACAGCAGCAATGGAATAGAACGAAAGACCAATATTATGCTACTATATATGACATTACTACTAAGAAGTATGTGCAACTCGCCGATACCAATCTTACGGATGTCTATATTCCGACGAACAACGATTTCGCATTAGGATTAACTGAAAAGCCGTATCTATTAGAGCAATTGTATTATGGTGATTACCTTGATGCTTATGTTGTGAATATCCAAACGGGCGAAAAAACAAAGATAGCAGAGCGTTTGGAAGAGTATCCCAGGATGAGCATTAGTGGTAAGTATGTTGTGTATTTCAAGGATAAGCATTGGTATCTGTATAACACAGCAACAAAGGAGACGGCGAATGTGACAGAGCGAATACCTACTGCTTTCAATGACCTTACGCAAGATGTTCCAGGTAATCCTCAGAGCAATGATTTTGCTGGCTGGTTGGATGATGACAAGGGCTTCTTCATATATGACAACTGGGATGTGTGGTATGTTGATGCATCAAATCCGGCATCTTATCGGAATGTGACTCAGAATGGTAAGACGAAGAATATAAAATATACATTGCGGAAAGTGGATGGCGATGCTAAGTACTTTAAGTCGGAAGATACACTTATTGCAGTGGCGTATAGCAAAGATAGGAAGGAGTTCGGTCTCTATAATATACTTCTCACCGCCAATTCATTAGCCGAGCGTATTCCAATAGGACAGCATTTCTTTCGAGATGTCCGTAAAGCAAAGAACACGAATGATATATATTTCGCAAAGGAGAGTTATACAGAATTTCCTAACTACTATCTTACGAACTATGCTTTCAATGCTCCGAAGCAAATTTCTGATATGAATTTGCATATATTGGATACATTTAATTGGGGATACACGAAGTTGGTGAATTGGAAGTATAAGGATACTACGTTGTCCGGCTATTTATGTTTGCCGGACAATTATGATTCTACGAAAGCATATCCATTTATGTGCTACTTTTACGACCAGATGAGCGATAGAACAAACCGCTTCTATATGCCTGAACTCACGCATCGTCCAGTTCCACAAATCTATATGGATAATTACATTATCTTCTTTGCCGATATCAAGTATGGAGTTGGTAGTCCGGGCGATGACGCATTAGAAAGCATAGTCAGTGGTTGCAGAGCATTGGCAAAAGAAGGGATATTGGATACAACTCGCTCTTGCATACAAGGACATAGTTGGGGAGCATACCAAGCAGCATACATAGCAACGAAGCCGACATTTTTCTCTGCTGCTTGTGCAGGAGCACCAGTCGGCAATATGACAAGTGCATACAGCGGTATCCGATTGGAATCCGGTCGCGCTAGACAATTCCAATACGAAGCACAACAAAGCCGTATCGGAGGCAATCTCTTTGATTCGATGGATGCATACATTCGCAACTCTCCTGTGTTCTACGCAAATAGAGCAAACACACCGCTATTAATCTCGCACGGCACAATAGACGAAGCCGTTCCATACCAGCAAGGCGTAGAACTATTCTTAGCATTCAAGCGAGCAAACCATCCGGCTTACTTGTTGGAGTATGTAGATGAACCGCATTGGGTTGGCAGATACTGGAACAAATTGGATTACTCCGTTAAGATGAAGGAATTCTTTGACCACTATTGCTTAGGCAAGCCAGCACCTGAGTGGATGACAAAAGGTCAGCCATATAAAGGTGAAAATTATGGGAAATAGTTGTATGGAAAAAATATTTTACCACATACAATAATATTGTCCGCACAAAATCTTATATTGTATATTTTAAAAGGAATAATAGAAAAAATGAAATCCATAGTTGTAATACCGACTTATAACGAAATAGATAATATCAATGCTATAATTGCTGCCGTTCTCAATGCTATTGATGGCGTCAGCATTCTTATCGTAGATGATAACTCGCCCGATGGCACGGCTGCCGTTGTAGAGACGCTGATGCAGAGCAATGACAAGATACATATACTGAAGCGAGCAGGTAAATTAGGATTAGGCACAGCATACATTGAGGGCTTTAAATATTGTCTTGCGAAGGGCTTTGAAGCAATTTTTGAAATGGATGCCGACTTCTCACATAATCCGAACGACCTTCCCCGACTATTAGAAGCCGTTGAGAAAGATGGCTACGACTTGGCTATCGGCTCACGTTACATACAAGGAAGGAATGTAGTGAATTGGCCCATTCGCCGACTAATACTGAGTTACGGAGCGAGTATATATACACGGCTCATTACCGGCATTCCAATCAAAGATACGACCGGTGGCTTCAAATGCTTCCGTGCAGATGCTTTGCGTAAAATTGATTTTGATAAAGTGCAGACCAATGGCTATGGCTTCCAAATAGAAATGAACTATCGTCTCTGGAAGAAAGGCGGGAAAATCAAAGAGGTATCTATTATCTTCACTGACCGCATTAATGGTGTCTCTAAGATGAACACGGGCATTTTTGGGGAAGCGTTGCTACTTGTATGGAAGCTCAGATTTACTCCAAAGAGCAAATTGTAAATAATGTTTTTGCATTATTTACGAAATAGTTGAAAATAAAAATAACTTATTTACGATGCAAAACATTGAATTAGTTATTGCGTTGAAAAAGATATTGGGAAGAAGCATTGCTGGAGCGCATCGACCGGAAAGATATATCAGAGAATACAAGTAGTTAGCATTGAAGAGATAATCGCTGGTCAAACCTTAGAACTGCCTACTACAATACGTGTCTTAAAGAAATCTGATTATAAGAGCAGAGCCAAACAAGCGGATTTGATGTAAATTAGATTTTAATACAAAATAATAATACATACTTAATAACAAACATATACAGGATTATTTATGGCAATTAAACTTGCAATTAACGGATTTGGTCGCATCGGTAGAATCGCATTCAGACAAATGATTAACCGCAATGCAGACATAGAGGTAGTTGGTATCAACGACCTTACAAGTGCAGCTACATTAGCTCACTTGCTTAAATACGATTCAGTTCACGGAAAATTCAATGGCACAGTAAGCATTGAGGATACCGTAATGATAGTAAATGGGAAGCGCATTCCTATTTATGCTGAACGTAGCATTGAATCTATCCCTTGGAAAGGTGTAGATGTCGTGCTTGAATCTACCGGCGTTTATACCAAACGTGAGGATTTAGAGCGTCATATCGCTGCTTCTGGCGCACGCAAAGTCATTCTATCGGCTCCTGCAAAGGGCGATTTGGATGCTACTATCGTTCTTGGTGTTAATGATAACACCCTTACCGGCAACGAAAAAACTCTCTCCAATGCATCATGCACAACGAACTGCTTAGCACCAATGGTAAAGGTGTTGAACGATAATTGGGGTATTGAAAGTGGCTTTATGTGCACTGTTCACGCATACACCAACGACCAGCGCATTTTGGACTTGCCTCATAGCGATTTGCGTCGTGCTCGTTCTGCTGCGATTAATAGCATACCAACATCAACCGGTGCAGCAAAGGCAGTCGGACTTGTTATTCCTGAATTGAAGGGCAAGTTGCAAGGATATGCAATTCGTGTTCCGGTGCCAGATGGCTCTATTACTGATTTCTCCGTTACTTTGAAGAAAGAAGCAACGAAGGAAGAAATTAATGCAGCGATGAAAAATGCCGCTGATACTTACCTCAAAGGCATTATGGAATACTCAGAAGACCCACTTGTTTCTACTGACATCGTAGGTAATTCCCATAGTTGCATCTTTGATAGTGCTCTTACAGATGCTATCGGTGGCAAGAGCAAGCAAGTGAAAGTTGTCGGCTGGTATGACAATGAGTTTGGCTACTCCAACAGAATTGTAGATTTAATCTGCAAAGTTGGTAAATAACCCGCTCCGCTCTTAACACAAAAAAGCCCTTTCATAACGAGAGGGCTTTTTGTTTAAATTCTATACATTGGTAGAATTTGGTTTGAGAGAAGGTAAATGGGATTAGAATTCCAATCCGGCTTCTCTGGCAGCATCCGCAAGTGCTTTAACTCTTCCGGTGTATAAGTTGCCATTTCTATCGAAGACAACTTTTTTGATATTTTGTGCTATGGCACGTTCGGCGATAGTAGCACCGACGATTTTGCTGATAGCAGTTTTGTTCATATCCTTAGAGATTTTGGTCCGTGTATCTTTATCGATGGACGAGGCAGCGACAATAGTTTTTGCGTTGGTGTCGTCGATGAGTTGAGCATAGATTTCACTATTGCTCTTAAAGATAGATAGACGCAATCTTTCGGGGGTTCCGGAGATTTTGCTGCGGATGGATTTTTTTCTGCGAGCGATACGCTTTTCTACGAGTTTTTGTGTTCTCATTTTGTTTAGTTAGTTATAGGTGAATTGTTTATGTGATTTATGTTATGCAAAACTCATTTGGTTTGCATAATGTTTGTTATTATTTTGTATAAATTCTAATTTATATTTGTTGTCTATTATGCCATTGTTACTCAATCTGGCATTTATCATTTCATAGTATTCTTCGTGGAGTTCGCAACTAATAAAATTTCGTTTTAAGTTCTTACATAAAACAAGTTCCGAGCCACTACCGCCAAATAAAATAAATATATCGTCATTTTCTTTTGTGCAGGATTTTATAAGCATTTCGACCAATCCTAATGGTATTTGGCAGGAATGGAATGTCTTATCTTTGCTGACATTCTTTACTAAATCAAAATAAAACCAACTATATGGCATCCTGCCCAAATGTCCCGCTTCCATTCTTCCGATAATTCTTTTATCAGTTGGATTTTGATATGGAACAGCAACTTGCTCTTTATAAAAATTATTATCTTTACTTTTTGTTGCGTGCAAAATTGAACGATGTGCTGTCGTAAATCGTCTTGGCGAATGTCCAACATTGGTATTGTAGGTCCAAACATAATCTTGCACATCATAGGCATTTTCGTCAAGATATTTAACTCGCAAATAAGCATTCTGCTTTGGATAATTCATCATAAAAAGATTACCCGTTGGCTTCAAGACCCGCATACATTCTTTGGTTAGAGCGATATACCAATCAATATAATCGTTCCATTTTGTTGTATAGTTTTTTCCGGCATAATTAATTCCGACATTATAATCTGGGTCGCCATAAACCATATCCAAGCAATTATTTGGTAATTGTTTTAATATGTTCATCACATCATCGTTAAATATTTGATTTCTATAATTATCTATCATTTTCAATCAATCAAATATGGTTTTAAATATTCTTGTAATTTGCTATGAGGCAGGGCATAAATGCCTCTTGATTTTGATAATGTTTGCATAGTAGAAAGTATTAGTTTTATGTCAATATTTTCTATTACTTTTGCATTTTTAATAATATTATCAAGGAAATCATTGATTTTCAAAGGAACACTTATTATGCTCAAAATAGTATTTATTCTTCCTACATTTTTGCCATAATTGATAAAATTAGGTTGATTATTGACCGTATGATATTTCACATCTTCGTTCCAACCTAACAAATCCACAAAATTTAAAAACTCAAGTAGTCCTATTTCATCTTTTTTGAATTTATCTCTAAATCCATCTTTCAAAGAAAAATCTATTTTATCAATATAATCTAGTAGCTCCTTAGAAGGTGAATAACGAATCTTTTTGGCAATTTCTTTATGGTCAATAAAATAGCAAAGTCGATACAAAAGCACCAAAACTTTTTTGAAGGTAATCTGATTAATTATGGAAATTTTAAGTAAATATTCCCAGATAACATCAAACGAAAAACTATCTGTTTCACTAGCATTATCTTTGCCAACGTTTGGAAACATATCGTAAATATTGGGATTAGTTCGTATAGTTTCTTTGCCCGGTTTTAGAAAATATGTTTCTTTCCCATTTGGAAGAATTGAAATAATGTGCTTCTTTTGCTTTTCAATAGTTCCACTACTAAAACTAACTGCCTCTATAATGCGCTGTTCTCTTTGAAATTGATATTCTTTAGTATTTCTAAATATCTTGGTTTCTATTATTTGGTATTCTGGCATAACTATTTTTTTATTGATAAATATTTTCTAATTCAAAATAATGAGCAATAAGTAATAGCAACTACCAATACTCGCTCTATCATCTATATATGCCGCACTTCATATCTGAAAGATACTAAACCCGATATTGCTTCTGCTAAATGCTTCCTATGGCACTGATTTATGTTCGCCTCAAAGCAAGTGAGCGCTATTGGCTGATGGTTGTTGAGTAGAGCAAGTATCTTAATTTGCGATTGTTGCGTCTTTGATAAATTATTAATTTTGTATAGTGAAAATAATTTGTCGTAATCGGATTGGGTGTGCAATTCTTGACGGTCTTCACCGTGTATTCCCAACTCTGGGAAATGCTTGTAATCTATATCCAACACCTTGCAACACGCCGAAAGCGTTTTTTTGCTAAAACCAAATTTCATACTTACCGGATTATATCGCACATCTGCCAATATTTTTATATCATTTTGAATTAATTTATTGAAGTATTTTTCAAGCGATATTCCTTCATAACCTATTGTATACAATATAGTTTTAGACAGATTTGGCTTTGCGTCTTCTACTTTAGAATATTCCTGTTTGGTCAAAATATTTTTTGCAGCATCACTTTTAATTGTCCAATACGGATGGTTTAAATAAATATATTTGGCGAGGTCAATATCATTTATTTTCCCAAAGTTTTGTTTGATTTTTAATAAGTTAGATTGGTCGCTATTAGTTAATTGGCTAAAATAATTTATGTTATCTAATTTTATATAGTTAGCATCATTTTGAGCGAGCATATTTTTGCTAATCATAGTCATCATATCTGCATCAGCAGAAAACGAAAATCCCCCATTAAAATATGGAACGAAATCAAAACTCGGCTTGTCTTGCGTCTGCGAAAGCAAAAACAGCAATTTGTAAAATCTATCTATCTCAAGTGAATTATCAAATACCTCAAGCAGACCCAATAAAATCTTTCGTCTATAGAACATAAGCCGCCTCTATTATGTTATTTAGTATAATTCAAAATAATGAGCAATAAGTAATTGCAGTTGCCCGCAATTACTCACCACTCATCATCTATTTTGCATTACTTAGATGCTGTTTTGCCGGCTTTTCTGCGGATATATTCGCCTTCATAGCGGATACCTTTGCCTTTGTATGGCTCTGGTGGTCTTATTTGGCGTATCTTTGCCGATATTTGTCCCACTACTTGCTTATCCACACCGCTAATTTTTATAGTGTTAGCATTTGGTGTTTCAAATTTTATTCCGTTAGGTGGAATAAAAAGCACGGGATGTGAAAAGCCAACATTTATCTGTAGATTTTGACCTTTCAATTCGGTTTTGAAGCCGACACCCTCGAGTTGTAGGGTTTTAGTAAAACCGGTTGTGACGCCTATAACGGCATTAAAGCAGAGAGCGCGGGTAAGTCCGTGTAATGCTCTTACTTTTTTGTATTCACTTTCACGACTAAATGTGATAGTGTTATTGTCGTAGGTGTATTTTATTGAATCGGGAATTGGAGCGTGCATTTCACCTAGGGGACCTTTGGCGCTAAGTATTCCATTTTCAATAGTTACCTTTACCTTTTCGGGCACGACTATTGGCATTTTGCCTATTCTTGACATATTAGGTTCCTCCTATAATTACCAAAGTGAGCAAATAAATTCGCCACCGATGTTGAGTTTGCGGGCTTGTTTTTCGCTCATCACACCTTTGGAAGTTGAAATAATAGCAGTTCCAAGACCATTCTTAATTCTTGGAAGTGTGTCGGATGCAACGTAGACCCTACGACCTGGTTTGCTGACACGGATGATTTCTTTAATCACGTGTTGTCCGCCGTAGTAGCGGAGAGTTACTTCGATTTGTGGTTGCACTTTATCTGGCACTACACGGTAATCGGTAATATATCCTTGTTCTTTAAGGATTTCAGTGATAGCGACTTTTAGTTTAGATGATGGGATGAGGACGGTTTTATGTCCTGCATTTCCGGCGTTTCTAATTCTTGTAAGGCAGTCGGCTATTTTGTCTGTTACTGGCATTAAGATACCTTTTAGATTAATGGGTTATTAAAAAATCACTTCCTGTTGTGTGTGTGGGGGTAGTTCATATTTTTATCTAACAATGGGTATTTGGTAGTATAAGAAGTTATCGTCATAAGAAATAATGTTCATTTGTTCGGCTGTTGCTTGTGCAATCAGCATTCTATCAAATGGGTCCCGGTGTATTAGAGGTAGTGTTTCAAGAACTTTGATATGGTTTGGATTGATATTAAGAAATTCAAATTTCTCTCTTTCAATTATTTCTACCATTTCATCTACATCTTTAAACGCATCTAATTTACCAAGCATCGTTTTGATAGTAATTTCCCACATAGAGACAATACTAATGACAAGTATGTCATCCTTATTCGCCAATATTTCTTTTATAGTGGCAGACAATCTATCTGGACTTTTTTAGACCAGATAAAAATGTGAGTATCAAGTAAATATTTCTCAGACATAGTCCCCGAACACCTCAAGCATATCTATCTCTGGATGCTTATTAGCAGGGTCAAATTCCTTTGCTAACCAGCCCCAATATGGGTCATCGCTCTTTGTGCCGAGTTCTATTGGCTTGCGCTGATTTTTATATTTCTTGACTAACTCTTCCACTGCTGGCTCTAATTCTTTTAGGGCTTCTTTGGGAAGGTTATATACTTCGTGAACGACATCAATACTCATTTTTATACAATAATATTATTAAATAAAATACTCCCTTACAGGATGATATTAAATTAATGTTACCAACTTGCCTTTCGAACGCCTGGTATTTTGCCTTCGAGTGCTAATTGGCGGAATTGGTTACGACAAAGACCGAACCTACGGTATACACCTTTGCCTTTACCTGTTAATATGCAGCGGTTACGAACTCTTGTAGGAGCGCTGTTTCTGGGGAGTTTTTGCAAACCTTCCCAGTCACCGGCAGCTTTAAGGGCTTCGCGTTTTGCAGCATATTTTTCAACTAGTCGCATACGTTTTTCGTTGCGAGCTATTACGCTTAATTTTGACATATATGTTTATTTAGTTAATTAATTAAATTCTTTATTTTTAGTTAGTTATTCTCGAATAACTCTGTTAATTTCTCTGGATTTTGCCGACCATCCCAAAAGGATAAAATATGTATTTCGTCCAATTCTTCATCATATTCATAGTATATATTATACTTACCATCTACTAATATCGTTCTTATATCGCCGTAAATTGTTGGCCGCCCTATGCAAGGTTCAAACATTAGCAACACGAGGGTGCTATTTGTTCTCTCTACTAACTTCTGGGAATATAGCGTAGATAGATTGCGGTTATCCCAATATTTTAATGTGGAATAGAATTGCTCGTCCGCTGCTTCTGACCAAGAAAGCGTCATAAATATCTACTCCTTGCACGTCTCATCACTTCTTCGTGAGTTCTGACTCTTCCATTAGCGAAATCTGCTAAGCCCTGCTCAATAGATGCAATGGCTGCTGGACTGACGTAAGCAAGACGTTCGCCTTTTTCGTTAATCACGAACTCTTGTTCTACTACCTCATCTTCCAATAAATCAATATCTTCCATTATTTCCTCCTATATCAATAACTCTGTTAATTTCTCTGG
>JAISJI010000040.1 GCA_031261605.1 Ignavibacteria bacterium | reverse complement strand
CGGTAAGCGATGGCGTGGTGACGCCTATTGCTGTAGGCGAAACGGATGTTGTAGTGACTACGGAGGATGGTAGTTTTAAGGACACCTGCAAGGTTATCGTTCTGCCAACAGGCATTGAGGATGCGAATGGAAACCGCGCTCGTATCTATCCAAATCCGGCTTCAGACCGCTTGCACATTGATGCTGGTGTCCTCCAGATTGCTCGGATTGAGGTGAGAGATTTGAGTGGTGGATTATGTTTAGAGTTCGCTGGAATGCCGGAGAGCATAGATATATCGGCGCTTCCGAACGGAGTGTATTTGGTTTATATTGAGCATTTAGCGGGCATTGAGGTGCATCGTATCGTTAAGACAAAGTAGAAATTTATTACTGCAGTGGCAATGTAAAGAAGAACGTTGTGCCCTTATCAACTTCACTTTCCACCCATATTTTGCTGTTATGCTTAGCAATGAACTCTTTAACGAGTATCAAGCCCAGACCTGTGCCTATCTCACCACTTGTTCCCTTTGTGGTCACTTGCTCTCCTATTTTGAAAAGTTTATTTATTTTATCTGCGTCCATTCCAACGCCCGTATCGGAAATAGCCACTAAAACATAATCTTTATCCGCTGAGTATTCGCCTATATCTACTCGTATTATGCCGAATTCATTTGTAAATTTAATCGCATTAGATATTATATTACGCATCACTGTTTCAATCATATTAACATCTATCTGGACATAATAGCCATCGATATTTTTGCAATGAACATTCAAACTAATATTCTTAACTAATGCTTGCGTTCTTAGATACGTCGTTACACTGATGGCAAGTTCTATTACATTCCTTTTTTCTAAATTATATTGTATCTGTCCGGTCGAACTCCTTGACCATTGCAATAGATTATCTAATAATTTATGTATATGCTGAGCAGAATTTAACAATATCTTAATATTGCTTTCTATCTCCTGAGATGTCATAGTATTAAAGAATGCACTAAATACTTCTGCAATATTGATAAGCGCAGTAAGAGGATTCTTTAAATCGTGGGCAATAATAGAGAAAAATTTATCTTTGGTCGCATTCAATAGACGCAATTCTTCCTGTTGCCGATATAATTGGGCTTCAGATTCTTTCCTTTCGTTAATATTACGAGTTACCGCAAATATCTCCGTGGGCATACTTCTATTTTCACCCGGAATAGCACACGCCGAAATTTCTACCCAAGTCAAATATCCGCCCTTATGATATTGCTGCAATTCAAACGCAGCTCGAACAACATCGCATTTCCCTTCTGCAAATCTGCCAAGTTGTGTATGCAAGTGATTCATACATATAGCGATGGATTCCGGAGGAAGCGCATCTTGTATTGACATCTGCATATACTCTTCTGCTGTGTAGCCAGCAAGTTCAACAACGTTTTCGCTCATATAAGTATATCTCATCGTGGCTAAATCCATCGTCCAAGTCGCCTCCTTAGTGTTTTCTGCAACAACTCTATAACGCCTCTCGCTCTCTCTTAATTGGGCTTCTAATTTCTTTCTATGTTCTATTTTCCTTGTAATACCAAGCAACTCAACGATTTCTCCATACTCATTAATTATAGCACGAACCGAGATTCCAACCCAAACCAAACTACCATCTTTATGGTATGCTTGTGCATCGTAAATAACTCGTAGTATATCAGTATCACCCTTTATAAAATTCTTTCCGCTTTCGGCTATTAGTTTCATAGCCAAATCAACATATTCTTGCGGAAAGAAGTTATCAAAGAACGTTTTCCCTAAGTATTCTTTCCTTGTAAAGCCAGTAATATTGTAAATTGAATCAGACATAAACGTATACATCATTGTATTGAAGTCCATCGTCCAGATGCAATCTGCCGTATTTTCGGCGATTAGTTTATATCGCTCTTGGCTTTCCTTTATTTGTGCTTCTAATCTCTTTCTATCTTCAATTTCTCTCGTAATACCAACTATCTCAGTAGGCACTCCCTTACTATTGGTTGCTATATGTGCCGATATTTCACACCACACAAGAGAACCATCTGCTTTATATTCTTGAACCTCAAATGCAAATGGAGTTTGTTCTCCATTCAATCTTTTTTTTAACCAATAAATTGATTGTTGAGAGGATGCAGGTGTAAATACAAATGACATAGGTTTGCCTACATACTCCTGAGCCGGTATTCCTGTAATCTCTGTTTGTGCATCCGTCATAAACGTTATCAAATCTGTCTGAATATCATATTTCCAAATAGTATCACGAGTATTTTCCACCACGGTTCTATATCGCTTTTCGCTTGCTGTAATGCGTTTCATAAAACTATGTGATACTATGTAAATTATTGCTGCTAAAATCAACATAACGAGATAGTATTGGAAAGCTTTAGAGGTATCTATTATGGGAACTATTATTAAAGTAAAAGCCGATATGCTCACTAACAAATACAGAAGAGCTAATGCAAGCGGTTCTGTTATAGTTTTATATAATTTAATAAAGATTCTGTTCATAATTTCCAACAAATTATTGCAAATCCATAAATTAATGGACTTGCAGCAGTAATGATACGCAAAAACAACTAAGTTGTTTCAAAATATTATAGATGTATTACATAACGAAATATTGCAATGCAAATTTTATGCCTAATATTTTTATTGCTTCAATATAACAAGTTTTTGCAATATTTTTACTCAAAACTTTGTAAAGTCAAAAAAAAGTGGTAATTTGTAATTCTTTAAAAGTATTTTAATAACTAATTAGCAAAAACACAAATGGCAAAAAAAGTTGCAGGTGCATTTAAGTTACAGCTAAAAGCCGGTGAAGCTACTATGGCGCCCCCTGTCGGTCCAGCATTCGGACAACGCGGACTCAATGGTATGGAATTTGTTAAGCAATTTAACGGAAAAACAGGCAAACAACAAGGAACTATACTCCCTGTCCTCGTTACCTTCTATTCCGATAAAACCTTTACATTCATCATAAAATCACCGCCAGCGGCAGTATTAATTAAAAAAGCACTTAACCTAACAAGTGGCTCGCCCGCTTCCAACAAACAAAAAGTTGGCACTATCACTCGCAAGCAGTGCGAGGAAATTTTTGAAATCAAAAAAGGAGATATGAACTGTGAGAGCATCGACTCCGGCGTCCGTCAAATCGCTGGCACTGCACGCTCTTTGGGTGTTACCCTCGTAGATTAATACTATTTCATTATCTACTCACAGCAATATTTCCACTGATTTTATAACATTCTAATATGCACAAAAATATAGCGTTGTGCAAGGAGCAAAAACAAATGAAAAAAAGAGGCAAACGATATGAAGCCCTCACCAAATCCTACGACCTGAACAAAGAATACAACATTCGGGAAGCTATTGACATAGTAAAACGTAATGCTACTGCAAAGTTTGATGAATCCTTTGAGATTTCCTGCAAACTCGGCGTAGACCCACGTAAAGCAGACCAAATGGTTCGCGGAACTGTCTCTCTTCCTCACGGCACAGGTAAAACTGTTCGCGTGCTCGTTCTATGTAAATCACCAAAAGACGTCGAAGCAAAGGCAGCCGGCGCTGATTATGCTGGTTTAGACGAGTATGTAGAAAAAATTAAAGGCGGCTGGGCAGACATTGATGTCATCGTCGCTACCCCCGATGTAATGGGCGAAGTTGGTAAGCTCGGACGTATTCTAGGTCCCCGTGGATTGATGCCTAATCCAAAAGTCGGCACCGTAACAATGGATGTCGCAAAAGCAGTTGAAGAACTCAAAGCAGGTAAGATTGAATACCGCGTAGATAAAACCGGTAACATCCACGCTGCCGTAGGTAAATGCTCTTTCTCAAAAGAGCAACTGGCAGACAATGTGATTACATTCTTTAGTAGCATCGCAAAAGCAAAACCTGCAACAGCAAAGGGAAAGTATGTGAAAAGCGTATTTGTCACTTCTACTATGGGCGGTAGCGTCAAAATCAATGACGTTGCCTTCCTACAAGAAGTAAAATAGTTCCACTATTCCCCAATAAGATATAAGAGGACGTTCGCAAGAACGTCCTCTTTTTATATCTGCCTTGTAATGATACCATTAAGTTGCTCGTCCACGTAATCCATAATTACATCACGCTCCTCGCTGGTGATTTTCGTAGGCAACCAACTATACTTATTATTGAATATATTCGTATCGGCTGCTGTATTGTCCTCAATGCTCTTATCGGTAGAGAGCATATATTGGAATGCAACGATAGTGTAAATATCGCCGGAAATATTAACGAGTTTCGAGGTAATATGAGACCCTAATTCACAAATCTCATCTATAGGAATTTGCTTTATAATGTTTCCTATATGAGATGCTTCGTGTAATCCACACAAAGTCGAATGACTATCTCTATTCTTACCATTATAGCATTTACAATACTGGGTTTGCTTGCAGAGAGACAGTATTGTGCCATTGTGGTCAAAGATAGCAATAGGTATATTGGTGCTTCTGAAAATTGTATTTACCAAATCATCAATGTTAGCAGGAAGTTGAGAGATAAGAAATTCCATATTAAGATAGATATATTGATATGAAAAAAATAAAATAGTTTTGCGTTATGTAGGGATAAAAGAAGCAACACACGATAAGGCGCATTGCTTCTTCTAAACTTATGATATAGTTCTGTTTAACGTTTCCAGCGAGCACCTTCATCTTCAAATTCAAATACCCATCCAACGATTTTTCCCTCGTCAAATTTTTCGAAATTATCCCAATGTTCCGGTGTATAGAAATAGCGCGAGCCAGTCATATCGCCATTAATATGGTATGCTTGGTCTATGATGGATTTGATGCGTCCTTTCCATTCTTTCCAGCCAGATTCACGTAAGTCAACCCAACCTTCGTAGCACCATTTATCAATATTCTCCTTTGTTAGTGGCAACTCTGTATTAGCGCGTTGCACAGGAACTTTAACATCATTACCACGCAAGTATTTCTTACCGTCCGGCAGAAGAACAACCAAGCCAACAGAGAGCATTTGCTGACGAAGTTCTGTATCATTTTTAACTATTTCTGTCGCTTTTGCAGATATATCTATCGGACTCATCGCCATAAAAGCATTCATTGAGCCAGCAATTTTGCGAATTAAGTATCCCTCGAAGAGTAGTTTGGAAAGACGAGGTGGTCCAAGCATTTCAAATGCAACGGACTCACATTTGTTCTCTTTTTCCATTTTCTTAACTGTATCGAGAGCGGTCTGACGCATAAGACCAGCACGATATGAAGGTCCAAGCGTTGTTGCGTCCAAGCCAGAGATAACTTCGTAGCCGGTATTACCACCTTGCACTTCATATACCAAGTAGTCGGCAATCTCTTCCGGGGTCACCATTTCCATCTGTCCGAGTGCCGATATTGCTTCAAATTCGCCACGTGAGAACAAACCATTTTCACCGGTATCTACGAATACTGACTTGTATGCATTACCGGTATCAACAATGTCTGTCCTATCTGCGAATACGAAATTGCCTTCTGTATTACGTGCCTTATCGTAGTCCATATCAACGAGCGGAATATTGCGACCTTTACGCTTCACTTCACCGTAAGCGATACGCTTCCATGCGATTGTAGCAGCCGGTTTGATTTCCTTAATTATAGGTGCGGCGGGAGTGCGTGCAAGTAAGTATAGCAATAATGTATGAGCGCCACCGACAGCCGTTTTTGCCAGCAGCACTTTTGATGGACGCTCCTCGCTGTGAGTATATGGAATATTGAGACCCATTCCGCCAGTTCCAGTAGTTCCAACTTTGAAATACATTTTGGGGCTAGCATCAAGTAATGCTTGGCTAAGTATTTGAATGTGGCGTGTGAGTTGTGGTATATACGAACTCGCCATTACTATCTCGCTTGTAGATTGAGTTAGATTGTTATTTTCTATCTCTTTCAGTGCGGTAATAGTGGAGTTGTATATGTCAAGGTAAGCAATACCTGTAGCAGTATTCATACAGTCAATAATGAGGTCTGGCTTGCATTCCATAATCAACTCATATAAGTATGAGCGCCGAAGCATTTCACCATCAAGGTCATTAAATACATCCTTGATATGCTCCACTCTGGTTTTTTCGCTACCAATAATTTCTCCAAATGGAACGTCTTTCCATTCAGTGCGAGTGAATAAGTTGCCCCATTTAGGAACAAACATATTTGGGTCTTGCTTGTGCCATTCATTGCGCATTAGTTCGCAAGCCGTCTCGGCTTCTTCTTTTTTCAAAGATGCGATGAAAATGGTTGCAGGAGATTTCTTCATCAGTCGGCGACATATTGCAGAACCAACGAGACCGAATCCGCCGAGGATTAGGATTTTTGAATTTTCTATTTGCATTGTTAATATTGTGAAATATGATTATTAATTAGTTAAATATATATCTACGGGGGAATGATGCTTGCAATATAATATTTTTTTTTCTAAATACAAACATATATTAATCATTTTGATTGCAACGGCAATAGTTTCATATTCTCTCCATCAAATTGGGCGAAGTATGGCTCTTCTAACCATCCGCCAAGGTTGATGTATTGACCAACTCTTCCATTTATATTGTATGTAGTTTGCTCGGCGAGGTGGCGATGTCCCATTATAACATAATCAAAGCCATCGCCTATCTTTTGCTGTGCAAAGTCGTGCATACCATCAAGTTTGCCGAAATGCTTCTGGCTGGTGTGCTTCCTACTGCTGCGCGATGAACTTAATGCTATTGGAATGCCGATGTCCGGATGGAGCAGTGAAAACAGGACTTGACACACTCTATTGCGTAATATCTTTCGTAGGATTAAGTAATTTGTGTCGTTATATGCTTTTCCATCGCCGTGAGATAAGTAAAAGCGTTTGCCGTAATACACTCGCTCTAAGTCAGTGGTAATAACCTCAATGCCGAATTCATTTTGGAAGAAATGTTTATGACCAAAATCGTGGTTGCCCATTACATATTCCACCTCTATGCCACCATCCACTAAGTCAGAGATAGCCGATAGCGTCCTATAATAGTATGCCGGAATTACATATTTATACTCAAACCAGTAATCAAATATATCGCCGAGCAATACGAGCGTATCGTCCTTCTCAATGGTATGTAGCCAGCGGACAAATTGTGTCTCCAGCGCTTTGTCAATGCTGCGAGGGTTATATCCGAGGTGTATATCAGATGCAAAATAAATCATCGGAATAGTTAAAATGGTATAATTAAAGAGTGAAAAATAACTATATTCTACCATTTTTTTGCTATCTTACTATGATTAATCGTCATATAAAAATTCAAATGAATAAGACAGCGGAAATTCTTTGCGTAGGAACGGAGTTGCTACTTGGAAATACAATCAATACAAATGCTGCATATCTTGGAAGAAAATTATCCAGCATAGGCATTTTCGTATATTACAGCACAGTAATAGGCGACAATGTAGAACGCCTGAAGTCAGCACTATCACTTGCTCTAAGCCGTTCCGACATTGTTATTACAACCGGTGGACTTGGTCCTACTTACGATGATTTAACAAAGGAGACAGTAGCAGAGTATTTTGGGTTGAAGATGGAGATGCACCAGCACTCGCTCGAACGCATACGCAGTTATTTCAATAAACTCCAGCGCCATATCACGCCAAACAATGAGAAGCAAGCAATGATGCCAACCGGAGCAGTGGTATTTGATAATGACTACGGAACAGCACCAGCCCTTGCTGTCGCTAATGCTGATAAAAGCAAAATGGTAATACTATTGCCCGGACCGCCCAGAGAGATGCAGCCGATGTATGAAGAGAAGGTAAAGCCATTTTTATTGCACCAATTCACCGCCAATACGCTCGTCTCTAAAATGCTCAACATATTCGGAATGGGAGAGTCAGCCGTAGAGAGCAAGTTAATTGAAATAATGCGTAATAGCACAAATCCAACAGTCGCCCCTTACGCCAAATTTGGAGAAGTGGAATTGCGTATCACGGCAAGCGGTAAGAACGAAAGTGAATGTATGAAACTCATAGAGCCGACTATTGAGAAAATATATAGCATTTTGGGCGATGTAATTTATGGTATAGATGCCATTTCATTACAAAATAAATTGGTGGAAGTATTGCACAAGCAGAATTTGACAATAGCAACGGCGGAGAGCTGCACCGGTGGCTATATTAGCAAGCGTATTACGGATATTAGCGGCTCATCAGATGTATTTGTAGGAGGTGTTACGACTTACTCAAATGCCTCAAAGGTCGCAATACTCAATGTGAGTGAGAAGACACTCGCCACTTATGGGGCGGTAAGTGGACAAACTGCTTGCGAAATGGCAAAGAATGTAGCAAAACTCTTCCATAGCGATATTGGAGTATCTTCTACAGGCATCGCTGGACCAACCGGTGGCAGTGCAGAGAAGCCAGTAGGACTTGTGTATATCGGCTATTACTACAACGGCAATAATTACGCTATCAAACTAAATATCGGCAGAGGTAGCAGTGATGATAGAGAGAGTATTCGCTATATCGCTGCGTCGTATGCGTTAAACGAAGTTCTTAAACAATTTGATTTAGACAAATGAAAAACATATCATTTATATTAGCAATCATTCTATTCACCGGTTGTAGCAACAATTACAGCAAAATAGAATATGCTGTTAAACAAAATCTATTAACATATCCAGCATCGCAGTTACAGGATGTATATAAAAACTTCTATCAGGACAGATTTGGCTCTGAGCATCTCATCTCTGATACCGCTGCCGTCTTGCGATATACACGGGCAGAGTTAGAGCAGATGGATACGACATATATGCCGATGGTTGAGGATATTGGCTGGGAGCATAACTTCTGTCGTGTATCGTTGCAGTTGCTAAAGCAAAAAAATATTGAACCGGATACGCTATCTATGTATTTCATTAAAAGTGCAACTATGGCTGCTCAGACGAAAGGAGAGCATTGGAAAGATGAATGGCACACTATAACAAAAGCAATTGAGAAAAACGGATTGCAGATGAATAACTATGAGCAAGATAAGAAGGATATAGATAGTATTTTGAAAATCAATCCCAAAGCACCGATACACCACAGCAAGCAATTCAATGAAGCATATAAACCGCATTATAGAGTGATAAACAAAACACTAATAGAGCGATTGATGGCTAAATAGGCATCAGCAGAGAACTATCTCCATAACTGAGGAAGCGGTAATTCTCCTTCAATGCTTCGGCATATACTTGCTTGCAATTATCTATGCCAATGAACGCCGATACGAGCAATAATAGCGTGCTTTTTGGGAGATGAAAGTTAGTTATAAGTGCATTTATGGTGCGTATTTTATACCCGGGTGTAATAAATAACTGCGTTCGCCCATTTAGCATATCCATTCCATTATCAGCCATATATTTATGCAAGCGAGCAAACGCTTCCTCTGACGAATAATCTGCATTTATGGAATATGGATAGTTCTGAGCGATATTGCCAAGCGGTTCTTTGCGAAGTAGTTTAACACCGCTCCAGTATAGAGATTCCAGAGTTCTAAGGGATGTCGTTCCTGTTGCAACAATAAAGCCATTCTCCTTTGCATAGTTATTAGCAAGCGTTTCAATGGTATTGCGGGAGACGAAAAATTGTTCGTTGTGCATTTTATGCTCTGCAATGCTCGTATCTATTGGGACAAAAGTTCCCGGTCCTACGTGCAAAACAACCTCCGCAATATCTATATTCTTCGCCTTGAGTGCATTGAATGTATTCTGCGAGAAGTGCAAGCCAGCTGTAGGAGCAGCAACAGAGCCATCAATATTGGCATACACCGTTTGGTATCTATATTTATCATCCTCATTAGCATCACGCTTGATATATGGTGGCAATGGGATTTTTCCAATGGCATCAATGGTCTGAGCGAATGTAGTATTATTGTTCCAACGAAACTCCACAACCGCTTTATTTTCATAGCGTTCCAATATATTAGCCGTTAGAAAATCTGCATTCAATTCCATTCCGACATTTACATTCCTACCTCCGACAATACACTCCCACTTACAACTTCCCATAGCAGTCATAGCAATTTGCGGGTCATTTGATGGCAAAATTGGCTCTATACAAAGGAGTTCAACAGCACCACCGGTCTGCTTATGCAATATTAAGCGGGCAGGAATGACTTTTGTAGAGTTGCGAATAAGAATGGAATTTGCTGGAATGTAGTTTGCGATATTGCGAAAAGTGGAATGCTCTATTTTTGTGCTACCACCAAACACCAACAGCCGACTATCATAGCGATTTTCCAATGGTTGGAGAGCGATATTGTCGGCTGGTAGGTTGTAGTCGTAGTCGGTTAGGTCAAGCATTTGTGCATTAACAACAATTATTTCTTTGCAAGTGTAGTAATATCAAAGCCATTGATTCTACCACCGTGGCGAAATCTTTCTTTATAATATCCTTCTGACAAAAGGGTATAGGTAACGCCGTGGTTAGTTGAACTATGTGCAAACAAGCCATTGCCGATATAAATACCGGTATGACCAATGCGAGCGGCGTGCTTATTACGACCTGAGAAAAATATAATATCACCAAATTGCAAACTATCCATCCCCTTAATTTTACGGAACAAAGTGGCTTGTGTAGCAGCACCCGCAGGAATATTCATATTTAGAACCTCAGAGACAATGATAGAGACGAAGTTAGAGCAATCTACGCCTGCTCTGCTACGACCAGGTAAGCGATAAGGCACGCCAAGCCAATCGTTTATGCGTTCTAATAGTAATCTGCGTTTGAAAAAATCCTCGTAAATGGAGGTGCGGTCGTAGTTGTTAAGGAAAGCCATATCGTTATAAGGATATATTTCGGCTTGCTCCCACGTTTCATATTGTGGGAAATATTGGTATAGTTTTTGAAGGCGTTCTGCTTTGCGTTGTTGTAATACTTGTGTTGATTTAATTTTTGTTTTTTTTGCTGATTTACTGCTTTTTTTAGCAAAAGCATCGTTACTGCCAGCAAGAAAGGCAAAAACTGCGATAAGTATGACAGTGCATACAGAGAATTTTAGTGAATTATTTAGTGATTGACGCATTGTTAGCGGCTCCGTAGTGGATAAATAGTGTGTATATTTTTTGACAGTGTAATGTAATTGCTACACCACCATTTACAAATATACACTTTTTTCGGATAAACACCAAATATATCGCATAAATATTTATCCACACTCGTTTTTCTTTTTCTGCATTGCAGTCATTGCTAACGACAAAAGGCGACCTTCCGTGGTGGGTGAGGTCGCCTTACGATAATTAACGAGGAAAGATTATGATAAAATTTTGGCTTTCTTTGCTTTATATTTATAATCTTCCACGCTAATTCGCCCGGAGTAAAACTTTTCTTTGATCTTTATCTCCTTGTTTTTAGTCTTTTCTAATCGCTTCATCTCCTTGTTGTTAATCTTTTCTAATCGCTTCATCTTCTTGTTCTTGTTTCTAGTAACAATTGCTTTACGCACTTCTAGGATTGTTTTGAATACATTATTCATATCTCTTACATCTCCTTTGAATTAGAGTGAATAAACGGACGCAACTTCTGCATATCGCTACGCACCGCTTCCAACAAGTTAGAATTGCGTAGTAATGCAGACGGATGATATGTTGCTATTACTTTAATTTTCTTATCATCTTTGTAAGAAAACTCGCCGTGGTCATTCTCCATTGAAAATGGCTGCTCGAGCACTGCTTCTGCTGCAATAACGCCAAGTGCCAATATTGCTTTTGGCTCAATAGTTGTTATCTCCTTTTGCAATTCAGGAAGATAGGTCTGGACTTCTTTTTTTGTTGGTTTGCGGTCTTTGCCATTTTTACCAATAGGGCGATGTTTGCAGACATTCGTAATATAGGCATTGTCTCTTTTCAAGCCGATTTCTGTGAGCAATCCCGTAAGAATTACGCCAGAAATACCAACGAATGGCTTTCCGCACTTTTCTTCGTTTGCACCGGGTGCTTCGCCGATTATCATAATATCGGCATTTGTAGGTTGTTTTTGCATAAAGATGCCTCCGTATAATTGTTTATAATAATTTCGCAACATTTAAAACAGCCATCATCACCGATGGGGGAGAGGGGTATGAACATTCCAACTTTACATAATGGAGTTTATATTGAAAAATGTAAGCGCTGAAATATGAAGATGTTAAGTTTTTGACAAGACGGGAAAAATGAGATTTTGGGAGATTTGATGGTGGAGTGGCTTTACTAAGTAGCGATAATACAAGGAGTTAGACGTGGCGTCAATATAAACTCCATTATGTAAAGTTGCCGATGGAGTTAGGGATGGAGGATAAAAACGGAATATTTATGGATACAATCTAATATATTTCCTTCATATAAAAAAAGGATTTATTGCAATGTGGATAACTTTTTTTGTGTCTGAACTATGATTAAACAGATTTGGATGATTGACTATGATTTTACTTCAACCATTGTTCACCCTTCCTTGTGGTAGTGTTAAAAAAATGAGAGCAATATAATTTATGCCAACGAATAAATGAATTTATACCAATTTTCAACATCTTATGCCTCTTTAAAAATCTTTTATGACGATGATTGAACCGCGCCAAATTGTCCAAAATGCTACTATTCAAACTATCAGAACCATCACTTGATATGCATTCACAACCGAAGGATTTGCTACATTGATGTCTTTACATAAACTGATAGAAAAGTTCCCAATACCATCTGGCATTCCCATATTTACTACATTTCTAAAAAAATTAACAAACATTTTGTAATCTCAGAAAAAAGTCGTAATTTGTTAAGCATTTTTAGCTCAGCTGGCTAGAGCATCTGACTCTTAATCAGAGGGCCGGGGGTTCGAGTCCCCCAAGATGCACCGCTCAAACGCCCCGTAATCATTGGTATTGCGGGGCGTTTCTGCTATTCAGCCATTGCTGCCCATACACAAATCTACCAACCTATAACCATCAATGCCAATACAAAAAAAACACTCTAACTGCAAACATACTATAATCTATTCATTTTTTTTTACTATATTTGTATTTGCTCAACTTAATAAAAAAACAAAATGAACCGTATTTATACTATCATCACCCTCTCTCTATTCCTTATTTTAGTGGCTTGCGACAACAACTCGCTACCATCACAAATTTCCTCGCTCAAAATTACTAACAAAAACCTGCAATCCATCGTTGAACAGATGAATAGCGACGAATCTGTGTCTAATGAGAACAAGGAACTATTCATCAACGCTATTAGTCGCTTCGGCGATGTTCAGGACTCCATTGTCGGTAAGACAGTCGGCGAAATTATCGTAGAACAAGAGAAATATGTATCCGATAGAATCGCTGAAGCCCTTGTAAATACTGGTGCAAGAGTGAATTTGTTCATCAATCACAGATTCCAATATTTAGGAATAAAATTTATTGATAGCATTCCAACTCAGAAAAAGAACAACCTCGTATTCACACTGCAAAACACGTCAGACAAGGTAATTAAGCATTTAGAGGGCATCCTCCAATTCTATACACCGGCTGGCGAATTAATTAAGGTATTCAGCATTTCTACCAATTTGGAGATGCCCGTCAGCGATAGTTTAGTGACATTGGCAATGCCTTTTGAACACAATGACAATATACCACGAGATATGTTAATCCGCACCTCAACTGACCTGAAAGCCGTATGGACACCTATATTGATAGTGTTTGCCGATAATACAAAGATAGAAGATATTGCTACAAAGAATGCAATCTCCGGATGGTAATTTTTTCTAACCTCCTTTTAATAGCCATCTCATAGGAGTAGCGTGCTGCACCCTACTTTTTTTTACTTATGAATTCATAATATACAAATATGCAAATAGGATTAATCGGCTTGCCATATTCCGGTAAGACAACTCTTTTTCAGACACTTACATCTGTCCATATAGATGCAGCAAATGCAAAACGGGAGTCAAATCAGGCAATCGTAAAAGTGCCGGATGCCCGATTGGATAAACTTACCGCTATGTTCAATCCAAAGAAAAAAGTCAATGCAAACATAGAAATTGTGGATATAGTTGGCGTCCAAAAAGGCGATAGCACAAGTTCCCAATTCAACTCCCAATTTATCGGAAAGGTGAAAACCAATGATGCGCTGATACACGTCGTTCGCGGCTTTGAGGATGATACGATACCACATCCGGATGGCTCTATTAATGTTTTGCGAGATATTGCAACGATAGATGACGAGTTGCTACTTACCGATATGGCTTTTGTAGAAGCCCGTTTGGAGAAGTTAGAAAAGGATATTATGAAGCAGAAGGACAAGGATTTAGTGAAGCGAGAGATAGCATCAATGCAACGCTGGCAAGCACACTTAGAGCAGAACAAGCCATTGCGACAACTTGACTTCCCTGAAGAAGAGCGTATCTACCTCAAAAACTACCAGCCACTTACAGCTAAACCCTTGCTAATTGCGGTTAATATGAGCGATAGCAATGTATCGGAGAGTGCTAAGTTTGTAGCGGATTTGAAGCAACAGATTACCGGTAGCAAGATAAGCATAGAGCCATTTTTCGCAAAGATAGAGCAGGAGTTGTCGCTACTATCGGATGAGGAGAAGGCGGTATTTATGGAAGAATACGGCTTGTCGGATTCGCCATTAGATAGGATGCTCGGTAGCGCTTACCATCTGCTTGGCTTGCAGTCCTTCTTTACCGTTGGCGAGGACGAGTGTCGGGCTTGGACAATTCGCAAAGGTATGACCGCACAAGACGCAGCCGGTGTGATACATACCGACTTCTACAACAAGTTCATACGTGCCGAAGTGGTATCGTATGAGAACTTAATAGATGCCGGTAGTTATGCCAAATGCAAGGAGAAAGGCACATTTAGATTGGAAGGCAAGGATTACATTTGCAATGATGGAGACATTTTGAACATTCGCCACGGATAACGTTTTTTCAATATTCCCATACAAAAAAATAATTACAAAAACACTAACATCAATAACAATATGAAAGCATTAGATAATGTAAAAACAGACGACCTTAACGATGAACAAAAAAGGTTGCTCTCTGAACTTATAAAAAATGAAATGATGCAAACCATTGAGACCGCCGTAAAAGAAGGCAAGGTATCATTTGCCGATACTATTAAGAACTACCTTAAAGAGGATGAAGAAGAAGATACGCCACCACCAACTGTTTCTAAGAAAAAGTAAGAACCGTAATCTATCCACTCAATAATCTTTAAAATATGAGAAAAATTCTCTCTCTGTGTATCGCTATGCTTTGTTTTAACATTGCTTTTAGCCAGAACACGCCCGATAATATTCGCAAATATAATATGGATGAAGTGCTGATTGAATCCAACAAAACAATGAATGTCGGCAACTTTGAACCAATCGCTACATTTGAACAAAAAGACATATACCTTGCTCCAGTCAATAACCTACAAGACCTACTTAAATACCTGCAAGGTATGGACATACGCGTTCGTGGTAGTGAAGGTGTGCAAGCCGACTTAACCCTACGCGGTGGAACGTTCGACCAATCTATCATTATGCTCAACGGTGTTAATTTCACTGACCCACAGACCGGACACCATTCCCTAAATATACCTATTGACATAAGCGTTATCGAACGCATCGAAATATTGCAAGGAATAGATAGTTGGAGTGCCGGAACACAGGCATTCTGTGGTGTTATTAATATCATTACTAAGAATGGCGACGCCGGCAATGCTATAAGTGCAAATGCTACTTATGGTGCTCACAACTATACGAGTGGTGCGGTAGTTGGGGAAATGAACGCAAAGAATTTCACAATGATGCTTAGTGCAAATGGCACTAAAACCGATGGCTTTGCTACGAATACTGATTTTGATATATACAACTTTTACCTCAATAGTTCCTATAGGTCAGCAACAGCAGGCACTTTCGCCTTGCAAGCCGGATATAATGCAAAGGCATTCGGAGCAAATTCCTTCTACTCTATGGCATATCCTGAGCAATACGAAGAGACACAGGCATTGATTGCAAGTTTGAAATGGACAAAGAATATCACCAATCTGAACGTAGGCGCTACTGCGTATTACCGCAAGCATAACGATAAATTTGAACTGTTTCGTTGGGAGAAAGCCGATTGGTATGAGGGACATAATTATCATAAAACGAATATCTACGGTATCAATGCTTTCGGTGCATACAACTGGAACATCGGCATTACTACTCTGGGAACTGACTTTCGTTCGGAGGATATATTGAGTTCCAACCTTGGCGAGCCATTGGATAACCCAAAAGCCGTCCCCGGTGAAGATGGGGCGTATTACCTAATGAGCAAGTTGCGACAACACACCGATGCCTACTTGCAACACTACTACAGCGACAAAGTATGGAGTTTGCAGGTCGGATTAATGGCTAAGGGAAACAATGACTTTGGCTTTCGTGCTATCTCCGGCGGAAACTTTCGCTATACTTTGGATGATAATATGCACTTGTCGCTTGCTTTGCAGCAATGCGAACGTCTGCCAACTTTTACGGATTTGTATTACACAAGCGCTACACAGCGTGGAAATATTGATTTAGAGCCGGAAGAAGCATTGCATTCAGAGATTCTATATAGTTGGAATAAAATAAATATAAGCAACAACACGCATCTTAATTTGAAGAGCGATGTATTTTATCGTTGGGGTTATAAAACGATTGATTGGGTACGTATTCCAGCAGTAGAGGAGCAGTGGCATTCGGAGAACTTTACTGATGTGCAAACTATGGGCTTTGATATTCTGCTGGACTATCAACTCCGCAACTGCTACTTGATGGCAGTGAAATTATGCTACTCTTACTTGGATGTAAATAAGAAATCAAACGACAATTATTTATCACAATACGCTACAGATTTCCTGCGTCATCAACTAATGCTCGGAATCCAGCACAAACTCTATAATTTTTCAAATGCGCCAGAACAGACAAATAATATATCGGCAAATTGGCAGTTTCGCTTTCAGGACAGAGCCGGCGAATATGCTAATGCAGCCAATGTAATCAAGGACTACGCCCCCTATTTGCTTTGCGATTTGAAGGTGATATGGCAGATGAATTGTTATAATGTGTATTTGGAAGCGACCAATTTATTTGACAACAGGGCGTATGTCGACCCCAGCAATTTAATTCAACCAGGTATCTGGGTAAAAGCCGGCGTTGCCGTAAACATAGGATTATAACCTCCCCGTTCCTTTGTGAGAATGAGAAGATTATAATCCTTGTTAAAGCGGCTAGTGGTTAGAACTTATTCCGCTTGCTGTCGTTTCACCTCTTCCTTGATTTTCGCCAAATCTATCTTCAAATTCGCTGCTATATCCGTTCCACAACGCTCATCGGCTTGATAAAAGCGAGCAATAGCACGAATGCGTATCTCCTCAGGAACACCAGCCATCGCCTCTGCAATGTTAGAAGCAATTCGCTCCTTTTCGTCCTCCGACACCAAGCGATATAAATCACCCGGTTGCGTATAGTAGTCCTTGTCCTCACCTGCATCGTAGGTATAAGCCGCTCCATCTATCGCTAACGGCGGTTCCATAAAGGACTTATCCTCGCTCGGACCACCAAAACTATTCGGCTCATAATTTACCGAACCACCACCATTGCCATCAAAACGCATCGTGCCATCTCTATGGTAATTATGAACTGCAGCGTGCGGAGAATTTATAGGCAAAGTTTCGAAATTCACACCTAAGCGATAACGCTGTGCATCCGTATATGCAAAGAGGCGTCCTTGTAGCATCTTATCGGGCGACCAACCAATTCCCGGCACAACATTAGTCGGTGCAAACGCTGCTTGCTCTACCTCTGCATAATAGTTATCCGGATTGCGATTTAGTTCCATTATACCGACATCAATCAGAGGATAATCCTTGTGTCGCCACACTTTCGTGAGGTCGAACGGATTAAATTGATATTTCTTTGCATCTGCTTCCGGCATAATTTGAACTTGCAACTTCCATCGCGGAAAATCGCCGTTCTTTATATGCTCAAATAAATCGCGCTGTGATGCCTCTCTATCCTTACCTACTATCTCTGTAGCTTCGGCATTCGTAAGATTAGCAATTCCCTGCATCGTTCTAAAATGAAATTTCACCCAAAAGCGTTCGTTCTTGTTATTAATAAAACTGAATGTATGACTTCCAAAACCGTGCATTTGTCGCAGGTTTGCAGGGATTCCTCTATCGCTCATCAGTATCATAACTTGATGTAGTGTCTCCGGACATCTGCTCCAAAAATCCCAAGCAGCCGTGCTACTACGTAGATTATCTTGCGGGTCTCGCTTTTGCGTATGAATGAAATCAGGAAACTTCACCGGGTCGCGTATAAAGAATACCGGAGTATTGTTTCCAACCAAATCCCAATTGCCTTCTTCTGTATAGAATTTAATAGCAAATCCGCGAACGTCGCGCTCCGTATCAGCAGCACCACGCTCACCAGCAACAGTAGAAAACCTCAAGAAAAGTGGAGTTTGCTTGCCTACAGCAGAAAAGATTTTCGCTTTCGTATAGGCAGTAATGTCATCCGTCACCGTGAAAGTGCCGTAAGCACCGGAACCCTTAGCGTGCACAATGCGTTCAGGAATACGCTCGCGATTAAAGTGGGCGATTTTTTCCATCATCCACGCATTCTGCAACAGAGCAGGACCGTGACTGCCAGCGGTTTGGATATTTTGATTATCGGCGACAGGAGCGCCATTTTGAGTTGTTAGCGTATCAGCCATAATTTACCTCACATACATATTATGTAGAATTAAAAATTATCTTAATATAATAATATTTGAAAAATATAATACTATTTGCAAAAAAAATATTTTGCTGCAACTAAACTCTATCCCAATCCGACAACCTCTAACTCTACTATAACATTAGAGTTAGTCAGAGCATCACAAGTAAATATTATTCTAGGAAATTGCGGAGCAAAGCCAACCATCCACTCATATTTTCTGCACCAACACCCGAGCAAATTTCATTTCACCACCTAAATACGGGTGATATACATTGTCTGATATAAGATGGTAGCCCTTTTCTAACAAGCCGTTAAGTATTGGGCGAGCAGATACTGCAAAGGGCAGATTGTAGTTGTTCGGAATATAGCAATTATCTACAATTAGCATACCATTATCATCGTATTTTTTATATTTTTCAGGTATATCTTTCAGTGATACTATTTTTAATTGCTTGTATTTTGGTCTATCTTTTATGGGAATATTTGTGTACCAATATCCTGCGGCTCTTGTAATTTGCCGCTTGAAATTCAAAAAATCATCTACTTCACTATATCCCGCCCATACTTGATTATTTCTAAAAAATGGAATATACGCTGTTGTAACAACATTTGCTATATTGGATATAATTAAAAATTTCTTGCCACTTTCTACAACAATTTTCCAGTATTCTATTGTTTTTGAAAAAGGAGGATTCGTGCATACTATATCCGCCTCCTCATTAAGTATTTTTAATGAAAGTGGGTCATCAAAACTGCCTGTATAACCTTTGGGATATTCCTTTAATGCTTTGAAACCTTTTTTTGTAAATATATAGGTAAATATGTATCCTTTTGCCCCTTGATTAACCAAATCCAATCCGCCACCATAATGAGTGCAAATCAATTTTTTCAATCCAAGTTCTTTAAAGTTTTTAATAAAAAATAAAGAAAATGCAGATGATTTTCTCTCATCATTATCAACAGCATCATCGCAATTACAAAAAACACATTTGTCTTTCCAAGTATCTTTGTCATACATTAAAATTTCTTTTTCAATATCTTCGTATCGTGTATAAAATTCATCGTTTTTTGTTTTTTTTGCTTTATTGATAACATCTACTGTGGTGAGTCCTCTTTCTTTAAGAGATGGAGAAAACTTCCTTACTATTTTTACTATTTCCTTTTTCTCATCTTCCTTGATAAATATTTCTTCTTCAAATAACGGATGTGATTTAATAAATTTTACGTATCTATCAAGCAAATCAGGGTTATAAAAATATATTTCCTTAGTTTTCACCTCTCTAAGATACCCAAAATTTTCTTTAATATCATTCTCTACCACCGCCATATTTGCAACTTCGCAAGTGAATAGATACTGGTAAATATTTTCTTTTGGCACGTTATTATATTCCTTCAGATGTATATCCAAATCGTTGGTCTTGCCTATCTTGCATTTAGATGGCTCTAACGATGCTTGAACGATATAGGTGTATTGTTTTTCGTTTTCGTCCATAATAGTTTTGTTTTATTAACAATAAAAATCTTATTTTTTCACATATTTACTTCTTAATGCGACTCGGAACACGCCTAAGTGTTTTCTCTCGTTTGCTTTCAAAAGTATTTTTTCGCGGTGACTCTTGCTTTACAACCACTTTATTCTTCTCCGCAACCGCTGCTTTTATCTCGGCTGTTTCGAAACTATGTCCTTCTATCACAGGGACTTGCTTGCCAATCAACTTCTCAATATCCCGCAGCAAAAGTATTTCACCAATATCGCAAAAAGCAATCGCTATACCACCACGACCAGCACGACCAGTTCGCCCAATACGATGGATGTAGGTCTCCGGCACTTCCGGTAATTCATAGTTAATTACGTGCGACAGCGAATCAATATCTATACCGCGAGCCGCAATATCAGTGGCTATCAACACGCGCGTCGTGTGGGATTTGAAATTATTCATCGCCCGCACCCGTGCATTTTGTCCCTTGTTCCCATGTATCGCTTCGGCAACAATATTCGCCTTAGCGAGCGTTTTTACAACCTTATCAGCACCGTGCTTCGTGCGAGTAAATACCAAAACGGATTCCAATGCATCATCCTGCAACAACTCTATCAGCAACTCTATCTTGTCCTTCTTCTCTACGAAATATATGGATTGCTCTATTTTATCTACGGTTGAGGATGGTGGGGTTACTTCCACTTTTCGAGGGGCTGTTAGGATGGTCCCGGCTAATTTTTCAATCTCCGGTGGCATTGTTGCAGAGAAAAACAGCGACTGACGCTTCTTAGGAAGTAATGGCAGAATGCGCTTAATATCGTGGATAAATCCCATATCAAGCATTCTATCTGCCTCATCTAACACAAAATATTCTAATGTATTAAGTTGGATAAATCCTTGATTAATCAAGTCAAGCAAGCGTCCCGGTGTTGCTATCAACACATCCACACCTCGCTTCAAAGCGTCGGTCTGTGGCTTCTGCCCAACCCCACCGAAAATAACGGTATGTCGCACAGCAGTATGTCGTCCATAAGCAGCAAAACTTTCATCTATCTGAATTGCCAATTCGCGTGTCGGAGTCAGCACCAATGCCTTAATATGTGGCGTATGACCTGTCGTTTTCTGTTCAACCAATCGCTGTATAATAGGAATGGAGAATGCAGCGGTTTTACCTGTTCCGGTCTGGGCGCATCCCAGTAAATCATATCCTTTTGTTACAATGGGAATCGCTTCGGATTGTATGGGGGTTGGAATTATGTAACCCTGTTCTTTGAGTGCCTTACGTATTGGAGCAATCAAATCTAAATTTTCAAATGTCATTTAATTATTATTTATTTTTTAGCCAAAATGGCTTTTTGTTTTCTTTATTTATTTTACAATTATTTATATACTTTTAAGCGTTTTCCCTATTATTTTTACTATTTCCTCCCTATCTTACATTTAGATGGCTCTAACGATGCTTGAACGATACAGATATATTGTTTTTCGTTCTCATCCATAATAGTTTTGTTTGAAAAATTAAAAAATTCAAGATAAGTTATACTTGAATGCAAATATAACAATAAAATACTACATAAACTTCATTGAACCCAATAAACATTTAGCAAGCAGGTCTACCACCGCTCCACAAGTGTTACCAAAAAACTCATAATCCAAATGCAACTTAGCCAGCTCCAGGCCACCGCTGATAAGCGGGAGACGCTGCAAACTCTTCTTCAAGTCCGATGCATATTTCGTCCGATATCACTTGTTGTGCAAAAGAGCATAGACAGATTGGATGATGAAAAATGGATTATATGCAAGGTAAACAGAATTTTATTGGCGTTATTATTAGTATAAATCAGCACATTCGTGGTGCTGAAATTGCCTAAAAGTGTCAGATATATTACACACTATTACATATATTTAAGATAGAAAGCGGATTTTTTATCCTTTTCTACCAAAAACACCAGAAATAATTTGTTTGTTTCAAAAAAAATATATTAAATTGTATTCATAAACATTCTGTTTTTATCCTCCACTCTTACCCATATCGGCAACTTTACATAATAGAGTTTATATTGACGCCACGTCTAACTCCTTGTATTATCGCTACTTAGTAAAGCCACTCCACCCGAAAAATCTCCCAAAATCTCAATTTTTCCATCTTATCAAAAACTTAACATCTTCATATTTCAGCACTTACATTTTTTCAATATAAACTCTATTATGTAAAGTTGGGGTGCGGTATTTATTAAGCATATAAATATAACATTAATTCGAAAATTTGATTTGGTTATAGAAGAAAATAGAAGTTGTCTCACAATCATATATATTATAGGAGAGTTATGGATACTCAAACAAAGGGACCGTCTCCCGAGCAAATCGCTAAAATTACGGGAATAGTAAAATCAGTAATGTGCGGTGTAAACAAAACGAGCAAAAACATTGCTAATAACATTGCTTCTGGCAAGCCAGAAGGATTTGACGAACAAAGAGATAAGGTCGCTCCAATCGTCAAAGATATAATTGCTAAAATTCAAGCAGGTGGCGAAGACGCTAAACCATATCTTAAAATGGCAGAAAGATGGCAATCATCTACTGCAAATGGTGCTTGTATTGGTAGCAATGTATCCAATGTTAAATGTGGATATGCGAAAGTCGCACCCATCATTTGTGATGTTATTCGCCGAATTAATTCAGGCGAAATAGACATCAATAAATTCAAACCTTAAAAGCAAGTTGCTGATTTTGCTTGTTAATAATCAGTTAAATGTTTGCTAATTTCTATGTCTCACGTGAATAGGATATATTTGCGTGAGATGTAGGGGGGGCGGTTCTGTGTTCTTATTTGAAGATAGAAACCAAACAAAAATCATATAATGTATAAGAAAATACAATAACATAAGTTATACATCGAATGGATTAAACTATGAAGAAAAAAGATGAAAATGCACTTTCGCCATCATCAGAAGAAGCATCGGCGCTTTTTATGTCGTTGCAGATAAATTCTTCGGGCACCAAATTCTTTATAATTGCGGCTTCAATATTAGTGGTAGCACTTGTATTGTGGCTATTTCTAGGCACTATCCCTATAAAAATAAGCGGATACGGCTTAATAACGCAAAAAGGACAAGGAACAACTATCGTTATTACTTACCCAGCCATAGTAACGGAAATATTGGTAAAAGAAGGCGACACCATAAGAAAGGGCTCTCGTTTGTTGCAACTCTATAACCTAGACCTATCGCAAAGCGTGGACAATCAATTATTGGAATTAAAAAATAAGCATAAAGAAGATTCGCTCTTGGCTTACTCATTAGAACAGGCAAACAAAGAATTAGATGCCAATTATGCACTTGAGTATAACCAGATAAAGATGCAAATTACCTCTAATAGTGAACAAACAGAATACTATGAACGTCTTCGTAAAACAAACGAAGAACTACTAACCAAAGGGATAATAACAGAAGCGGAATTAAAGCAAGTGCAGTTCAATTTAGAGCAAAAACAAATTGAAGGCAAAAATTTAAATGAAAAATTGCAAAGTATCAAGTTTAATCACGATAATGAACTTAGACAGAATTTGTCACGAATGACAGAGACGAGTGATAGAACTCTATTACTACAAGAAGAAATAGATAATTTAATAGAAAAAGAAAGAGAATATACATACCTTATCGCCGATGAAGATATAGTTATAATGGAGGTGTTGATAAAAAAGAACGAAGCAATTACCGCAAATGTAAAGGTATTTACAGTAGCGGAATTGGAAAGCGACCAACTATACGCAGATATATTTGTTCCTTATTCAGACAAAGGAAAGACAATGCCGGGAATGGAAGCAGTATTGGAACCATTTAATACAGATGCAAGTCGCTTCGGACAAATAGAATCAAAATTGACACACGTGAATAGTTTTACCGCATCCAAAGAATTTTTGGGCAATTTGTTAGCAGACGCAAGTGAAATAGAGTTATTTTTATCAAATGGTCCTGTTTATTATTGTAAGGCAATACTATTGACGGACTCCGCTACTCAAAGCGGGTTAAAATGGACAAGCAAAAAGGGACCATCATACAAAATAGACCCTGGCACAATCTGTAATGTAGAAATATACACCGAAGAGGTGTCGCCATTTGATTTGATAGTACCGACAATAAAGGAAGCATTGCGTTATGAGTAAATGGTCAAAAAATAAGAATGTTAGAACACGCAGTAAAGTTCCGGTATTTATCAAAATTGAAGATAAAGAATCAGGAGCAGCTGCCTTTAAGATGGTTTGCGATTATTACTATCTTGAGATGAAACGTGAGGAAGCACGCATCGAAGCAGGCGTAACACCAGCAGGCACAACATTCGAGCGTTTATCCCAAGCTTTTTCGCGTAATGGCTTTGACGTAATACATCGTAAGGAGATTAATTTCGAAGATAAGGATATTCTTTTGCCTGCTGTTGTCTGTAATACAGATGATGAGTTCGCAGTGCTTACAAAAATCACCGCAAACAAATATCATATTATTTCTTGCTCTTCCGGGCGTCTATCAGTATCCAAAGATATATTTAATAACGACTTTTATAATGAATTAATAGAAGTTTACCCCAACGACCAATTCAAAGAGAAACGGGTAGACCGTTCGGTAGTATCTTTGGTAAGAAATTGGATGTCGGGTGGTTTTTCTGCTGTTATCAGTATCATAATTCTCGGCATTTTACTAATCGTTCCGAACGTTTTATTCCCCGCATCATATAAGGTGTTTTTGGATGATATACTAGGTAGACGCGAAATATATCTTTTCCGTCCGTTTATACTTTGTCTAGTCGCATTGATGGTTATTGCTCCCGCATTGACTTTCTTCCAACGTCGATTAGCAATGCAAATAGAAATGAAATCTATTGTTTTGCAATCGTCAAACTTCTTTCGCCGTCTATTACAGCTTCCGCTACCTTTCTTTATGAGCAGACATCCGGGTGAGTTAGGCAAACGAATTCCACTTAACGAAACACTTGCAAGGGTTCTGTCCTACGACTTTCCACAATTACTAATCAATGTCTTATCAATTATTGTGTATGTTGCCCTGATGCTTCAATATAATGTGTGGTTGACATTGATGGGAGTGCTGTTTTTGGTATTAAACATCGTAGCATTGCGAATAGTAACAAATAAAAGAGAGACATTAAATCAAACTATTATTCAAAATGAAGGACAAAGTTATAGCGTTTCAATGCTTGGAATTGAACGAATAGAAACGATTAAAGCCAATGCGACAGAAGATGATTTCTTTGCAAATTGGATTGGCTATCGTATTCGTGCTACGAACACAAATCAAGAATTGGATTATACAAATAAGTTTTTACTTGTTTTACCGGATTTTCTTAAACAACTCAACGCAATAATAATGTTGTGTATGGGAGCTCTGCTTGTGATTTATGGACATCTTACGGTTGGTTTGCTCGTGGCATTTCAGTCGATTATGAATGTTTTTTCTAAGCCGATGAACGATTTGCTGAGTAATGGCGGACGTATTCAAGATGCAACGGCTGCACTTACAACTCTGCAAGATATGTATGACTCAGAAATTGACGACACATATAAGAACTCAATTACATTTTCTCCATCTGCCGTAAATCCAATGGAAAGCAAACTTCAAGGCAGAATAGAGATTAAAAATCTTGTCTTTGGATACGACCGATACGCTCCCCCGCTTATAGATGGCTTCAATCTAACTATTGAACCGAGCGAAAGCGTTGCCATTATAGGACGTTCTGGCTCTGGGAAATCAACTATCGCAAAGATGCTCACCGGCATACATAAGCAATGGAGCGGTGATATTTTATTTGACGGAAAACACAGAACGGACTTTGCAGCAGAATATTTGGCAAATACGCTTTCGTCAGTAGACCAGTCCATATTCCTTTTTAGTGGCACTGTATTTGATAACATATCAATGTGGAACAGTAGCATTCCCCATAACATTGTTGTTGATGCTTGCGAAGATGCTTGCATAATGGAAGAGATAAATCACCGTAACGGCGGACTTGACTCTGAAGTAATAGAAGGCGGCAAAAACTTCAGTGGAGGACAACGACAACGAATTGAAATTGCACGTGCTTTGGTTGTTAATCCATCTGTTTTGGTGCTTGATGAAGCAACCAGCGCACTTGATAGCGAAACAGAGCGTATACTTCTCAATAATCTGAAAAAGCGGGCTTGCTCTGTTATAGTAATCGCCCATCGCTTATCTACTATTCGAAATTGCGACAAAATTGTAGTATTAGACAGTGGAAAGGTAGTTCAATTTGGAACACACGAAGAAATGCTGAAAATTGTAGATAGCCCTTATTATCAACTTGTTAATAGCTAATTTAACAAGCGAAAAAAAATCATTCTAACCTCGGGGGAACAATGAAAAATAATAAAATTGATTATGAATTGCAGATTGCAGAACGCTTTGTGGTTCCACAAACCGGATTGTATTATTATCTTGCCCGCGGAACGGTTAATCTTTACATTACTGACAGCGTGGACGGCAAGCCGTTGCGGTATCTGAACGATTACACAGCACCCGCATTAATACCACTCCCTAAAGGAAATGACAACAGCCATTTGGTTCTATCCGTTGTAGAGCATTGTGAAATTGTCACCTTGCAACCAGCAGAATTGGCTGAATACGCAAAAGAAAACATACCAGAAATAGCAAAATTGTTGGATGAAACGCTCCAAAAAGGTGTTACATTCATACGCTATCCACAAGATAAAGTTAAGGCAAATTGGAACATAGGTAATAATATCGCAGATTACGATTGCCAACTAATATCAAAGACAGAAGGTGTTATGTGGATTGCGGTTGATGGCAATAAAATTAAATTATACAACCGCTTTGACCCAACACCTACCCAAATTTATCCAGTTTCATCTACGATTTGGTACCAAGTATCACAAGGAACGGAATACAGCATAATTCCGACCATACATCTGCTACAATCGGGGATGCTAAACTTTGAACATTTACTGTTTTATTGGACTTCGCTTTTTTATATAGATGGCGATAGAATTAAAAATAATATAACAAACTCAATGACACAACTTCACATTTCCTTTGAGAACAACAAGGGAAATCTGAACTACAGCAAAGGAAAGCTATTAAAACTAATAGCCGGCAGACAAAAAGAAGTAGATGATTACGATGAAACAGACGCCTTAATGGGATGTTTGCAACTAATTGGAAAATACGAGCATCTAAATTTCACCAAGCCCAGTGCTTCGCGACCTAATCTAAAGCCACTTGATAATATACTACGCTCGTCCAATATCAGAGGATACAAAGTGACGTTAGTTAAAAATTGGTATAAGAGCAATAACGTTGCCTACTTAACATTCAGCAAAGAAGATAACTCGCCGGTTGCTCTTATACCAAACAAAAAAAAAGGATATGACGCTGTATATTATACAAAAAAAACAACTAAACGAATTATAGGAACAGATTGCATAGATTTTGAACTAGAGGTATTTGCATTTTCTCCAAAATTCGAAACAGAAAAATTAACAGGGAAATATCTTTATAAATACGCACTCAGTTTTGTAAAAAAAGAATTAAAGGCAACCGTTGTAATCGGCTGTATTGGAGCAATAATAGCATTGCTGATACCGATAATGAATGGATATATTTTTGATAATGTGATTCCGGACAGCAGCACTTCTCTTTTGTTGCAGATATTTTTGTTGCTTTTGGCTGTTGTTGTGGGACAGGCATTACTTAACTTTTCGCAAGCACTGAATACATTGCGTTTGGAGGGTGTGCTGGATTACAAATTACAAGCGGCGGTGTTTGATAGATTGCTTTCGCTTAAATTGCAGTTCTTTAAACAATACTCCTCAGGCGATTTAACTGAGCGTGCAATGGGTGTAGATAAAATAAGACAGATACTATCTGGGCAGGTAATTTCCTCTGTTATAGCGTTCATTTTCTCTATATTTTATCTTGGGTTACTATTTTACTATAGCATAGAACTCGCACTTATCGGGCTTTGTCTTGGATTAATTATCTGTATATTCACTGTATTTATGTGTTATGGTGGCTTCCAGCATATTAAGATAGTGCGATATTTGGATGTTTTGCTTTCTGGCTTCTTATTTCAGATAATCAGCGGAATTACTAAGATACGGACAACTAATGGCAATGAGAGAGTATTTAGCCAATGGGTTGGTCGTTTTTCGGTGCAGAAGCAACACCTATTAGGCAAAAATAAACTCAATGTGATAGGAGATACGTTCGGAGCGTTCTTCCCAATATTCTCTGGAACAGTGATATTTATTGTAGTTTATAATCTGCTTTTGGGAGGAAATTCCGATTTTACAATTGGCAATTATACAGCATTCAATAGCGCTTTTATCTGCTTCCAAGGAGCACTTTTGCAGATGAGCTTCACAACAGTGCCACTACTTACAATAAAGCCGGTCTTTGATACATTTAAACCAATAATGGAAGCCAATCAAGAATATACAAATGAACATCAGGATTGTGGAGTATTGGAAGGCGACATAATGGTAAATAATCTGTCATTTCGCTATTCAGAGAACAACCCACTAATAATAGATAATATTAGTTTCCATATCTCAAAAGGAGAATATGTAGCGTTTGTCGGCGGTTCTGGAGCAGGTAAATCTACTATATTGCGTTTACTGCTTGGTTTTGAAGACCCAACCTCAGGCGAGATATTTTATGATAAGAAACCAATTAGCAAACTAAATATCCGTGATGTCCGTTCTCAAATGGGGGTAGTTCTGCAAAATGGAAAACTAATGCAAGGCACTGTTCTGTATAATATTATCGGAAATACCGATATGACCGAAGAAGATGCTTGGAATGCAGCCCGCAGAGCAGGTTGTGCCGAAGAAATAGAGAAGTTACCGGATAAGATGTATACTGAAATATCAGCAAGTTCAGATATAATGTCCGGAGGACAAATACAACGTTTAATTATAGCAAAGGCATTGGCTAAAAAACCAAAGATTTTATTTTTAGACGAGGCAACAAGTGCTTTGGATAACGCTACACAACGCATCGTATCCGATAATATAGAAAATCTTGATGCTACAAGAATAGTTATTGCTCATCGGCTTAGCACAATTAAGAATGCCCATAGAATAATCTGTATGTCTCAGGGTCGCATAGTAGAAGAAGGAACCTTTGAAAAACTTATGCAGATTGAAAACGGCTTCTTTAAAAAATTGGCAGAAGGACAATTTGCGTAGACCAAAATAAAAACACAATTAATGAAAAGGAATTTAATTATGAAAATAAAAATAATATTTAGCAGTATTATAATAAGCATATTGGGTGCTTGTTCAGTTCCATTGTCCGTTTTTGCACAAGAAGATACGGTAATGCCGCCTTTACTCGATGTTATTCGCATTGGTTTGGAGAATAATTACGGCTTGAAGATTGGTCAACAAGAACTTAATACAAGCATTGGCAAAGAGCAAGCATATTCAGGAGCGTTCTCGCCACTCTTTGGAGTGGATGTAGATGCGATGTGGGGAATAAATCCGTCTGTAAGTTATGATAACCCCCAATCAGCGGATGCTTATTTATTTCTTCCAACGAAGTTTGGAGTAGATTTTCAGGTAGGTGTAGCGTATGGACGTCAATATGATTTATCCACTCGGAATGCCGATGGCTCACCCGTTAGCGAGTATTATAATGGAGCATTTATTGGCTTTAACACACCTTTGCTACGCGGGTTTGGCTTAAATAATAGCAATTATTTGAAATCGCAGAGCGCAAAATTAGAAAGAGAAGCAGCAAAGATAAATTTTGATTACGAAGTAATGAGTTATATTTGTGATATTGGAAAGGCATATATTCAATATTATTTTTCTCTCTGCAGCTATTATATCCAAGATAGTATATTGGATGATTTTGGCAAATTGATAAAATCTATGCAATTAAAAATAGATAATAAAGTTATGCCAGAAGCATCCATTTTGCCCTTGCAAGCCAGACAAAAGCAATTAGAATCCGAACTCGCATCTTATAGAATACTTTCTTATAGCAAGTATTACGAATTGCAAACGCTTATGGGCGTTAGTAAAACATTGCAGCATTTTCCCAAATTATTGGCTAAAACTCTACAATTAAATATATCGGACTTTGAGCAAGTAGTCGTCTCCGTCTTTCCAAATATAGATGAAATTGTTGAAAACAATATGTTAATACAAGTTCAAACAGCAAAGTTGCGAATGGCAGAAGTGGAGAGGAACCTTGCAAATAACGAACGATATAGCGATTTAAATTTAGGTTTTAAGGTGAATTATTATTCTTTTATGACAGAACAAAAGTGGAACACTTTTCTTACTTATCCGGACAGCCACTATCCGGGAGCAAGTTATAACCTAACTCTATCTTATAAACTTCCTTTACTTAATGATGTTGCAGCGGGAAATTTTATGATAAAAGATGCCCAATACCAGATTTCTAAAGAGGTGTATGAACAGATACAAATGCAATTGAAACATAATTTACAAACAATAATTTCTGCTTTATCAAACCAATCGCAAATATATAAAATGAATTTGGAAGTCAACCAATTAAAAAGCAAGGTATTGGAAAATGCAAATCTTACATATAGTTTAGGCACGACTTCAATATTAGATTTAATAACGGCTCACGAAGATTATGTAGCAACTTTTCATAATTTATATCAAAGTGAAATGCAGATGGCGGGATATTGGTTAGATTTTTTACTTTTATCGAACAAAATGCCTAATAGTTCGGATAAATTGTCTAATTGGGAGCAGCAATATTGGAGATAGAAGTGTGCAAACCCGCAGAAATAGAGACCACTCAAAAAAATTGTAGTATGGCTATCGCTTGCAAATTACTTAGTATTTTGCAGGAGTCGTTGTCTATCGAGGATTATGAGTATGAAAATATTTCTTTAGATGAAAATTTATTGTCTTTGGGGGCTAACTCTATTGTCATTATCAAAATAGCAAATAGAATTAATACTTTATACGATATTGAACTTTCTATCTCTGATATTTATAAACACTTAACTATAAATTCGCTTGCCGATTTCATTGCCTCACTATTGTTAGAGAAAAATACAACTGCATCCACTACAAATGAAATAGGAACTTCTGCATTGCAGAACAATACTCCTCTTTCGTCTAATCAAATGGCTATGTATATAATTGAAAAATCTACGGATACGAAAAATATATACAATATTATCTTTAATATAAAGATTGAACAGTCAAATTTTTCTTATAAAAGATTTCATAATGCTCTATCGCAAGTAATAGAACGCAATGATTTGCTACATTCCACTATTCGTATGGACGGCTCGGTTCCTGTCTGTAGTATTGTAGATAACTATTCTGCTGATATTATTTATTATGAAATAGATAATATTAGTGAAATGAATGGCATTATAGATAGACATAATAAGAATATGTTTAAAAATATTGAAGAGAAGCCACCTGTTTGCTATTTTCTAATGAAAGAAAATACTACCACTTACCACTTTACAATGATTGTGCATCATATTTTCTTTGATGGCTATTCAATTAATATTTTTGCAAAGCAATTAATTGATACCTATCTCGGGGATATATCCGAAGAAAGAGTCAACACAAATGCGTATAATATCTTTGCAGCGAATGAAAAGCAACTAATTCAAAGCGGATACTATGATGATGGGATTAGATATTGGACAGAGAATATAAAATCCGATGATTATTTTCTTAATCTTCCGTTAGATTACTCCCGTCCTGAGCAGCAGCAATTCGCCACCGATACTGTAATTAATACTTTGGATAAAAAAGAACTGAATACACTAAAAGAATATGCCCGTAGAAATAATTTAACTTTATTTAGTGTATTACTTTCGGCGTTTTCTATTTTGCTTCATAGATACAGCGGACAAGACGAAATATTAATCGGCTTCCCATACGCTAATAGAAAAAATGAACTATTCGAAAATTCTATAGGATATTATGCAAATACAATAATTTTTCGTTCACAATTAGATGCAGACAATAGTTTTTTGGATTTAATTGTAAAAACCCAAAAGACACTCACGCAAGATACTTCACATTGGGATTGTCCAATGGAATTGTATTATCCGAATTTAAATATTTCACCTACTCAGGCATATAATCCGTTGTATCAAACTATGTTTGCTTTTCAGGTGAAATTGCTTGCTGGAACAGATGCTCACATTGCATTTTCTGTTGAAGATAAAACACGAGCCAGAACTAAAGCAGATTTGTATTTAGACGCACAAGAGTATGAAGAATATGTTAACATCAGTTTCAATTACGATAGTGATATTTTTAGTAAAAGCAGAATAGAAAGATATGCTAAGGATTTTAAGAATATTTTGGATGCTATAATACTCGCTCCTAATCAATCTATCAGCGAATATTCATTACTTACAGATGCAGAATTATCTCAAATGAAAGAATGGAATAATACATTTTTTCATATTGATAATACAATATATTCGGTATATCAACTTTTCGAAGAGCAAGTTAATAATAACCCTAACAATATTGCAATATACTTTAAAGATATTGCATTAACATATAAGGAAGTAGAGCAAAAAATAAATATTTTTGCAGCAGAACTCACGAAAAAAGGCATCCACAGACAGGATATGGTTGGTATCTGTATTGCTCGGTCTCCGGAACTAATAATTGCTATTTTATCAATAATAAAAATTGGGGCTATTTATGTTCCGATAGATAGGACATATCCGAAGGAGCGAGTTAATTATATTTGCGAAAATTCAAATTTGAATTATATAATTAATAGCATTGACGTTGCCGAAGATTTGTTTCCGAGAAATATTAATATTATTAATTACACAACTACCAGAGCTCACCAGACAGAAGTGCAAATTGAATACAAATCGGAAACAGACGATACGATGTATGTGATGTACACTTCCGGCTCAACAGGCAAACCCAAAGGAGTTGCTGTAAATAATAAGAGCGTAATTAATTTTCTTTTGTGGATGAAGAGTAAATTTGAAGTTGTTGAGAATGATGTGTTTTTATTGCAGGCAGCAACAACCTTTGATATATCGGGGTTAGAGATATTCCTTCCACTTATATCAGGTTCAGCACTTGTTATTACAGGCGAACAGCAAATTATATCAGGAAGTTTTGACAAACTTATTGCTCGCTATCAAATAACTATATTGCAGTTCGTTCCTACATCTCTTTCTATTTTTCTAAATACTTGCGACTATGGTCTTTGTAAATCTATCAGGATAGTATTTACGGGAGGTGCGGCGTTATCTAATACTTTACGGAATAAGTTTTTTGAGAACGTAGATGCACGATTAGTCAATATGTATGGACCAACGGAGACAACAATTTGGTCTACATATTCCGAACTATATAAATATGCTACCGCCGATGTATCCATCGGCAAGCCCATTGGAAATACAAAAATATACATATTGGATAAACAACTTAACCAGATACCACTTGGTTCAAAAGGCGAAATATTTATTGCCGGCAATGGACTCGCCAAAGAATATCTTAATAATTCAGAGGAAAACAACAAGAGATTTATATTTCATCAAGCACTAAATGAACGAATGTTTCGAACGGGCGACATTGGTAGTTTTTTGATAAATGGCGATATTAATTTCCACGGTAGAACGGATTCGCAAGTTAAGATTAGAGGATTTAGAATAGAATTGCAAGAGATAGAGATTGCAATGCTAAGGATTCCTGACATTAAAGAGGTTGCCGTGATGGTGCAGCCAGTGCTTGCCAATGATAATAATGCGGAACCAGAAAATAACTTCATCATTGCTTTTTATACACAAAAAGATGCAATGCAACCGATAGACAACCTTAAAATACGAAAGTACCTTAGCGAATATATACCGAAATATATGTTTCCGTCTGAATTTATATGTATAGAACAAATGCCACTTCTGCTCAGCAATAAAATTAACTACGCTGAATTGAAAAATCTGTATTACCAGAGTTCTCCGTCAAATATACAACCAACTTATGCCATTGCAACATCGGATATTCCAATGGACAACATAGAAAAAACTATCCGCAATATATGGGAGAGGGTTCTATCTCATAACAATTTTCATAATGAAGAGAACTTTTTTGAAATTGGCGGACATTCTCTATTGCTACTGAGAATACAAGAACATATTAAGCAACACGTAGAACAAGATATTACTCTTGTTGATTTATATAAATATCCTAATGTTAGTGCTTTATCTAAATTTATTGCCAATAGTATTACAAATAGTAAGGAAGAAAATGGAAATAGCGTAAGCCGGACATATACTGAAATAAGAGATAGGATACAAAGACGGTTAGCATAGCAACAAACATAATACAATTAATTTATCATAATGAAAAGAGCAAAATCAAAAGACAATCCATCAGATTTGTATCTCGGAATAGACATCGGAGGAACAACTTATAAGGCAGGTGTGCTTGACGCTGACTACACAATTATCTATAAAGAGATAATTTCTTCTGCATCAATAACCACAAATGACCTTGCCCCAAAAGCAGTTTGTGGTTTGGTAGAATCTGCTCTTTCACAATATCCCGATATTCGTTCTATTGGTATAGGTTTTCCTGCAATTATTGCGGGAGATAAGATGGTTTTTTCGTCCGAATTTGAAATAGATATTATTCAAGTTAAGAACTTTTTTTGCAATAAATATAAATTGCCGGTTGCTTTGGATACAGATTCTAACGCAGCCGCTTACGCAGAAATGGTTATGGGCAATGGAGCAAAATACGACAATTTTGTATATTTCACTCTGGGAACAGGAGTTGGCGTAACTATAATAATAAACAAAAGTATCTTTAAGGGAGAATACGGCACTCCAGAAGGCGGCAATCTTATTATTTCTTCGAATATTGAAGAGGATACTAAGCAGCAATCAGAATGTCAATGCACAATACAAGATTTTGTCGGTAAGTTTGCAATACTCGAACTATCTAGGAAATTAGCAAATAAGTATAATGAATCACTTCTTAATTCGCCAGATGGCATTTCTAATGATAGTTTTGATGTAGCAAATATAGCAAATTTTGCTGCGAAAGGCGATTTTGCTGCTATATTATGTCTTCAGATGACCGGTAAATATCTTGGTATAGGTATTGCTTCTATTGCTAATCTACTAAGTATTCCACATTTTATCATTGGTGGTGGTATTTCGCAGGCAGAAATATTAATTCAGACAGCAAGACAAACCGCAGCCGATTACACAATGCCCACACTTGCAAAATATCTAACCATAGAAAATGCGTATTTTAACAAAAATACAGGTATTGTTGGGGCTGCGAGCATTGGAAGAAACGAAATCTATAATCAAAAAATCTTAAATTAGTTCAAACAAAATAATAATAAATAAATATGTCTGATAATAAGCCAAAAATAGGACGAATTGCTATAATCGGAATGGATTGTAGAGTTCCCGGTGCAACAAATATCTCAGAGTTTTGGGATAATTTAATGAATGGTAAGGATTCTATCGTTGATTTTACGAAAGAAGAATTGCTTGCTTCGGGGGAAACCATCCAAAAAATAAACAGCCCTAATTATGTTGCACGAGGCGGAACAATCGAGGGATTAGATGAATTTGATGCTTCTTTTTTTGGATTTACGCCTCGAGAAGCAGAATTATTAGACCCGCAACATCGGCTATTTCTTGAGTGCTGTTGGCATTCTTTGGAAGATGCCGGTTATGCAGAGCGTGAAAGTCATTATCGTATTGGTGTTTTTGGCGGAGCAGGCACAAGTTGGTATTTGAATGATGTATATAACAATCCATCGGTTAAAAAGTTCGCTGATGCTACATCCATTGTAACAGCAACGGCACCGGACTATTTAGCGACTCGTGTTTCTTACAAATTAAATCTAACAGGACCAAGTTTAGATATTCAGTCCGCTTGTTCTTCTGCGATGGCATCCATAGTGCTTGGTATTCAGAGTTTGCTTACATATCAGACAGATATGATTTTAGCGGGAGGTTCGAGTGCCCAGTATCCGCCAAACGTTGGTTATGTCTATGCAAGTGGTGGCTTGGAGTCCGCTGATGGAGTTTGCCGTCCCTTCGATAAGGATGCCAATGGGACGTTATTTTCTAAGGGCTGCGGTGTAGTTTTATTAAAGCGATTAGAAGATGCAATAAGCGATAATGACCATATTTATGCAGTAATTTCTTCCGGAGCAGTTAATAATGATGGGAATAGAAAAGTCGGCTATACCGCACCAAGCATAGAAGGTCAGAAAGAGGTAATGTGGGAGACCTTAGAACTTGCAGGAGTTTCAGCAGAGGAGATTACAATGGTGGAAGCACACGGGACGGCTACACCTATCGGTGACCCAATGGAAGTTTCGTCTCTTACAGAGGCATTTAGACACTACACAACAAAGAAGCAATATTGTGCTCTGGGTTCAGTAAAATCAAATGTAGGACACTTAGATACTGCCTCTGGGGCTGTGGCGGTAATCAAGACCGCATTAGCACTAAAATATGGCAAAATACCAGCATCTATAAATTACACAGAAGCAAATCCAAAAATTGACTTTCCAAATAGCCCATTTTTTGTGAATACAGTGAATCGCGATTGGAACACAGAAGGAAAACGGATTGCTCTTGTAAATTCATTTGGAGTAGGTGGCACTAACGCTTGTCTCATTATGGAAGAGCCACCGCCACCCAAGCAGAGAACAGATATAAGTATACATAAAGAATGTTTTATTCCAATTTCAGCAATGCAGAAGGAGACATTAGACAAGTATTTCAATTCTTTGACTGGCTTTTTGCAATCAGATAAAAACACAAAACTAAATGATATTTCGCAATTAAAAGACATTGCTTACACCTCACTTATCGGACGTAAGCATTATAAATATAGGGGCTTCGTTACATTCAAGGATTACTCGGAATTGCTTGCTCGACTCAATAGCCCGACTGGTCTGAAGAATGGCGTTATACAGCGTGGGCTTCAATCGCAGGTGTTTATGTTTCCCGGGCAGGGCAACCAATTTGTAAATATGGGTAAAGACCTCTATGATAACTATCCAGTATATAAGCAGGTAATAGACGGTGCCTCTACAATTTTATTGAATGAAATAGGGCAAGATATTAGAGAAATACTATATCCAAAAGAAAATAATATTGAAGAAGCAAATAAACTAATAGACCAAACGTATATCACCCAACCGGCGATATTCATTACCTCTTATGCTTTATTTTGTTTACTTAATTCTTGGGGCATCGAGCCGAAGTATCTAATTGGACATAGTGTTGGGGAATACGTGGCAGGTGTTGCAAGCGGAATATTTTCTTTATCTGACGCTCTTAGAGCAGTTGCATATCGTTCTAAATTGATACAAGAACTTCCCGGAGGAGCAATGGTTGCTGTATTGCTTACCGAAGCGGAGTTGCAACCGATGCTTAGTCCAGCGTTGTCTATTGCAGTAATTAATTATAAAGGTCTTAGTGTTGTTTCGGGTGGCTTTTCCGATATAGAAGGATTAGAAAGAGTGTTGTCTGGTAAGAAGATATTCAATAAGCGGCTTCCGACATCGCATGCTTTTCATTCAGCAATGATGGAGCCAATGTTAGAGAAGTTTTCGTCTTTTTTTAAGCAAGCCACACTACATAAGCCACAGATTCCAATTATATCCACCGTAACTGGGAAGTTACTAACTGATGACGAAGCATTATCGCCAGATTATTGGGTAAACCAAGTTCGCAATACAGTTCGCTTTTCTGACGCAGTTATTACAGCATTAGAAAAGCAAGCCAATTTATTTATTGAAGTCGGACCAGGGCAGTCGTTAGAGTCCGCAGTTAAAAGACACACAGAATCTGTTGATATTGCAGCAATTAGCACAATGCGGGTCTCAATAAATGAGATTAGCGATACCGAATATCTTACTAGTTCTATAGGGAGTATGTGGGCTAATGGGGTGTCTATTGATTTCGAACGCTATTTTAAGGGCGAGGACAGACGCAGAACACCTTTTCCGCTTTATCCATACAATAGAAAATCCTATATTATAAAGAATGAAACTAACTCAATAGTAACACAAGAAGATGATGAAACAAAGAATACAAATATTGCTGAATGGATGTATATTCCAACGTGGAAAAGAACAGCACAGCCCGGATTGTTATTAGAACAATACTTTAACTTGCAAAAAGACAAAGACAATAAGGATATTGCTAATACTTGGTTAATATTAGGAAATGAACTAGGACTAACCGATGCTATATGTAAACTATTAGATGCAATGAATGAAAAATACACATTAGTTAATGCAGGCACTTCCTTTAAGCAAATAGATACTAATCGCTATGCTGTCAATCCAATAAAAAAGGAGGATTATCTATCACTGCTATCTGAATTATCAAAAATTGATAAAACGCCAAATAGAGTGCTACATTTATGGAATATACAAACAGAAAACACAACGCCGAACTTGGTTCAATGCCAATCAGAAGAAGAAATAGCATTCTACGCTCCCTTATATTTAGAACAAGCGTTTATTGAGTGTAATCTCATTAATAATCTAAACATTCTCTTTGTTGTGAATGATGTTTTCTCTATAGGCGGAGAATTAATAAAAAATCCTCTTAAAGCACTTGCAATAGGTCCTGCAAGATGCTTAAATAGCGAGTACAGAGCAGCTTTTGCGAAATTTGTGGATATATCTATAAGTATTGATAATACTGAGTCGCTTGCTAAGCAACTTATTGCAGAGACACAGTTTAGAAATGATGATAGATTAATCGCTTATCGCAAAAATGGGCGTTGGACGGAAGATTACGAGCAAGTTATTTATCCGGCAACGGAGTTTCCACCACACATATTCAAAGATGATGGAGTTTATTTAATAACCGGTGGAACAGGCGGGCTGGGGCTTGAGTTTGCTAAATATATATCTAAACACGCTAAGTCAAATATATTTCTTACATACAGAACTCCACTGCCTGACCGCTCAGATTGGAATAATTATATAATGGAAAATCCGGCTGATATAACATCGGAGAAAATTAAAATTATCCAGCAAATAGAATCAACCGGCTCTATTATCCATCTGTTCAAGGCGGAAGCAAGCAACTACGACCAAATGAAAGAACTAAAAGATTTCATATATAAGAAATTTGGTAAATGCAATGGTGTTCTGCATTCTGCAGGAGCGGTTGGTGGTGGCATCATTGCTCTGAAGACCGAACAGATGGCTAATGACGTATTGCAAGCAAAAACAAAAGGTACGCTAATTATTGATGAATTATTCGGTATAGATAAACTTGATTTTGTGGTATATTTTTCTTCTATTACAGCAATACTTGGGGAGGCGAGCCGAATCGATTACACAAGTGCGAATGCATTCTTGGATAATTACGCTTCTTATAGAAATCAAATAAAGCCGAATTCTGCTATATCAATCAATTGGGATTCTTGGGAGAAGGTCGGTATGGCAGCAAGATGGGAGGAAACCCAAGCATTAGCCCGTAAAAAGTTATACTTAAACGAACAATCCTATAAGATGGGTATTCATTTAATAGAAACGAAAGGCACAGAAGAAATTTATCAGATTGGTTTTGATGAGCGAAATGATTGGGTTTATAAAGAACATATAGTTTATAATAAACCTACCATTGTAGGAACTTTTTTAATCAATATTCTATCAGAATTTGCAAAATTAAAGTATGGCAATGAACTTAAAGATGGTGATGCTATTGTTTTAACTGATTTGTATTTTTTGAAGCCAATACAGATAGCAAGAAATGAGCATCCAAATATCCGCCTTTTTACTATTAAGGAGAACGATAGAATTAAAGTAAGTATCTGCACTCTAACAATACATAAGACATCGGATAAATGGGACACAATGGCAATGGCGTATGTTAGTATCGAACCCCGAGACAATAATGTAGAACGAACTATTGATGTCGCAAGAGCAATCAAGGATTTCGATGGCGAAGTAATTACTAAGCAAATGTTCGCAATAGCTACAGGAATGAACGGACAAGACATTTTGAGATATGGAAAGCGCTGGATTAATCTTAATTTAACCCAAAGTTATAAAAAAGATAATGAATATATAATTTGCCAAAAGGTAGCAAATGAACACTTGATAGATATTTCGTCTTTCATTATTAATCCCGCTATATTTGATAGTTCAACCGCAAATTTATTTCAGTATTATACAACGGAACCATTTTTACCATTTAATTACAAAAAAATCAAAGTATATGCCAATCGTGAAAGCCAAACAGCAGAAACATTCGCCTTTATTAAAGTCGTTAATCCACCTTCGGACGAGGCAAAGACAACACTAATGCACTTCAAAGTATATAATTCCAAAGGCGAATTAATTGTAGATGTAGAGGATTACAATCTAATTAGAATTGTAGATGTAGATACAACAAAGAAAGAGAAAATGGAAAAAGTGGTAATAACAACAGACGATTATATTTATCCAGAAGAGGGAATAACAGCATTTGAGCGGATTATGGCTTATCCTTATGATACAAATATTATCGTTTCACCTTATAATTTGCATAAATCTATCAATACAGCGAGAGAAGATGCCAATGAGAAGATAGAAAAAGAAAGCACAGCAACCACCTACGACCGTCCGGAATTGTCATCGGATTACAATGCACCAACGAATGAAATAGAAGAAACTCTATCAAGGATATGGGGACAAGTTTTGGGAATAGGACAAATTGGAATTAACGATAACTTCTATGAACTTGGAGGTAATTCTTTATTGGTAGTTCAATTAATTTCTAATATTTCGGGGGCGTTTGATATACAATTGCCAGTGGATATATTTAAGGATTCTCCTACGATTGCGGAATTGGCATCGTCTATTTTAGATATGTTGATTCAAGATATAGATGAGTCAGAATTAAGCAATATTTTAGATGAAATAGAATAATACATTTATAACGATTATTAATTAGGAGCATCAAAAAAAAATGGCAAATAATACAGATAGAATTAACAAATTAAGTCCAGAGCAGCGGCAACAATTATTAGCAAAGTTACAAAACAAGGGATTGAAACAGATAGTCGGAATGCAGGAAACACCCCAAGAACAGAGTTATATCAGGTATGAACAAGGGGACAATTTTGCTTACAAATTATCTTATCCTCCGAATTTTATCCAGACGGAATTTGTTAAATGTGATTTGCCGGCTCCTGCCGAAGGTATTATCCAGGTAGAAGTAAAAGCAGCATCGTTAAATTTCCGGGACCTGATGATTGCGATGGATATGTATCCTGCTGCGCCGGGCATTCCGTCTATAATGGGTTCTGATTATGCGGGGGTTATCACGAAAGTAGGAGCAAATGTGGATGAATTCAAAGTTGGAGATAATGTGATTTTGCTGTCTGTCGGTTCTTATAATAGCGATGGGGTTTTATTACCGGAGAGCCATTTTTGCAAATACCAAAATGTGTATGCATCTCAGGCATTTTTAATGCCCGACAATATTTCTTTCGTAGAAGCAGCATGCATACCTACAGTGTTTTTAACAAGTTATTACTCACTTGTAGTTGTTGGGCAGGTAAAATCAGATGATATTGTCCTTATTCATTCTGCTTCTGGTGGGGTAGGACTCGCTGCCATTGAAATATGTAAGTGGCTCGGCTGCCAAGTATTTGCAACAGCAGGTGATGATAGGAAGAGTGACTTTTTGCGGGAGATTGGCATTCCATTGGTTATGAACTCGCGAGATACTTCTTTTGCTGATGAAATTATGGAATATACAAACGGCAGAGGAGTGGATGTAGTGCTCAATACATTATCGGGAGAAAGTATGCTTGCTGGGTTAAAATCTCTAAACTTTATGGGACGCTTTCTTCAGATAGATAAGAAAGATATAGCAGCGAACAATCTTATTCCATTGGGATTATTTAATAAGGGCTTGCTATTTGCAAGCATAGATATTAGTTTATTTGGACTTGACAATAAAATTACGAAGAAATATATGAAAGAACTATGCGATTTGTTGCTTGCCAATCAATTGAAACCGATTAAATACAAAGAATATCCATACTATCAATTAGGTGACGCTTTAAACTATATGTCACGCTCGAAACATATAGGTAAATTAGTGTTAAATTATAATTTCTAAGAATTATACAACGGAGGACAATATGAAGCAATTCACAAATACCCTAAACAAAGAACAATTGGATAATATACTAAAACTCAGGAAAGAAAAAGGTCTGAGTGGCAAGAAACAAAGCACAAAAATGCCTCGCAATAGCGATAATGTATATCCTTTATCCAATGCCCAGCAGCAGTTCTGGTTTCAGGAGCAATGGAATTCAGAACATTATCTTCAAAATAATCCAGTTTACGCTAATTTGGATTTTGGGGAAACAATAGATGCACAATTAATTGAAATAGCACTAAATGAAATAATAAATAGGAATGACATACTTAGAACATCATTTTTCACAAAAGAAGGAATTCCTTATCAAAGAGTAGAAGATAATGTGGCGATACATATCAAATATGCGGACGTTCGGCACTTATCTCTGGAAGAGAAAGAAAAATACCTACAATTGGCTGCAAAGGAAGAAGCATTGCAAGTAATACCTCTGGATAAAGCTCCGTTATTGCGATTAGGACTTATTCGCAGTTCAGAAACGGAGTATCTATTTTTATATACTCCGCATCATATAATTTCAGACGGCTGGAGCAACGCTCTGTTTATAAAAGAACTTGTGCAAAGATATAGTTCGCTACTGGCTGGATTAGAGACAGATGCGATGCAAACACCAGCAGCATTTCAATACATTGATTATGTGGCAAGTGAACAAGTATGGCTCCGCTCTGATGAATATATCCGCTTCGAAGAGTATTGGCAAAATACTCTTACTCCACTGCCACCACCAGTTCGACTACCATATTACAAACAACGCCCTTCGGGCTTTGCAAAAAAAGGCAAAAAAGAAGTGCTACCGATAGGGACTGCATTAACAGAGCAAATAAATCAATTCTGTAAAGAAAATGATATTACTCCTTTTGTCTATTTTTTAACATCTTTATATATTTTACTTTATAGGTATTCATATCAGCCAGATATAGTGATTGGTGTTCCGACAGCAAATAGAGGAGATGCAGAATTTCAAGATGTATTAGGATTGTTTATCAACACCTTACCATACAAACAGAATATAAACCCAAAGCAATCTTTCTTAGAGTTGGCGGTGAAAATCAAAGAGAGTTCTTACAATAATTTGAAGCACCAAAAAATACCATTCAATAAAATAGTGTCTGCGCTTGACACAGAAAGAGATTTGGGCACTTCTCCATTATTTCAGGTAATGTTTGCTTTTCAAAATATTCCGTCTTTGTATTCCATTGGTGATATTAAAATTAAACCATATAAGATAGATTTGGGACTTGCTACTTATGATTTAGATTTTTGGGTGGAGGAATTTAGTGGTGAGTTTGTAATCACTCTTACTGCGAATGTGGAAATTTTTGCTAATACAATAGTAAGAAATATTATAGAGCATTATCATAATGTGGTAAATACAGTCGTAACGCAGCCGAATATAAAAGTAATGGATATAGATTATATAGGTGCAACCGAAAAATGTATTTTACTTAATAATAGTAAAACATATTCAACTCTTAGTCATATTCCTACAAGTAATTTGAAGGAACTCATAGAAAGACATACACAAACACGTCCCCAGCACATAGCAGTAGAAAGCAATGATAAGTCCATTACATACTCGGACTTAGATAAGAAAGCCAATAGAATTGCTAATTTTATTACGACACAAAATACAAACAAAAAGCCGGTATTGATATTTCTCAATAGAGGTATTGATATGATAGTTGCGTTAGTTGCCGCTAACAAGAGTGGTGTGCCGTTTGTGCCACTTGCAGCAGATTTTCCTTTAGCGAGAATTAAATATATATTATCGGATTCTCAAGCATCAATTATCATTACAGAGCAAAAATTACTTCCAATAATACAAGAATTGAACGCCATAAAGTGTATCGTTGATAACAATTCAATAGAAAAATATTCCGATACACCTCCCGCAGTTCAGATAGATAATAAAGATATTGCATACATTATGTATACGTCAGGAACAACAGGTAATCCGAAAGGAGTTGCGGTTTCACATTTTGCGGTAATTGCTTTTTCCTTTGCGATGTCCGAGCAATTGCAATTAAAAGCGGATGCTCGTTTTGCAAATGTATCTACTTTTGCAGCGGACCTGGGATATTCAATGATTTTTCCGTCTCTTTTGCTTGGGGCTACATTGCTTATCTGCACAGAATCCGAAGTCCTCTCTCCTTCTCTGCTATCTAAACGTTTCAGTATAAACCCACCGAATTACTTAAAACTTGTTCCAGCACATCTTAACGCTCTATTAGTTGCCGGTAAATCAGTTCTGCCGTTCGATAAAATTATTTTTGCAGGCGAATCGCTTGGAGTTGCACTCGTCCAACGAATAATAAAACTTGCTCCAGAACTCGAGATTCTTCAATTTTATGGACCAACAGAAACTACAATAAGTATTACTTATTACAATGTGAAGGGAGACGAGCAGGAAATACCTATTGGCAGACCTTTCAAAAATACATATATTTATATATTAGACGCAAATAAAAATCTTATTCCTATTGGAGCAGAAGGAGAGATTTACATCGGCGGGCTACTGCTTTCTGATGGATACTTCAATAATATGGAACTTACAGCAGAGAAGTTTATACAATCCCCATTTAGCAATAACACAAGGGACATATTATTTAGGACAGGTGATATGGGTATTTGGAATGAAGACGGAGATATAATATTCAAAGGACGTAGCGATAGGCAAGTAAAGATTAGAGGATTTAGAGTAGAATTGGGTGAGGTAGAGAAGCGGCTCGAAGCAATAGATGGTGTGGAGCAGGCGGTGGCATTGTTTTCGGATGCAACTCAGAAGCAACTTTGGGTGGCAGTCAAAACGAACGGAAAGTGTGCCGAAGCAGATATAAGGCAATTACTAGCAAACAATTTGCCTAATTATATGCTACCAGATAAACTTTTAATAACAAATACTATTCCATTCACAGCAAATGGAAAGGTGAATTATAGAGAACTAGTTAATATTTTTAATGCATCCGCACAAGAACCTCAAAGAGCGAATATAATCTCAAATGAAGAACTATCTGATGAGCAATTATCTATTCAGAGCATTTTCAATAAAATATTTAAGCAAACCAACATAGGAATAGATGAGAGTTTTTTTGATATAGGAGGAAATTCCTTAATATCCATAGAATTGCTTTATCATATAAATAATCAATTTAATACAAATTTAACATTACCTTTTCTTTTTCGCAACCCTACTATTAGAATGCTAGCAAAAGGAATAAAGCAAGACGTTGAAATTAAAGATTTAAAGCATTCACATATTTTGAATATAAAGGAATCTATTGATTGTCCAGTTAATTTGTTCCTAATTCATCCCGCTGGTGGCTATATATATAATTACCTTTCTTTAGCAGAGTTGATAAATAGAAATGTATCTATTTATGCAATTCAGGTGGCTCCCGGCGAACAGCAAGGCAACTCTATATCGCATATTGCTTCGGATTACTTAGATGAACTTACTTTGCTTAATATCAAAGGCAAAATGATATTTGGTGGGTGGTCATTAGGGGCTAATATAGCTTACGAAATGGCTACGCAACTCGGTAAAAGAAAAAATATATTCCCAACAGTGTTAGTGCTTGACAATCCGGCTTATTCACAAAATAATAGTTTGAATTTTGATGAGGCAGCGGGAATAGTAGAGTTTGTCGCTAAGGTTTCGCTCTTTGTGCAAAAAGATATAGGTATTACAAAGGAAATGCTTGCTTCGCTAACACCACTAGAACGTTCTAAACTATTTTATGAAAGATTTTCTTCTCATAACCTAATACCTCAGGGAATAGGACTTAATGATTTTAACGGCTTTATAGAATTAATGTTGGAGCATAATAGAATTATTTATTTATATAAGCCGCCGAGGTATTCAGGAAATGTTGTTGTTATTAAAGCGGAAGCAGAACTTGTTTTGCAGAACGAGCATCAAGATAATAATATGCTTTTGGATACTCGTCCGGAGGATTTATTATGGAGAAGTGTGGCTGATAATGTGCAAGTAATATCTACCCCCGGCAACCATATTACGATGATGCGTCCCCCTTTTATTGGGGCATTGGCTAACAATATAGAAAAGATAATAGATGCAATTAAATCATAAATAAATATGTATAATAAATTGAAAAAGGGGGCAATATCATTCTTTCTGTTTGTAATCCCATTATCTTCTTTGCTGATTAAAAGAAGCAAATTCCTATTCCGTTTAAGTTTTTCATCTTATTTCTCTACCACCGCCCGCGTGGCTACTATTTTTCTGTCGGCATAGCGCACCACATCGGCTATTACCAATTTCTGAACCGCTGAAATAAAGAACGCCATAAATGAATAGTCAATTTTGCCGTCGGTGGTAGGAAGCGAAATTTTATTTGTTTTAATTCTTTCCCATCCTGCTTTATTTGTCCATTCATAATTTCCATAAATAGTTTTTGAAATTACTGCTGTTAAAAATAAATTTACATTTGCTATTAATTCTCGTTCTTTAAATTTTATTGCATAAGCATCTTGTAAAACTGTAAATTCTTTAGGTTGATAAAAAGTTACTCCTGTATTTGCTCCATTTGCTGATATTGAAATTACATTTTTCAAAATTGTGGCATTTTCTTTTGGAACAAAATTATTTAAACCTTGATTAATTATTCCAGCGGTTAAAGCAGGTAAAACAAATTTATCTTTTGCCTGACTTGGTAATTCATTTGTTTTATATTTAAGATTATTAACTTTAATTTTTTCAAATAAATCGACAATTCTAAACTCCTCAAACTCCACATTTCCTTTTTCAAACTTCTGCAAGGCGGCTTTTTCCGCTTCGGTAAGCGTATAGTTGTTTAAGCCGGTAGTAAGAAGATATGCCTCCAGTTCAGCGATACGCTGAACCTCCAGTTCAGCGATAAAATCCTCCATAAACGCAAAATCTATCGCGCCGTTGAGAATAGGAAGCGTTATTTTTTGCTTTTTGATAATTTCAACATTAAAACTTGAACTTCCCCAAGAGAAACTTGAAAATGATTTTGCCATTGTTGAAATAAAAAAATGGGCTGTGATTTTATTTAACTGACAGAATTTCGGTTTCAAAATTTTTATTTTATCTCCCGTAAAATATGGCTTTTCTTGATAAAACATTGTGGCAGTATCTTGTCCGAATGAAATTGTATTGCCTTCATTCAAATATTCTTCATTTTCCAAAATATAACCTTTCAAACCATTATTTAGTGAAGTTCTAACGATATATGGAAAACCATTTTCTACAAGTTCCACTTTGTTTGCATCAAATCGTTTCTTGTAAGAATTTATTTCAAACAAACTGCCTATTTCAAATTCGCCCCACTTAACACTTTGCAGTTTTTGGTTAAGTGGGGCATCTATTTTCCCAAGCGTTCCTCCTCTGTGCTTTGCCCTTTGAGGATATTAGATACTTCCCACGCAAGATAGTCGGCGACTGTTTTTTTGAAATCGTTGAGGACGGGTCGTGTGTCAATGCGCTTGTGCTGGTCAAAATTCCAGTCGTTACCTTTGAGCGTAATAAAGTCCTCTACAAACACTTCGTTCAGGTTCCATGCGGCTTCCACTTTTGCCTGCTTTCCCGCCTTAAAAATTTTCACAATGTCGGCATAGCGTTTTTGTGGCTGGTCTATTTCGTTGAGCGAGCGAGAGGTGCGTTTGTATCCGTCGTTGCGGAAGTCGATAAATTTCACTGTTTTTTGCGTATCGTGTGGCGTTCCTGCTTCAAGCACATAGACGCTTGTTTGCACCCCTGCCATTGGTTGAAATAGGTCGGTAGGCATTTTAATGCTTGCGAGCAGGGTGTTGTTTTTCAGCATTTGGGCAGTCGATTTTATGGCTTTGCCGCTACCTGCACTGTCTTGAATAATAATTGCCGCTCTGCCACCCTTTGACATCTGTTTTAAGCCGAAAGCAATAAAGGGCATTCCGTTTTCATCGTAAGAAAAAGGTGGATTAAGCAGTAGTTTAGTGGCTTTGAAATCGCTGTAAAGTTCGGCGGGACGGTCAAAAGACGAGCCCTTTTCAATTCGAGCCGAGCCGTCTCCGCGCAAAATCATATTGGTAGTTGCCAGCGTGTACATTTCGGCGTTCAACTCCACGCCTAAGAGTTGCTCCTTTTTTATTTTCTGAATTTTGTCGGCAGCGGCTGTTGAACCTTTTGAAAATTCAGTTTCCGCCTCATTTATCATCATCTCCATTGACGAAATAAGGAATGAGGCAGAGCCCGTTGCTAAATCCATCACCCTGTCGTCCTTATTCACATTTAATATTTCAGCCATCATTTTGGTAACATAAGGTGGCGTAAGCACAATGCCGATTTCTTTGCCGTCTCCCAGCGCGTATTTCAGAAATTCAGAATACATCTCGCCCATAATGTCCAAATGTCCTGCCATGGCATCAATGCTGGTAAAGATATTGTCGTAGATATAGGTAAAAATCTGCTTGTTAATACTTGCATTGCCGCCCAGATTGCGGGCAACGGCTTTGTTGAGCATTTGCGGCTCGTCCCGTTGCGCGTCTTTCGAGATTTCAGCAAAACTGGAGAGCATCAACTCTTTTTTGTCCTGCGGAATTTTTTTTGCGTCAAGAAAATTTCCTATTTTATCTTTGATTTTCAAGCCGTCGCGTTCGGTTCCACCTGCACCTTTGAGGTCATTTGGAGTTAAACCCTTAATTTTGCGGACGTCAATATCCTGCATAGAGAGCAGCATACCTGAGACATACAGCACTCGTTGCGGAGCGGTAATAGCGTGGTCGTGCATCAATTTATTAAGTTCTTTGGAATATTTTCCTAGTTTTTCGCGACTATCTATTAAAATACGGTGTTTTTCTTCTTCGGTAAGCGTTGCTTCTTTGTAAAATTCAGCGAAAGTTGTTTCGTTTTCAAGGAAATTGAGCGAGGTATATGCCGTCATTTCCTTTACCGAGTCGAAAGTAGCACCATAGACATAATAGACCTTTATTTTAATTTCTTCGGCACTTTCGCCCGTAATACCTACTGCCACTATTTCGTCATATTTTTTGCTTGCAATGGCTGTGGTAGCATAGTTTATCGCACCATTGACAGCAAAATCGCGGATGGAATTGTCATCGCTTTTTATGCCGTCTTTGTTTTCTGCAATCAGTTTGTTGTTATGCAACTTATCTTCAATCAACACAGGAATTGAGTGCTGTGCGAGGTTGTTTGCCTTATATTTTTCGATAATAAAGTCGGGCTTTCCAAAGTTGCTTTTGTTCTCTGTTTTAGCAGAACCTTTAAGAGCGGTCTTCAGGTAGTCGCTCATATTGCTTTCAAAGCCGATTTCACTGTCTTCCAAACCCAAATTTTTGAGCGTGTCTTTTACCCAAAAATTGACGTGTTGTTCGAGATTATATTTCATATATTTTATTATTTCCGTTTTGTTTGAATATTATTCCGTTTTTTTTATTAATAAATAATTGATAAATAAAATCATTTGTTTATCGTAGTGGTTCAAAAATGTTGAGCCCCTACAAACATCATCTCACCCTATTAATTATACTGCTTCAACAACGCTTCCATTATCTTCTTTGCTGATTCCGGTATCACCGTTCCCGGTCCAAAGATAAATGCTATATGAGTAAAGTGTAAAAAATGTGTCGCTGGATTACTAAAAAATACTATTTAATTGCGATATTCTATTTTTTGCCAGATTACAATACTCTTCTGATAGTTCAAAACCTACATAATTTCTATTGGAATTCATAGCTGCAAGTGCTGTTGTTCCGCTGCCCATAAATGGGTCAAGCACTATATCATCTTTATATGAATATAATTGTATCAATCTATATGGTAACTCTATAGGAAATGGTGCCGGATGTCCAATACGCTTTGCTGACTCAGTTTTCATATTCCAAACCGACTTAGTATATTCCATAAATTGTTCTTTTGTAATTGTATTTTCTTTTCCTAAAAATGTATTTCTTTTGTAAATTTTCTACCCTTCAATCTATCTATTTGTTGATTTACCGCATAAGAGTCATTGTCTCCGGAAAATTTAACTTCTCTTAACCATCCTTCACTATCTCTAGTTAGTTCCGCATTTCTATAAGTAAATTGGCAATGTATATTCGGAGATACTACCAATAAATTTTTTGGATGGTTGCCAAGTTTATCATCAATGTGATGTATTTCAAAATATGGCTTGCCATTTCTCTGAATAAATGTAAAATCCGTTAATTGGCAATGCCCATCATACAAATTTAATAACATATTCTTTACAAAAGACGAAGTTGTTTCGTTTCGTTGTGCTGCTTTTGATTCATATATCTTCCTTGCGATAACGCTACTTGCAACCAATTCAATAAACTTGTTTTCGTAGATTTCTGATGTTTTTTGTTCTGTTAAACTGGATATTTTTGTTATTGAATTTTCAATAACGTTATCATTGTCAATCTCTATTATATGTTCCGATAAATCTTTAATTGTTTTTACAAACAATGTCTCTTTATACAATCTGTATGTCGGTTCGTTTCCATCTATAACTTGTATCACTATCTCATCATTTGCTTCTAAATTATTCTCTAAATACCACTTGCCTAATCCACCAATTCTAATTTCTCTGCTTGAACTTGTGTATGGTGTAAATGATAGTTCTTGCGGAACTTGTATATCGTTTAGTAAAACTTTTATTTTTGTTTTCTCTTTTGGAAATAAGTCAATTAGAGATACAGGTATTGCCAGCAAACCCTTGTTTATTCTACTTTTGGTCAATTTAATTGTTTTGTAACTCGCCGATACTTCGCTATTTTTTGTTTCCATTATTTGCCTCCAAATTTTCTAATGTTTCTATGATACCATCCATATAAGTATTGTAAAAATAGCCAGCAAATTCTTGCTTCGTTCCTTCAGACAATGTTATATCAATATCGTCTTCCAACACAGCAACAATTATTTTAGAAGTTATTATATCCTCTCGTTTGTCTAGCCCAAGTTTATAATAATCGGATTCTTTTATATAATACCCTTTATTCATAGCATTCCTCGCCAAAGACATAAAGAAACAGAGCCACGATAATTTTCTCACGCAACACGCCAACTTCCATACCAACTTTTCCTGCTCTCGAACTTTCTATGTTCGCCATTTGGAACAAACGCGGAAGTTTTGATTGAATACGTTGCACAATCGCAATATCATCAAATATTTTGTTAATATAATTTGTCCTTTCTAACATTTTTTCTTCATTCATTTTGTTTATCATAATCTTTATTAATAATTTTTCTAATTAAAAGCTGTGAAATACTGCTCACGACCAGTGTTTCACTGATGTGGAGCAGTTATTTACTCCTCACGACCAGTATTTTACTGATACAAAGCAGTAATTTACTCCTCGTGAGCAGTGTTTTACTGATATAAAGCAGTATTTTTCTCCTCACGACCAGTATTTTACTGATGTGGAGCAGTTATTTACTGGTTTAAATCAGTAATTTACTGCTCCGTTTCAGTGTTTTTCTTAATTATACTGCTTCAGCAACGCTTCCATTATCTTCTTTGCTGATTCCGGTATCACCGTTCCCGGTCCAAAGATGAATGCTACGCCCGCTTTATACGAATAAACTTTGAGAACACTGCTCTATCGGAATACTATAATTTGATTTTCTTTCTTTGAAAGTTTTTTCTACTTTATGTTTTGACAATTCTTCATTAATTTTATGTTGTTCTTTATCGCAATGAAGTAGCCGTTCCTCTGCAATTTCTACATATTCTTTGTTATGTTCTATGCCAATGTAATTTACACCGAGCATTTTTGCTGCTACTGCTGTTGTTCCGCTTCCCATAAATGGGTCAAGTATCACAGCATCCTCATTGAATGCAGTTAATTCAATCAAATACTTACAAATATCTACGGGCTTTACCGTCTTGTGATTGTTATAATTTCCCTTTTCCTGTTTTGTTGGCTTTGAAATTAAAAATGCTTTATCTATTTGCTCTAAAATATTTTCCGTAGTAAAAACATTTGCTGGATACATATTATTACCTATTTTAACATTTGTATTCATTAAACCTACATCGTTTTTAATTATATTATTCAAAAATGTCTCATCTACTGGCTTTTGCCCAACGGATATTGGCTCAAAACATGATTTTATTTGTGGGGTTTTCCAACCATTTAATCGTTCAATTAATTCATTTTGCTTTTCTTCACTTATTGCCATTTTTCTTATAAAATGGTCTAAACTCATTGCTTTTGGTTGGTTCTGTGTGTATAACCAAATAAAGCAATCTCTAATGTTAAATCCAGAATCTTCAATAGCACAAGCCATTCTGTGATACAAACGAGGCGATGAAAATGAAAAGAAAAATCCACCCGGTTTTAGAATTCTAAATAATTGTTCCGATACTTTTGAATACCAATCATAAAAACGTTTCCCTTGTTCTTTATCAAACTTCATTCCCGCAGGCAAGGACTGAACCGTCTGTAAATTCTTTTTATTGCTTACTTTTTCATAATCCCAATTATTATCCATTTTATCTAAAAAATATGGTGGGTCAGTTATTACAATATCAATAGAATTTTCAGCAAGTTCTGGTAGAAATTTTAATGTATCGGCACAAATTATTTTATTTAAGTATTCGTTATTCATTAGGATTAATACCTCCAAATTCATTAAATAGTATAAAAAAATGTTATCCATAGGGGCGAATAATTATTCGCCCTTACAATTCTACAAACATCACCTTAATTATACTGCTGCGCTTACTATTTCTTTACTACAAAGACAGATTCAGCATAGCCGTCACCTAATGTAGTAGCAACGCCGTTCTTCTATAAAGTTGCAGCATCTTTAATTCTACCCGCCACATAGACATCGTTACCTGATACAAATACAGATTCTGTATAGCTGGAGATGTCACTTAATGTAGTTGCAACACCGTTCTTCCATAACATTGCATTATCGCCGTCACTTCCCGCCACATAGACATCGCTGCCTGATACAAATACAGAACTAACTACGCTGTAGTCGTCACTTAATGTAGCTGCAACACCGTTCTTCCATAATGTTGCATAATTGCCATTGCCGCGATCTACCACAACATAGACATCGTTACCTGATACAAATACAGAACTAGCTACGCTGTTGTAACTTAATGTGGTCATAACTCCGTTTTTCCATAATGTTGCACTCCAACCTCCGTCAATGTATTCCCATCCCGCCACATAGGCATTGTTGCCCGATACAAATACAGAAGCAGCAAAGCTGCTGTTGTAACTTAATTTAGTAGCAACGCCGTTCTTCCATAATGTTGCACTATTGCCTTCTTGTCCCGCAACATACACATCGCTGCCTGATACAAATACAGAATTAGCATAGCTGGAGATGTAACTTAATTTGGTAGCAACGCCGTTCTTCCATAATGTTGCACTATTGCCTTCTTGTCCCGCAACATACACATCGACTTCTTGGGTTGTTGGGTTACTGCTATTATCATCGCCACATCCAGCGAATGATAAGAAAATTGTGGCTATAAATAAATAGCCAATCATTTTTATTTTATTTTGCATAATAAGAACCCTCCGCGGCTCAGTTAATATTGTAAGTTATCAAAATTATCTTTCTAAAAAAACATCGTCCGTAGGGGTTCAAAATGTTGAACCCCTACAAACATCTCTCACCCTTTAATTATACTGCTTCAACAACGCTTCCATTATCTTCTTCGCTGATTCCGGTATCACCGTTCCAGGTCCAAAGATAAATGCTACGCCTGCTTTGTATAAGAAATCATAGTCCTGAGGAGGTATTACTCCACCTGCCGTTTCTCCACAACAATAATGTATTCGTAAAGCATTGTGCTTGCTGTTTGTCCCATTATATTGCTGGGGGAATTTCTATTTGGCATTGCTTTATTACTAATCGCCCTTTCATAAGTAAGTAAATGCGAACAATTATTTGCCTCAAATTGTTCGGCTATAAATTGGTCAGTAGGAAGTTGAACATTTTTAACTGTTCTATTTCCTACTATATAAATTGCTTTTCCGCCTTTTTTAATGCTATTTGCAACTTGTGTGATGGAATCACCCAAATCAAAATAAAAAGCAGACACTTCCAATGCTCTTTTGTTATCTATTTCATTTATTTGTGAAATATAATCCGCTAATATTCCTTTATTATAAATTCCTTTATTATTAGTGCCTCCCATTAACATAGCATCAATTTTTCTTGCATACTTAATACCGAGCCATTCGTTAGAAAGTGTAGAAAATTGTCCATAAGCCACCGTTGTTTTACTATCTCCATAAGGAGGACTTGTTAATACAACATCATAAAAATTTGGTTTTGCTTTGAATACCGAATTCTTTAGAGTAATTGAAATATCATTTTTTAGTTTGGGGAAATAATGCCTTCCATAAATAAAAAAACTTTCTTCTAATTTTTTGAAATACATACCTATTACATCTGGATTGAAATGAAGAATATCTTCCGACTTCATTCGATATAATTTAAATTCACTATTTCTTGTGTAAGAACATTCTCTAACTGTTTCTGAAAATGATATTAAGAAAAAATATTTAATATTTTCATTTTTAATTTTATCTATACAATATTTAACAATTGTAAGATTGTTAATGACTTCTTTAGAAAACCAATAATAAATATTCGTTATTGAAGGGATAACCAACTTATTAACATTATTTTCATCTTTTAGAAATTCAAATATTTCATTTCTTAACTGCTGCCGTGTTTGGTGCAACTCATCTATTGAAAGTTTTGTAAATTTTGCTTTTGAGATAAGTATAGCCAATGGATTAATATCGTATCCATACATTTCTGTTATTCCACACTCCAATCCACTCGCAAAAGAAGATCCAGAACCACAATATGGGTCTAATAATACCCCAGTTGCAATATTAAAATCTTTTAATACTTTACTACCTATTTGTGGTAGCATTGTAGCAGGATATTTATGCAGATTGGGATATATAGAAGCATAAGATTGTCCAGCAAAATCGTATGCTGTATTTCTTTCTATTTTGTATTTCATAAATCTTTTACACTATTAAAAAGTAAAGGTAGTTTATTTTCAAATGTTCTAAATCCAGTTCCGTGATTTCTTGCCATAGTTCCTTTGTCGTGCAAACGTAAATCTACTAATATATTTTCTTCTCTAAATTGGTCTGCTAATAATTCAGGAGTTGTTCCTTTCATAAGTTGCGCCCTATAATAATGAAAATATTCTATCCCATCTCTTTCTTCAGTAAATGCTGATACAAAAAGCAACGCAGGTATCTTTTGCAAAAATCTATTTGCTAATGTTTCAAGTTGCCATACAGCGATAACCTCACCAGAAATATGCCTGACAGAAATTTGTTCATTAGTAACATCAAGAAACAACCCCGTACTATTTGGTTTTAGTGACATTGTATAATATAATCCTTTTCTTCCATCTTTATCAAAACTTCCATATTTCTTTATTGCTTCTAATGGTGGCATTATCCACGCTTTGTTATTAAATGTGAATAGTGTAATCATACTATTTCCTTTTGTTCTATGTGCTTTAAGTTCAGCGCCATCAATATCTGGATGGGCATCATTATTTTCTGTAATACCTAAAAGCGTTTCTAATGTATAGCCAACACCTGTTGGTCCATTACGTTTAGTTGGTATAAAACCTTGCGATTTTATTTCTTTTAATAGTTTTTTAAATTCTGTTATATTCATTTTATTTAATAATCCTTCTAAAAAACATCATCCGTAGGGGTTCAAAAAATGTTGAACCCCTACAAACATCATCACCCTTTAATTATACTGCTTCAACAACGCTTCCATTATCTTTTTCGCTGACTCCGGTATCACCGTCCCCGGTCCAAAGTTCAATGCTACGCCCGCTTTGTATTACTTTGGAAGTTTATTATATTCTTCGTCTGACACCGAATCAAGCCAGACAGCATCACCTTTGGAAACCTGAGAAGTTATTCCAATATGCGTAAATTCACTATTAGGCGTAGCACCATGCCAATGCACCACATCGGGTTTAATTTCAACCACATCGCCTACTCGAAGCAAACGGGCTGGCTTGCCTTTCTCTTGATAATAGCCAGTCCCAGCAGTAACAAGCAGTAACTGACCGCCCGGATGTGAATGCCAATTATTTCTGCAGCCAGGTTCAAATGTCACATTATATACCTGTGTGTCAAAAATGTTATTGCTATCTGCAACTAACATTTTGACATACGCTGTCCCAATAAAATTATCACTAACTTTATCGCCCTTTGCGAATATTTGATTGTTTGTTGTCTTCATATCTTTATTATTATTGGTTATTAAAATGCTACAACCATTTAATACAATGAATATTGCAGCAAAAATTATTATGGCTATAATTAAATAGCCGAGCATTTTTATTTTATTTTGCATAATAAGAACCCTCCGCGGATCAGTTAATATTGTAAGTTATTAAAATTATCCTTCTAAAAAAAATGTTATCGTAGGGGTTCAAAATGTTGAACCCCTACAAATATCATCACTCTCTTAATTATATTGCTTCAATAACGCTTCCATTATCTTCTTCGCTGACTCCGGTATCACCGTCCCCGGTCCAAAGATAAATGCTACGCCCGCTTTGTATAAGAAATCATAGTCCTGCGGAGGTATTACGCCACCTGCCGTTACCATTATATCCTCACGCCCAAGTTTCTTTAACTCCTGGATTAATGCAGGTATCAGCGTTTTATGTCCTGCTGCAAGCGAAGACGCTCCAACAATATGAACATCATTCTCAACCGCTTGACGTGCCGTCTCTTCTGGCGTTTGGAACAATGCACCCATATCAACATCAAAGCCCAAGTCCGCAAAGGCAGTAGCAACAACCTTTCCACCGCGGTCGTGTCCATCTTGTCCCATTTTTGCAACGAAAATACGAGGACGGCGACCATCTTTCTTCTCAAATTCGTCAGTAAGTTTGCGAACATTATCAATAACTTCGCTATTTGCAAAGTCGCCACTATAAACACCGCTGATAGTGCGGATTGTAGCATTGAAACGACCTTTAACTTTCTCTATTGCATAACTAATTTCGCCCAGCGAAGCACGTGCTTTTGCTGCTTCAACAGAGAGTTCGAGCAAATTGCCTTGTCCTGTCTCAGCACATTTAGTAATTGCTTCGAGGATTTGATTAACCTTGTCGTTATCACGATTATCACGCAATTTTTTGAGACGAGCAATCTGTGCATCTCTAACAGCGGAGTTATCCACTTCAAGCGTATCAAGAGCATCTTCTTTTGCAAGTTTGTATTTATTGATACCGATAATTGTTTCGCTACCAGAGTCAATGCGTGCTTGCTTGCGAGCCGCTGCCTCTTCAATACGCATCTTTGGAATACCGCTTTCTATTGCTTTTGTCATACCGCCGAGGGACTCAATTTCCTGTATGTGAGCCCAGCCCTTATCAATGAGTTCAGCAGTAAGTTTCTCAACATAATAAGAACCACCCCAAGGGTCAATAACATTGCAAATACCCGTTTCTTCTTGCAGATATATCTGCGTATTACGTGCAATACGTGCAGAGAAGTCAGTTGGAAGTGCAATCGCCTCATCCAAAGCGTTGGTATGCAAGGATTGAGTATGACCGAGTGCTGCTGCCATTGCTTCAATGCAAGTGCGAGCAACATTATTATATGGGTCTTGCTCTGTAAGTGACCAGCCAGATGTCTGGCAATGTGTTCTAAGTGTTAATGATTTAGGATTCTTAGGATGGAATTGATTTACTATCTTTGCCCAAAGAACACGTGCAGCACGCATCTTAGCAATTTCCATAAAGTAATTCATTCCAATACCCCAGAAGAACGATAGGCGAGGTGCAAAAGCATCAATATCAATGCCCGCTTTGATACCTGTTCTGATATACTCCAAGCCATCGGCAAGCGTATAACCCATTTCAATATCGTTAGTTGCACCTGCTTCCTGCATATGATAACCAGAGATTGAAATAGAATTAAACTTCGGCATATTCTTTGATGTATAAGAAAAAATATCCGCAATGATTTGCATTGAAATCTCTGGCGGATAGATATAAGTATTACGCACCATATATTCTTTAAGAATATCATTTTGAATAGTGCCTGCAAGTTGCTCTAACTTAGCACCTTGCTCTAATGCCGCTACGATATAGAACGCAAGAACGGGCAATACAGCACCATTCATAGTCATTGATACCGATATTTTAGATAAATCAATACCTCCGAAAAGGATTTCCATATCCAAAATGGAATCAATAGCAACGCCGGCTTTACCAACATCGCCCACAACACGCTCGTGGTCGGAGTCGTATCCTCTATGTGTAGCCAAATCAAATGCTACCGACAATCCCTGCTGTCCAGCAGCGATATTCCTACGATAGAACGCATTTGACTCCTCAGCAGTAGAGAAGCCCGCATATTGGCGAATCGTCCAAGG
>JAISJI010000014.1 GCA_031261605.1 Ignavibacteria bacterium | reverse complement strand
CGGTTTAATCGTCGGAGCAAAAGGTTTTCAAAGAGCCGTAAGATGTTGAAAATTAGTATAAATTTATTTATTCATTGGTATAAATTATTCTAATACTCAATATTTTAACACTGCCCTTCACAGGAGGGGAACTAACCTAAAAAATTCCCATCCTATGGAGGGGAGGTCAGTCCGCAAGGAGTAACTGGGTGGTTATGGTGATTGCTGGTCTAAGCCCACAATTATGGATTATTTTTTCATACATTCCGGAAGGGGGAATTTTTTTTATATAGCCCGAATCGTAATAATGTAGCGAAAAAATAGTATATTGAGTAAATTTGTATTAACATATTATATTAAGAATTATGAACATACCAGAGAAAAAAGCCACTGGCAATTTTTCAGAAGTTGCAGGGCAATATTGTGTCCGCGATATAACATTAGCCGAAGAAGGTAGATTGCTGCTCGATTGGGCAGAGTCCCGTATGCCTGTATTGATGGGCTTACGCGAAAAATATTCAAAAACAAAGCCCTTTGCGGGTTATAAGATTGCAGGTTGCCTGCACGTGACCAAAGAGACCGGCGTTTTGATACGCACACTTGCAGCTGCAGGTGCAGAAGTATTGTGGTCGGGTTGCAATCCACTATCCACCAATGACGCTGTAGCAGCGGCTTTAGCAGCAGAAGGAATCAAAATGTATGCTTGGCATAACAACAAAGAGGACTTCTACTGGTGCATAGATAGGACGATTGATGCACAGCCACATCTTACTTTGGATGACGGCTGCGATTTGATTGACACAGTGCATGAGCGCTTTGCTGACCTGGCAAAGAACCATATCGTAGGAGGTTCAGAAGAGACGACCACCGGTGTTCATCGCCTGCGTGCAAGAGCAAAAGCCGGCAAGTTGTATTATCCTGTGTATGCGGTTAATGATGCCGAAACGAAATGGGATTTTGACAATGTATATGGCACAGGGCAATCCTCGTTAGATGGTATAATTAGAGCGACTTCCGTCCTACTAGCCGGTAAGAATTTCGTTACAGCAAGCCATGGGCATTGCGGTTCTGGTCTTGCAAATAGAGCAAAAGCAATGGGATGCAATACCATAATTACTGAGGTATCCGCAATCGCTGCATTGAAAGGATGGCTCAATGGACACGAGGTAATGCCGATGGACCAAGCAGCAAAAGTTGGCGATATATTCTGCACTGCTACCGGAGTGAAGGATGTGATAGTGAAGCGACATTTTGAAGTAATGAAAGATGGTGCTATTGTTTGCAACACCGGACATTACGATGCCGAGATAAATATTCCGGATTTGGCTTCTTTATCAAAATCAAAGCGGACGATTAGACCAAACTGCGAGGAATACACATTGAAAGATGGGCGTAGAATTTATTTAATTGCGGAAGGACGTTTGGTGAATTTAGCAGCAGCAGAGGGGCATCCATCCGAAGTAATGGATATGTCCTTTGCGAATCAATTTATGGCACATTTATCTTTGGTAGAGCGTCATAAATCAGGCGAAAAGATGCCGATAGAGGTAATGGATATACCAGCCGACCAAGATGAGTTAGTAGCACGGACGAAGTTAGAGATGATGGGCTTGCATATAGATGCACTGACTGAGGAGCAGAAGCGTTATATGAATGATTATAATGCCGGGACGTAAGAATATAAAACCCCACCCTAAGTTCCTCCCCGATGGGGAGGAACTTTTAATTTAGATTTTTTTTAACAACATAAATAAATATATCTATGGATAATAATAATGATTCCGAAAAATCTGAGTTTGCATCTGAATTAGAGGAGCAACACAGTAGCTTAGATGCTAACCAATTTGCAGAAAAACAAGACGAATATCGTCAGATTTTGACTGCAACTAACCAAGAGGTTTTTAACGACCCATACGTATGGCGAATCGGCTTTGGACGGCGTCTTGGTGCTTATTTTCTGGACAATCTGTTTGTCGTTTTCTTTTTACTGATTGCTGCAGTAGCCACTGGTTTGGTGGAGGAAATGTTTGCAGTCCTCCCTGCCGATATTAGTCAGATGGCGACTGATATGAAGCAAATAAACCAATTCAGCGATTGGGTATGGCATCGCTTCACCCCGCTATCGATAGCAGTGACCTTCATCTATTACTCGATGGAAGTGATTTTCGCACAATCTTTGGGTAAGATTGTTCTCGGTATCATCATAGGAGCAGCCGATAAGAAGCCGGCGACTCTGCCACAACTATTAGTGCGTTTTGCAACGAAGCAGAGCAGCACAATAATGACGTTGGTGGTTCTAATCACGTCTGTCCAATTTATCAATAACATCGCATCATTTTTTAATATTGTGATATTTATTGGCTGTTTTTTTGTATTGGGTGAGAGTAAGACCGCCTTGCACGATAAGATAGCGGGGACAGCGGTTTACTTTAAGGATGAGTTGGCTCAGTTTGCCGATGGAGTTAATTTGGATGGAAAGTATTAAGAATAAAGTTAATCAAATGGAAAATATTAGCAATAATTATGTAGAGCAACTGCTGGATGTCGCTCGCAATAAAAGCATTGCCGTTATCGGCGATGTGATGTTAGACCAGTATTATTGGGGCAATGTCAATCGCGTTTCTCCCGAAGCACCTGTGCCGGTGGTGGATATAAAGAATGAGACATTTCATTTGGGAGGGGCAGCAAATGTTGCTCAGAACTTGGAATCACTCGGCTTGCGTCCGTTTCTATTCGGCTTACTCGGCGATGATGTTACTGGCGAAATGTTTGAGCGGATTTGTGATAATTTGCGTATTTGCCATAGTGGTTTATATCGGGATTCTTCGCGTGTAACGACTGTAAAGACGCGTATCATCGGCAACAACCAGCAGATTGTCCGCTTGGATAGAGAGATAGTTACTCCAATATCCGCTATTGCAGAGGAATATATTTTATCGCATATTAAGGAACTGCCGGATTTGGATGGCATTATTTTCGAGGATTACGACAAAGGCACGCTTAGTAAGACATTGATACGCAATGTGATAGATTACGCACGAATGAAAAATATTCCCGTATTTGTTGACCCGAAACTAAATAATTTCCATAACTATAAGGATGCAACTGTATTCAAACCAAATAAAAAAGAAACCGAATCAGGATTAAACATAAGCATTGAAACCGCTGCTGATGCAGAGTTTGCTGGAGAGAAGCTACTCAAAGAATTTGGAATGGAGAACGTGCTAATAACATTGGGTTCTGATGGAATGATGCTATTCACCAAAGATGGCGAGGTGTATTCCGTGCCGACAGTAGCACGCAAAGTAGCCGATGTATCAGGTGCTGGCGACACAACAATAGCATCCCTCACCGCACTATACATAGCTGGAGCGAGCTTAAAGGAAGCAGCCACAGTAGCAAACTTCGCTGCTGGTGTAGTATGTGAAAAGCCCGGTATTGTTGCAATAGAGCGTTTCGAATTGTTGGAAGCAATAAAGCGAAATGTTTAATCAACATTAATTATTGCGAGCATACATCTCATCCAGCATTTCCTTAAAATCCTCATCAGATAAATAATAATGCTTGTTGCAGAATTGGCACACAAGTTCGTTTTGTTTGTCTTTTTGCATTTCCTCTACCTCCTTGATAGGCAACATAAGTAAATTATGCTTGTAGTTCGAGAGATTGCAGCGACAAAAGAAATCCAACTGCCGATTCTTAATAACATCAAAATCAAACGGCAGATGCTCCTTCAGCAACTCTTCGAGCGTCAGATGCGATTCAATTTCAGAACAAATATCCTCTATTTCAGTAATAGCCGTAACCACCGCATCAATTTCCTCCTGCAATGCACCTGGCATCGCTTGCACAACAATACCACCAGAGCAGGCGATAATATTGTTGTTGTCAAACGAAGCATCCAAAATAACGGCAGAATTAACTTGCTCCGATTGCACAAAATAATACGCAAGGTCGGAAGCGATGTCTCCATTTTGAATAGGAACGATGCCACTAACCGGCTCCGTCCGTCCATATAGAATTCGCGAAACGGTTAGATAGCCATCGCCAATCACGTCTTCCATCTTTTCTATTTCTCTATTGAAATCGGGATTTGAACGCACAAAGCCACGACACTCGCCGACTTGTAGGGCTTCGGCGTATAGTTTAGAGATAGCACCGTTGCCGGTAACATCCACAACTACTCGCTCTTCACCTTTGAGGAATGCAGACACCATCGCTGCAGCAGTAAGTGTTTTAGCGAGGTAGTAAGCATTTATTTCATTTAGGTTATGGCTTTTTTGGGCTTGTTGTGCTGTTACTGTATTTTTAACAGCGACAGCCCGAAAGAATCCATTTCGCGAGATAACTCTAATGTATCTATCGCGTCCTACGAATTTTTTTTTGGTATCTTCAATCATTATAATTGGTATGTGTTAAAAAGATATTTCCCATTATTTGTAATTATTCTCCAAAAATTATGTTAGTCATACTTAACGCACGGCGTTTAATTTTTTCTAATAGGTATTCCATCGGGCGAGAACCCTTGATTTTATTGCAATGTCCGCAGAGAAGTTGATAATTTTCGTAGTAATCTCCACCACCTTTTGCTTTGGGAATAATGTGGTCTATTTCCAAATTCAAAATACTAAAATCCTTGTCGCAACCATTGCATTTCCCGTTTTGCTCTTTATAAAGTCGCTCTTT
>JAISJI010000012.1 GCA_031261605.1 Ignavibacteria bacterium | reverse complement strand
CCCACCACCACCCCCCCCCCCCCCCACACCCCCACCCACCCCCCCCCCCCACCCACCCCCCCCCCCCCCCCCACCCCCCCCCCCACCCCCCCCCCCCCCCACCCCCCCCCCCCCCCCCCCCCCCCCCCCCCCGCGGCCCCCCCCCCCCCCCGACTGCTTATCTGCCCGTAGAACTCAATTCTCGCTTTAATAGGGGCTATTTTGATGTAGTGTTACTTTGCGTTATGCTTCATCACACTGAAGACCCCAAAAGCATCATAGAAGACGCTTGCACATATTTGAAATCAGGCGGAAAGTTGCTGATAGTAGAACCAAATAGACGTTGTCCAATGATGTCTCTATTTTGCTTTTTGGATAAGAACGAATGGGGACTTTTGCGAATGGGAAATTTGAAATTCTATAACCGCCTATTAGATAAAGATAAATTTGAAGTATTGGAGGAACGCTTCACTCCACTTACATTTGGATATACAAACAAATTGCTACAATCGGGAGCAGCGTTCTTTGACGCTTTCCCCAGTGGAATACTTAAGCAATTTCTGCCACATTTATTTCTTGTGGCAAATAAAATAAAATAATTGATGAAAAAAGCATTACTCGCATTATCACTAACGCTATTACTATCGCTAACCGCTTGTTATGAAAGTGAGTTACCAGATTTTGGTGGCGAGCCAATTATATACAAGATACAAGATACAGTAACTTGCTATATGGACGTGTTCGCTATATATGGCGAGAACCTTGTCGGCAGTGGCGATTCAAACTACGTAGTATTTAACGATACGTTGCGACTTTATTCATCAGAATGCGAACAATGGACACAAAGCAAAATCACCTTGGTAATGCCAAAACTACCATATAATTCAACGGTTTATGTAGTTGTGAATGGCAAAAAAGTATATTATGACAAGAACAGCCATTATTACCAAAATATATTAGTTAATCCATATCCAGAGTTCGCTACAGCAAGCATTCCAGCAGGAACATACAATATGGGATGCGCCGATTTCGGCATAGCCAATGAAATGCCCGTGCATAAAGTAATACTTACGCGAAATTTGCTCGTCTCAACTTGCGAAGTTACCCAGCGTCTCTATCGCACACTAATGAACGCAAATCCATCTGATGAAATAGACGATACATTGCCTGTGTATAACGTAGAATGGCTTGATGCAGTGAGATTTTGCAATAAATTATCCATTGCAGACGGCTTGCAAGCAGTATATACAATCATTGACTCCCCCTTATACGTATCCTACGATGCCACAGCAAAGGGATGGCGATTGCCAACAGAAGCAGAATGGGAATATTTTTCGCAGATGGATAGCGAAGATAATACTGATAATGCTATTGGAAATGTGGCATGGTATTCCTATAATTCCGGACTTATACCCCATTCTTGCGGACAGTTAAATCCAAATAAATATGGGCTTTATGACGTTCTTGGTAATGTATGGGAATGGTGCTGGGACTACTACGACGCCAACTATTATGGTATAAGTCCGCAGACCAATCCAATGGGAGCAATGGTATCCGACAGCAGAGTATATAGAGGCGGCTCAGTAGATGATGCAAAATTATTGGTGCGTCCAACTTGCCGTATATCCACAAATGAAGCACCAAAAATAGGCATTAGAATTGTTAGAAATAATTAAATAAGTGTATATATATGAACAAGAAAGCGGTAGTGCTTCTAAGTGGTGGTATGGACTCCCTACTAACGCTCTCGATGGCGCTCAATAGTGGCTATTATGTCTATCCTTTGCATTTGAATTATGGACAAGCAACTGAACCAAAAGAATACGAATGTTTTAATAACATTCTGAAATATTATGGACTTAACGAGAATTTAATCGTGGATGTGGAACATTTAAGAAAAATCGGTGGTTCCACTCTTACAGATGCAAATATGCAACAAGATAACGCTGATATTCCAAATAGTTACGTCCCTTTTCGGAATGCAAATATACTCGCTATCGCTACATCTTGGGCTGAGGTAATTGGTGCATCTGCACTCTATATCGGCGCAAGTGAAGTAGATTATAGCGGTTACCCCGATTGTAGACGCGAATTTTTTGATGCTTTTGAGCAGACAATTCGGCTAGGGACAAAGCCCGATACGCATATCACTATTGAGACGCCACTAATTCGGATGACAAAAGCCGATATCGTCAATAAAGGCATAGAGTTAGCAATTCCATTTGAGTTGTCTTGGAGCTGCTATTACAGCAATGACGAAGCGTGTGGAGAGTGTGATTCCTGCAAATTGCGACTAAAAGGATTTGCTGCTGCAGGAATAAAAGACCCAATTAAATACAAAAAAAATATTTATTTATGAAAAAAATAGATGATAGAAAGCGGGGTAAAAATAGCATAACCACTGAAATATCAATGACTTACCCCCCAACTGACAAAAATGAAAAGAAAAATAAGACAATTTTTCATTTTATTTTGAATGGATTTATTGCATTTTTGATATGCGGAGGAATTGTTTTGACATCGGATTTATTGGGAATATTTAATCCGGATGTTTCGCAAGGTTTTCAAAAATTACAATCGTGGAAATGGGATGGTTATATTGATTTTGCAAAGTTGTATCCCATTGATATTGTGCTGTTTGGCTCATCTCATATAAATAGAGGATTGACTCCAATAAATTTATCTTTGGCAACAGGAACGAATAGTTTTGCAGCCGCATTCAATGGCACAACTCTTACATATTTGTATTTTGTAATGAAGCAAGCATTTGAAATACAAAGACCTAAGGTAGCGGTTGTAGAAACTTATCCAATTTATAATATTAATAATTATGAAAGAGCAAAATTAAGTTATAATGATTTAGGATATACTTTTTTTCACTTTAATTTTGCGAAAAATACTTTAAATAAATTGTCTGCAACTGCGTATTGTTTCCCATCGGATTATTGGCTCTCTTCTTGGTCTAATACACTGAGAAATCATAATCTTATAATGAATGACTTTCAGAAAATAATTGATAATTGGACAGGAAAAAATGAATATAAAAAATGGTCAGAAACAAATAGCGGGCTTTATTTAGGGCAGAATATTGGTAGTGGTTTGCCGTTACAAGATAGTATGCTAAAAAAACTTGAAAATGAGGAAAATATTATTGATGCAGCCGAATTTTTGATTAGCGATGAAGCAAAAAAATATATCCGAAAAATCAAGGACTTATGCGATGAGAATGGTGTAAAATTATTATTCGTAACTGTTCCATCTTACTATAGATGTATAAAAAATTGGGACGTATTTAAATCAAATTTAAATATTGAATTAAATAAATATAATATTCCTTGGCTGGACTTGCAAAGCCCTTATGATACAACACTTTACAATCAATTTTGCTTTGAAAATACTATAGATAGAAATCAGCATTTAACTCTGGTCGGCACAAAAATTTCTGCCCATAAATTAGCAGAATATTTGAAAAAAAATTATTCGGATATATTACCAAATAGAGAAAATAACCCTCAATATATCAACTACTTCTACGAAAATTCTGATTATTTATATTACTATCCATTACCCGATAATGATAAAATAAATAAGGGCTTTTTCAAAAATAAAAATGTAGGAAATTATTTAGTCAAAGAGGTGGATTATGTTTTTGGCAATATAAATAATATAATACTGAAAGTTACTGGAAATCAAGATGTTACAACGAAAAAAATATTAGTTTTGGTCGCTGCTACTTACCAAAATCAACAAATAAATGCTTGGATAGAATTAGAATATATGCAGGAATATTTTGGGCTTAACCACTATGTTTTTCAATGCAATATAAATGAAGGCGTTCAAATTGACGATGTTCTTGCTGTCCAAATAAATTAGCAAAATAATTAATTAAAATATACAAATTAATCATTAAATTATGAAAAAAATATTAGCGATACTTACGTTATCAACATTATTAATAACTGGTTTATCCATCAATGGCTTAGCCCAAAAGAAATTCAATTTAGATGAGTATTCTCACAAAATACTTCTAAGCGTTGGAAAGCAAAATATTACTTTTGGCGAACTGAAAACGGCATACGATAAAAATTCCGTTTATAAGAATGTTCCTTTTGAACGTATCACCAAAGATAGCGCTCTGAGTTTCATTAATTCATACGCAAAATATAGGGCTAAGGTGCTGAGTGGTAAGGCGTTAGGTTTTGACAAGGACTCTGGCGTAATTGAGGAAATTAGCAAAAATAGGCAGATTCTTGCCGAGTCATATTTGCTGGAAAGCGAGGTAATTGAGCCAGCCGTCAATCGCTATTCTGATATGCGAAAAATAGAGAAAAAGATTGCTATTATAATAACGAATTTTTTGCCAGATGGCGATACAACTGAGGCGTATGAAAAAATACAAGGTGCTCTGAAGGAGATGGCGAATGGCGAATCATTTGAATTTGCGGCAAGAAAATTCTCTGCGGATTCCTCTACAGCCAATAACGGCGGGCTTTTGCCGGTGTATATCACTGGTTTGAAATTGCAGCGCAATATTGAAGACCCGATTTATGCGTTAAAAGTTGGCGAATATACCAAAACTGCAATAAAGACAGATTACGCATATTTTGTTATTAAATTAATTGATGAGAAGCCGCGAGAATTCATAAAGTTAAGCCATATTTTAATTCCATATTATAATGATAATGCTGACCTTGGTCCTGTGGTTAAGGACACTGCTGCTGCGATTGCATTGGTGGATAGTTTGGTAAATGTCCTAAATAAAGGTGGAAATTTTGCTGAAATAGCAAAAAAATGGTCTGGTGATAAATCAAATGCAGAAAAAGGCGGCGAACTTGGAATATATTCACGCTCAACAGGTATAATGGGCACAAATGAAAATTTGAATACGGAATTAGAAAATACTGCTTTCGCTTTGAAAGATAAGGAGATTTCTAAGCCAGTTAAAACTATTTATGGCTTCCATTTAATTCGCAGAGATAGCACAATAACTTTTTCGCCAGATTTTGAAAAAAGTGATATAAAGAGCAATTATAACCGATTGTATTTCCAAGAAGATAAGCAAAAATTTTATGATTCACTCGCTGTTGCATTGTGTAATTATTCACTAAATGCAGAAAATTACAGAGCGATGCTCGGTAGTGTGGATACGACAAAGACCGCTTTTGATACCAACTTCGCTTCTACAATTCCACTTGAATTAAAACATAAGACATTGTATTCGCTTAATAAAAAAGATTACTCGGTGGGTTGGTTTGTTAATCAATTAATTGCAACTCCGGTATTGAAAATGACGCCTACAAATAATGATGGATTTACCAAGGCAATAAAGAAATTGATAGAGCCGATAGTATTAGAAACAGCGACAAAGAATATAGATAAGTCGCATCCCGATTTTAATTCCATTGTTGCAGAATTCGCCGATGGTATTGTCCTATTTAAGGCGGAGCAAGTTAATGTATGGGATAAACTTAGATTTGATTCGGCGAGAGCAAAAAAGTATTATGATACAACAAAAATGAATTTGCGCAAGTCCGCAACTTACGATATATCAGAGATATACATATTAACGAAAGATAAAGCAGATGAAGCATATAAGGATATAAAGTCAGGGAAATACACTTTTGATACCGCTGCCTTCCTATTTACACAGCGAGCAAATTATAGAGATAAGTATGGGCGTTTTCCCAATTTGGATTCTACTCATACGTTCGCAAAATTCGTAACAGAGAAGAACCTTAAAGTTGGCGATTATACCGAGCCGTTTAAGTTTGACAATGGCTATTCTATCATTCGCTTAAATGCTCAGCAGCCGGCTCGTCGTAAGACCTACGAAGAAGCATTGATTGACTTCTCTGGTCCAATGCAAGCAGAATACCAAAAAATACTCGAAGAACAATGGATGTCCAACATAACTAAAGAGAATAAAATAATAATTAATGAAAAATTACTTAATGAAATATATAGCAAATAGCATTTCCGCATTCGCACTATTTATAGCAATATCAATATGTTGTTATAGTCAGACATTTGAGTTGCACAACGGAGATGTGATAGATAAAATTGTCGCAGTGGTTGGCAATGAGATAATTCTGCAATCCGATATAGATGCCTATATCCTCAGCCAAATGATGAACAACGATAAGATTAACTACAACGATAAGGAGATGCGTAGAACACTCCTATTGTCCTTCATAGAGGAGAAGATACTTATAGTGAAAGCCCTTGAAGATACTATTACTGTATCCGATGAGTTGGTGGATGAGCGAATGAATATGATGATACAGCAGTTAATACAGGTATATGGCTCGGTAGATAGGATAGAAGCAATTTATAAAAAAACGCTTAATCGCCTGAAAACAGAGGCACGGGAGGATGTAAAGAAGCGTCTGATAGCACAACAATTAGAAAACAAGAAGTTCGGAAATATTGACGTAACGCAATCGGAAATATCAGAATTCTATAATAAGTATTTGGACTCGCTGCCGATAATACCGGAATTAGTAGAAATCTATCATATCGTTAAATATATAGAACCGGACTCTACCGATAAACTTAATACCATTGCATTTGCAAAGAGCATCCGCGACTCTATCATTAAAGGTGGTGATTTCGCTGACTTCGCTAAACGCTACAGCAATGATGCAGGAAGTGCAGCAGATGGTGGTGATTTGGGCTGGGTAGAGAAAGGTAAATTCGTATCTGAATTTGAACGCGCTGCTATCGGCTTGCAACCAAATGAAATATCTATGCCAATAGAGTCACCCTTTGGCTATCACGTCATTAAGTTAATCGCAAAGAATAAGGATTCTATTAATGCTTCGCATATACTATTCAAATTGGTGCAATCGGACGATAATATAGAGAAGGCACGCAATACGCTTGACTCCATACGCACGATAGCACTTGCAAGCGGTAACTTCGCAGAACTCGCAGCCTCACTATCCGATGAGAAGGAGACAAAGGGCTTCGGCGGATTAATCGGTAAGACGCCATTAGAACAAATGCCACCATTATTTTCTGTCGCAAAGGAATTGAAAGATGGCGAAATATCTACGCCAATACCTTATTCTCCTGACCCAACAAAACAGGGCTTCCATATCGTATTGCGTAAAAGAACCATACCAGAGCATAAAGCCAATATTACAGATGACTACGACTACTTAAAAGAAACCACCACAAAGTTCAAAATGGCAGATGAACGTAAGAAGTGGGTAGAGCAGTTGAAGGGAGAAATTTATTGGGAATTGTTTGACTAATTTTCCACATTCATATCATATAAAACTATGTCGCACAAATACGTATTAACCAATAGAAAAGAGATAGGCATCTTTCGCAACAATAAAGCAATAAAGGAAAGACGTCGTCAAGAGATTACCGACTCCACGCTTATTGCATTGCGTAGAGTGCATCTTGCGTTAGAGAAGGAGCATCCAGCACTCGCTCATCAAGGACAGCAGATTGTCCTCAAACTAAAAACACTTCCACACAAGCGCGCTGTGGATATATTTAACTATTACTTAGCAGATATTCAATAAAAAATAAACAAAATAACTATGTATAATTTCACATATCATAATCCAACCAAAATAGTATTTGGCAAAGGAGAAATTTCACGTCTTGCAAAATTGCTCCCCTTAGATAAAAACATAATGCTCACCTTTGGTGGTGGAAGCGTTAAGAAAAATGGCGTCTATGAGCAAGTCATTAAAGCACTCAGCAAACACAAATTCATTGAATTTTGGGGAATAGAGCCAAATCCAACTATCCAAACATTGCGTAAAGCAATCGCTATCGGTAAAGAAAACAAAATTGACTACCTACTTGCAGTCGGTGGTGGCTCTACAATAGATGGCACAAAGTTAATAGCCAGCGGTATCTGCTATGATGGAGATGCTTGGGATATCGTGCTGAAAGGCAGTTGCGACAAATTCATTCCACTTGCAGCCGTGCTAACATTACCAGCAACCGGTAGCGAAATGAATGCCGGCGCTGTAATTTCAAATACCGATACCAAGGAGAAGTTTCCTTTTCATAGCCAATATCCACAATTCTCTATCTTAGACCCAGAGACCACATACTCACTTCCACCATATCAGATTTCCTGCGGACTCGTCGATACCTTTGTCCATATCATTGAGCAGTATTTGACCACAGCCGGACAATCGCGCAATATGGATAGATGGGCAGAAGGAATATTACAAACAATTATTGAGATTGCCCCTCTCATTCAGAGCAACCCAAAGGATTACGACTTAATGGCGGACTTTATGTTATCTGCAACGCTCGCTCTAAACGATATGGTAGCAATGGGCGTTAGTCAGGACTGGACTACTCATATGATTGGACACGAACTCACCGCCATCAATGGTATAACACACGGTGAGTCCCTTGCAATAGTTCTTCCGGCAACAATGAGTGTGCTAAGAGAGCAGAAGAAAGATAAACTTCTTCAATATGCAAAAAGAGTTCTGAATATCACAAGCGGAAGTGATGATAATATTGTAACCGAAGCAATTAACCAGACCAGAGCATTCTTCAAATCCCTAAACTTAGCAACTACACTCACAGAAGCAAAATTCACCGATGCAGATATAGATTATGTCGCAGCAAAGTTCAACAAGCGAGGAGTGAAGTTAGGTGAGGTGGGTAATGTAACTGGCGATGTAGTTAAGCAAATACTTTTGGCTTGCAAATAATTTATTTCATAGAAAAATGTCAACAATACTGCGTCAATCATATATATTTGGACCCGTGCATAGCCGCCGATTAGGTGTATCGCTCGGTGTAAATGTCCTGCCAATAGAGCAGAAACTTTGCAATTTTAACTGCATATATTGTGAATGCGGTTGGAATACACACGGACATAATAAGTCGACTTTCCCAGATAGAGACATAATAAAGACGCAACTTATAGAGGTGCTTTCTACGATGGACGAGCCGAAGAAGTTGGACGTAATAACGTTCTCTGGCAATGGCGAGCCGACTTTACATCCTGATTTCGCTGGAATAATAGACGATACCATAGCAGTTCGTAATGAATACGCTCCGAATGCTAAGGTATCGGTCTTATCCAATGCTACAAATCTGTTGAAGCCAGCGGTATTCGCTGCATTGCAGAAAGTAGATAATCCGATATTGAAGTTGGACTCCGCTATCATAGAAACTCTAAATAGAATAAACTTGCCCGTCCATAACATAAGCATAGCCGATATTATATCTGGAATGCAGCAATTTAACGGCAATTTCATATTACAAACAATGTTTCTACGTGGCGAGCATAACGGCAAAAGCATTGATAACACTACCGAAACCGAACTCAAAGCATTGCTCGCTTGCTTAGAGGCAACTCATCCACGCCAAGTAATGATTTACCCAATAGACAGAGACACGCCAGCCGATTCCCTTGTGAAACTTAGCCAAAGTGAAATGCAAGCGATAGCCGCCACAATATCGGAAGCCGGTTTTAATGTTCTATATGTCTAATCTAATTAGAACTTAACCACCTTCTTCTCCGCTGTAAAAGAATGAATTGTGGCAACAACATCCTTGAGGTATAGCACAAGCGTATTGTCATCATCTGCCGAATACATACCTTTCAGCGATGGATAAGCATCAAGCATACTTTGCTTTGCCTCACGCCGAGTGTCCTCAACAGCAACGGCTTGGAGTCGTATCCATTCCTCGCCATTGTAAGCGCAGATTTCTATTTTCGGATTTGCTTTAATTTGCTTTGCAACATCTTTTTTCTTTCCGGTTTGGATATATAGTTTGGAATCAAAAATATGTATTGTGCCGAATGGACGCACTCTTGGCTGGTCTCCATCTGTGGTAGCGATAAAATAGTAATCGCATTTTTTTACAAAGTCATAAACTTCCTTCATAAGAGTATCCTTATTAGTTTGAGCATTAGCAGTAATAGACGCAATGAACGCTATACTAATGCAGAGTAAAATTATTTTTTTCATTGTTGTTATGTATATGTGAGATTATATTTTCTTTGGCTGTATGGGGTAATAGGCATTAATCGGATTGGTCATCGGCAGATGTATTTAATCCGATTTTAAGTATTCGGGAACTAATTGCACCAGCAGTTCGTTGCATAGTTTCGGCAATTTCCTTTATGCTTAATCCCTGAAAATAGTAGTATTCCAATGCCTTGTCATCTTCTAACGACCACGCTTTATAGTCATTAGGAATTGTTTCTCTAATTGCTTCTATAGTGGATTCTTTTTTCTTATTCCTATTTTGTTCGTGTAAGTGATTATAGATAGCAATCGTTTTGGTAAAAGCGTTGCGGAAATCAAGCACATCTTCTTCGAACACCATTACAGAGTGGCGTTCAAAGCCATCGTCTGTCTTTTTGCTCTCTGTAATTTCTATATACATAGTGTCATTATTACTCTTTTTTACATCAAAGAAGTAGGTACGTTTGCCTTTTGTAAAATTGGTAGTGAATAATTCGTCTTTGCTCATAATGTGATAAAAAATTATATTTAACTAGTATTAATCTATCTTCGCAGGAGTAGCGTGCTACTCCCCTACAATAAACGTAGGGGAGTATTATTTCTTAATTCACAGCATAGAAGGAGCGAATTATCTCTTCTTCTAATGTAGTGCTGTGGGCTTTCATAGAGTCAGTGACGGAATATATGAACTGCCCGTTGTGGAGAAGTATGATTGACGGCAACGCCTCTACTTTGTAAAGTTGCGAGTATGGCTGCAAGTTGTTGGTATCACTCATTAGGTATATTTCGTAGTTATCTTCCATAATTCCAGCGGAGTCCAATAGTTTAATGAACTTTGGGAAATATGTGTAATCGGTGCCACAGAGACAGGACGGCTCGGTATATACAACAAATTTGTATTCATCGGGCTTTTGGACAGCGATGATGTTCTTGAGCCAAGCGGTATCCAACTTGTATTGCTCGTATTCGTAACTGAACCAAAAGTAGTCCGGTGTATTGGTGATTTCGGTAAGCGTCATCTTGCGTGCCTCACCAATAGTATCGTCATCAGAACAACTTGTAAATAGGAATATTCCGACAATTAGTAATAGGATTGCGTTAATCTTTTTCATTTTTCACCTCATCATTTATGATTTCATTGTTGATTTCTTTTATGTCTATTTCGCTCGCAAATCCCTCCAGCAGCAACAATGCAAAGCCGTAATTATGTAAGGAGAGCATAAGTTCGCCATCGGAATACTGGAATGAGCCATCGCCAAGCAAGCGTGTAATTTGGCAGCACACCGGCATATTGAGTTGTAGCGTAAGGGTATCATCCGATAGATTGCTTTGGGTGTAATTAGCAACGAAGAGCAGATATTTGTTTTCGGCATTTGTTGCACGAACGAAAGCAAGGATGTTGTCGGTGGTGCATTCCACCAATTTAACCAAGTTCCGTGTATGTATATCATCATCGGGATTGATGTATTTATTAGCGACCTCGTTGGCTTCTTTTATGAAGTCGATGAGGTTTGCTGTATTATTCCAATCCAGAGTAGCAGTAGAGAATAGCGGTAGTTTATCTGGCGTGAGAGCAGTGGTATCAATGTTATCAAAGCCGAGACCGGTATTCACAGGAAGCGTTTCGCATAGTTCAAAGCCGGAATGTATGAATGTTGGAATGGGAAGTAGCGCATTAGTAGTATATGCAATTTTAGAGAACTTGGAGCCACCATCACGAGTAGCAGCACGTGGCGTGTTGTGTGTCTCTGGCGTTCCGAAGAGTGCGAGAGGGAAATTATTATTTTGAATTCTTGTAATGAAGTCCCGCATTTTTTCGCAATCGTATTGGTCAAATGGTAGATACCCAAGCACAAGTGCAAACCCCTGTTTTACGGACTCTTCCGCTGGAGTAAAGTTCTCTTCCCAGACAAAGAAATCGCTATCGTTTCGCTTTGCTTTGCTGATGATACGTCTCAATAGATTTGGCGGAAGTGAGTGTCCCATATCAATCATCACCCCATCAATACCGAAATTGTTTTTGTAGAACGGAATAATGTTTTCTATATATCTCCATAGCAATGTCGCTTCGTGTTGTGGCTTAGTTAGTTCGGTATCATACATACGAACGGTATTATAAGCAATGTAATTGAAGCTGGGATTGTCATATAGTTTGAGGTAGGTGACATCCGACCACGCCGGTTGTATATCATCGGGGGGCCAGTCAGCAAACGCACCGGGTATTTTTACTTGTGTTCCATCCTTGCAGGTACCGCTTATCTTTCCATCTACAATGTCTACTTGTATAGGTGGTTCAGAGAATTGAGATTGGTAATCAAAATGCGGTTCCGGTAAGTTATGCAAATCCAATGCCTCTACTTTTGTTTTAATGGATAGCAGTTCCTCAGGCGTAAATATAGGCGAAGCAAAGTTATTGACGCTATCTTTAATCCAGTAAAACCATTCCGGATGTATGAGAGCGAGGTTAGAGTCCTTGCTTGCAGTTCTGAAAATGAACTCGCAAACTACTTTGATACCTATGTTGTGAGCCGCTTCAATTAGAGCCGCTAATTGCACATCAATAGCGATATTTAGCAAATTTTCGTTTAGATTTTGGTCAATCGTATATGGGTCTCTTATAGAGTATGGGGAGCCGAGATTTCCCTTCTTACCATCACATCCGATAGCGGTAATTGGCAGAAGGTATAGAATATCGGTGCCTAAACTTTTGATGTATGGTAGTAGCGCAATGGTTTTGAGGAATGTTCCAGTTTCCTTAAATTTACCCGGTTCATTTTTGATAGAGCCATCTTGGGAGTGGTCGAATGCCGTTGCGTATCTTACCATTAGGTTATAGATATTGGGATTTGCCTTTTCGTCAAAGGGCAGCGGATTATCAATTATTTTGTCAAATTGAGTAAGTAGGAAGTTTGGGAAGTCAACTTTTTCAACATTGCATCCGGCATCATTGCCTGACCAAATAGACGGAATATATATATCTGATTTGGGCAATGCCTTTACGATGTTATATATTTTGTAAAAATTATTCATATCTTGGCGAAAATTATTTTTTTAGATACGTAAGTTACAAATAATTTATTAATTTTGCAAATCAATAAGATATTAGATTTTAAAAAGATTTATGATAGCAAGAGAATATATGGAAATAGCCCTGCAAGAAGCAGAGTTAGCAATAAAACACGGTGATGTTCCGGTGGGAGCATTAATCGTTCGTAAGGATGAGATAATAGCCAAAGCACACAATGAAGTAGAGGCGAGTAACGATGCACTTGCACATAGCGAGTTGCTGGTGTTGCGTGCAGCGATGCAGAAGTTAGGAACGAAGCATTTGCAGGATTGCGAACTATATGTTACGCTTGAGCCGTGTGCGATGTGTGCTGGAGCAATAGTATTGGCACGCATTAACCGAGTGTATATAGGAGCCGATGACCCAAAGATGGGAGCATCCGGTAGCGTGTATAATATATTGCAAGATGAGCGATTGAATCATCGTTGCGAGGTCTATCACAATATTACCCACGACAAGTGTTCTAAACTGTTGAGTGACTTTTTTGAAGAACTACGCAACAATAGGAAGATAAAGTATGATGAGTGATTTTTTGCTAGCAGATGTTAATAATTTTTGTGGATATTAACGGAAATATAGTTGTAAATTGGTAAAAAAAGCGTATCTTTGTAGTTGCTTCATTGATTTTTGGTGGAGCAATTGGTCTCTTACGCTTGGCGTAGGAGTATGTTAAACACTTATAACCATAAGGAATAGCGTTAAGAATAACAAATCTATTCCTACAAACATTAACGGAGATAGAATGTCCGAAGAAACAAAACAAAACCAGAGTGCCGAGGCACCACAAGTATCTGGCACAGAGATGGATGCCGTATTGAAGAAGCAATCCATATCCCAGAAGTATCCTAATATCGCAGAATTTATGGAGCAGAGCTTCAGGAAATTAGATATGGAGGACTCAAATTATCTTATATTGGCTGAGAAATCAGTAACAACCATCAAGGAAGACGAGCTGTTCAATGGTACAATAGTAGATATAACAAAAGATGAAGTGCTCGTAGACATCAATTTCAAATCCTATGGCGTAATACCGCGTTCAGAGTTAATTAACGCAGAGACGTATGAAATAGGCGAGAAAATTGATGTGTATATAGAAAAAATAGAAGATATCGGAGGGAGAATTTTGTTATCACGTCGTAGAGCAGATTTTATGCGTATCTGGGAAGATATATTAGCATTACATGAGAAGCAAGAAGTAACAAAAGTGAAGATATTACGCCGCATCAAGGGCGGAATGGTAGTAGATTTGCTCGGCATAGAAGCGTTTTTACCCGGCTCACAGATAGATGTGCGTCCGGTTAGAGATTTTGATGGCTGGGTAGGGCAGAATATAGACGTAAAGGTGGTTAAAGTTAATCATCCATACGAGAATGTAGTAGTATCACACAAGATATTATTAGAAGAGATGCTCTCCGACCAACGCAAAGAAATAATGAGCAAATTAGAAAAGGGCTTGGTATTGGAAGGCGTAGTGAAAGCAGTATCCGACTTTGGTGTATTCGTAGACCTTGGCGGAGTAGATGGCTTAGTTCACATCACTGACTTAAGTTGGGGTAGAGTATTGCATCCATCAGAAGTAGTAAAATTAGACAGCACTGTTAGAGTTGTTGTCCTCGACTTTGATGATGAGAAACGCCGCATATCGTTAGGAATGAAGCAACTTACACCGCATCCATGGGATGATATAGGCGATAGATATTCCGAAGGAACAAAAGTAGAAGGCAAAGTAGTAAGTTTGACTGATTACGGAGCATTCATAGAAGTAGAAAAAGGCATAGAAGGTCTAATCCATATTAGCGAAATGTCTTGGACGCAGCACATAAAACATCCATCACAAATGGTATCAATGGGACAAATAGTAGATGCTATGGTTCTGTCAATAGATAAGGATGATAAGAAACTTGCATTAGGAATGAAGCAACTTACCCCAGACCCATGGGAGGATTTAGTAAAGCGCTTCCCCGTTGATTCACGCCATAGAGGTGTAGTTCGCAATCTTACCAATTTCGGTGTCTTTGTGGAACTTGAGCCGGGCGTAGATGGCTTAGTTCATATCAGCGATTTGAGTTGGACAAAGAAAATACGTCATCCTGGGGAATTCGTTAAGAAAGGCGATGAACTTGAAATTATCGTATTGTCCGTAGATGCAGAGCAAAGACGCATAGCACTTGGTCATAAGCAAATTACAGATAATCCTTGGGATACATTTGAGGATACTTACAAGATAGGTATTGAGACAGAAGCAAAGATAGAGCGTATTATAGAGAAGGGCGTAATCATAGAGTTACCGCATTATGTGGATGGCTTTGTTCCAATCTCCCAGCTTTCATTCGCACCAGTAAGAAATATTCGTGACTACTTCACCACCGGCGATGTATTACCATTAAAGGTTGTAGAGTTTGACAAGGATTCAAAGAAGATTGTATTGTCCGTGGTAGAATGCCTGCGTGGTAAAGACCAAGCAATGATAGACAAATACAATTCAGAGCATCCGGTGCCAAATGCAGATAGATATTCTGCTGGCTCAGAGTTGCCGGAAGATGTTCCAGTATATCAACCCGGCGACCAAGAAGTAGATGAAGTAATTAAGCAAGAGTTCTCTTATCCAGAGATGCCTATGGACCTTACTTCAGCACTGATGGACGATTCAGCAACAGATACTTATTCAGAATAGTATTTGCAGGTGATGAAATAAAAGAGAGAGGTGCGGATTGTTCCGCGCCTCTTTTTTTTGCATATTGATTGATATTAGCGTATTTATTGTTATTTTGGGAATATGAAATTTAGATTTATATTATTTATTACGATATTTTTTTTATCAACGAAGGCGTATTCAGAGATTGCGGTTAATTATGATTACGCCGTGTTCTATGGTAGCGAAGGTGCATACATAGAGTTGTATTATAGTTATCCAGATGTGTCCTATACTTTGCATTACGATACACTGTTGGAGACCTATTTTGGTGGCTTGGATTTTGCATTGCGAATAGATAGCGGTGGAACGCAAGTATCCGTAGCGAATTGGGAGGCACGCTTCCAACATAAGCGGGATACAAATGCTTACACTCCACAGGATTTCTATGGTATAGAGCGAATTCCCATTCTAGTCGGTAATTACAAGGCGGAGATAGTCGTTACGGATATGTATGTCCGCGATAGACATAGTGTGAATACTTTTGATATAGTGGTGTTGGAACGCCCATCTGGTCTTGGCTTGTCCAGCATAGAGGTTGCCAATAATATAATATATAAGAAGGCAGACGATAGGAACAATTACCCAGAAGTATTTTATAAGAATCAATACTATGTTTATCCAAATCCATTGCGAGAGATTTCCTCTGATACCCCCACGCTGTATCTGTATTCGGAGATATACAATGCACAAAGTAGTTCGCCCGAAGGTGTAGATATATCTTATAAGATAAGCGATGCAAAGAATGTGCCGGTGGTGGAATATAGCAAGCATAAGCAAGCATTAGGCGATGCAATAGTAGAGACGGTAAGTTTCCCATTGGATGCAGTGCAGAGTGGCGTATATACTGTGGAAATGATTTGCTATAACAAGACGGATACAGTTCGTAGTGAATGCAAGTTCTATTTAATCAATAACAACATAGATGAGCAAGAGCGTGTGTATTACACTGAGGATGAGGCATTTGCACTGAGCGAATTTGCAGTGTTTAGTTCGGAGCGAGTGGATTTAGAATTTGAGCAATTCAAGGTGTTAGCCAGCAAAGAGGAAGTTAGTAGTTGGGAGAAACTTAGTGATACCAAGGCAAAGCAGCGATTTCTATATCGCTTCTGGTTGGAGCGTAATCCCGACCCGAGCAATCCTTATAATAAAGCATTGGCAGATTATCGTGATAGAGTGAAGTATGCTATTACATATTTCAGTTATTCTGGTGGTGATAATGGGTGGAAGAGCGATAGAGGTAAGGTATATATAAAACACGGCGACCCATCTCACAAGGAGCAAAGTCCGTCAGACCCACGAACACGGGCTTATGAAATATGGTCATACAATACAGAAGGTGGTGCGACATTCTGTTTCATAGATGTATCGGGGATGAATAATTATCGTTTGGTTCATTCAAATTTACCGGGTTATGTTCAGAATTACAATTGGCGAAATATGCTTACAAGCACAGCCAATAGCCAAGAATAATCATAAAAAAAGGATATTATTTGGTATTTAGGAAAAAAATAGTTATTTTTGTGAGACACAAATATAACTGCGGATGTGGCGAAATTGGCAGACGCGCTAGACTTAGGATCTAGTGGGGAGACCCGTAGGAGTTCAAGTCTCCTCATCCGTACTTTTAATAGCAAACAAATTGTATGACAACTGAATTAAAAACCATAAGCGCAAGCAATAGAGAACTGATAATCACCGCCAGCAAAGATGAATATCTGCAGGTGTTTAACGAGACCTTAAAGCGAATACAAAGGAATGTAAAGATGCCGGGGTTTCGTCCGGGGAAAGTTCCATCCAATATAATATTGGGTCAATATGGCGACCAAATAAAGTATGAAGCATACGATGAGATAGCAAATCGCAATTTTAGAGAATATGCCGAGAAGAATGCAGTGAAGTCCATCGGTCAGCCAGCATTTACTAATGTTACGGAGAATGAGGATGGTTCGCATTCATTCACTATTAGTTTTGAAGTGCTACCGGAGTTTGAACTTAAGGATTACAAGACACTTGAAGTATATGAGCCATATCATAAGGTAACAGATAAGGAAGTAGATGACGAATTGAATTACCAAGCGAAGCGTTTAGGTAAGCGAGAGGATATAGATTGGGCGAATGATTTTGATGTAATAGTAACGATAGATTCATACGATTTGAATGTGGAGACAATGGAGTCAGGCACGGAACCAATACACACGGATATGGCATTGGATTTATCTACACCGGGCATCAATGAGCAGTTTAAGAACTTGTTTTTGAATTGCAAAGTAGGTGATACGATAGATAATATACCGACAGATGGTGCTGGAGCAGCCGAACGCATTGTCGTAAAGAAATTGGAGCGAGTAGTTCCAGCCGAATTGAATGATGAATTTGCTAAGTTGGCGAGTGGCGAGAAGTTTGATAATATAGAGGACTTTAAGCAGGAGATTGGCTTTGCGATACAGAAGGAATGGGATTCCCGTTCACGCCAGCAGGTAGAGGAGCAGTTGCTCTCAAAGGTAGTAGAGATGCACGATACATTTGAATTGCCTGAGCAATTGGTAATCAATACAATAGCCGCATTGAAGGAAAATTATAAGAAGCAATATCCGGGGACTGATTTTGATTCCCCCGAAACGATTGCTTTCATTGACAACACAGCCCGTAGGATGGTTAGGACTGAATTGATAGAAAATAGGATAATAGAGAAGGAAGAATTGAAGTTAGAGGATTATGATTACGATAACTTCTTGGATGATTTCTATGCTAACAATCCTGGCATTGGCGAAATGGATATACAGCGAGAGGTGTTAATAACGCAATTAAAAAGCGATGATAATACACAACATAGATTGCTACATAAGAAATATGTCGACTTGCTGTTGGACTTTACAAAGACCAATGAAATAGATTTTGAGGAATATACGAAGATGCGTCTATCAGAAAGTGATGCTTCGAGCGATACTCCTGCAGAATAATTTAAATTAAAAATTAAACTTGTATATAATACAACCAATTAATAACCAAACATTAATGGTAAATAAATGAGAAAACCATACATATTAGTAGTGGATGATAACAAAATAACCACGAAACTCCTGCATAGATACTTAGATGCCAATGGCTTCGAAGCAGCGGAAGCATACGATGGTCAAGAGTGCCTTGATAAAGTTGCAGAACGTCATCCAGATGCAATAGTTCTTGATGTAATGATGCCACGCCTTGATGGTTATCAAACTTCCGCCAAATTGAAGGAAGACCCAGCAACCGCAGGCATTCCAATCGTAATCGTAACGGCACTTAACGACGTTCAGAATCAGCTCAAAGCAATAGAATCTGGCTCGGATGACTTTTTGAATAAGCCAATTGAAGAGAAGTTGTTGATAGCAAAAGTAAGATTGCTTTCATCATTGAAATTAGCAAACGATAAAGCAAATTTCTTTGAAGCACAATGCGATAAAGCATTAAAAGGCGAATTATTGGACAAGACCATAGACGATATTCGTGCAATGATTGAGTAGCATCCCAACCGTTTGTAATTACTTTCATCTGCTTATTTTATATGAACTATATTAGTGATAATGTCTATAAAATTAGCAGATGGTAGTTATTTTAAAAAATTCAATATAATTTTGATATGAAATTCCATAAAATATTGTTCCCGTGTCTGTTAGCGATTATAGCAATGCTCGTCGGCTGTAATGCTGTGAAGCAAGCAGTAAATACTATAAGTAATCTGAAAAATGTGCAGTTTAAACTTGGAACAGCCAATAATTTTGCAGTAAATAACGTAAATATATCGCAAATCCATAGTATTAGCGATATTGGAGTTGGTGATGCTTTGCGTCTGACACAAGCATTTGCAAATAAGACAATGCCGGTGTCCTTTAATCTCAATGTGTTAGCGAATAATCCGAATAGCACAACAACAGCCGGGAAAAAATCTGATGCACTGATTAGCCACATTGATTGGGTATTGCTGATAGATGATAAAGAAACTGTGAATGGTAGCGTAACCAGCCCGATTACCATACCGGGAAGCAACCAAACAACTACAATTCCGATAAATATTGGCTTGGATTTGTATAAGTTCTTTGGAAATAATGGTTATGCCGATGTTATGAATTTGGCTCTTGCTATTGGTGGAGTTAATGGCTCTACTTCGCGTTTGAAACTGAAAATACGACCAACTATTAGCATAGAAGGGATTACGATTCCTTATCCTTCATATATAACCGCCATAGATAAGGAATTTAGAGGTAAATAGCATATTTACCTGATTTATAAGTATGTTACACAATATGAGGATTGTCCTCAAATAGATGATTATAATATTAATTATCACCTTTTTGCTTGCATTTAGCCAATTTATTTCGTTTTTGAATGGCTCAATTAGCGAGTTAAGCCAAGAAATATATAACAGAATAATTACTGCAAATCCGGAATCCAAGTTAACAAAAATATGGGAACGCTATGATGAGATTTGCGGCACATTGATATTTATACAAGCATTTACCATATTGTTGGCAGTATTTTTATCAGGGACAATGAACATATTCCCCGATGTTATGAATATATTGCCGGTTTTATTGTCCTCCATTACTTTGATTTTGGGCATAGTTGTAATAAATTTTGTATTTTACTCAATCGGGAAGCGTTTTTGCGAGCATACATTGGTATCATTTGCAACATTAGTATCTGCACTGACAGCACCACTACTCCCTATAATTAATAGAGTTACGAATATTTTCTTAAAAATATCGGGCAAGGGAAATCCAGATGCCCGAATGGAAGAAATTACCGATTTAGTGGAAGAAGCACGCAAGGATGGAGCAATAGATGCAGGCGAGTATAGAATTCTCAAAAGCGTTATGAATTTCAATGACATACTTGTGACAGATGTGATGACACCGCGAATAGTGCTATTCTCCTGCAAAGGAAGTATTACAGTATCGGAGGCATTGAATTTGCCAGAGTTACAGATTTTTTCGCGCTTTCCGATATGGTCTGGTGAGTCCATAGACGACGAAGTATTGGGATATGTGACAACAAAAGAGATTTTTAACGCTGCTTTGAATGGAAAGACGGAAATATTGCTATCGGAACTTGCTCGTCCGATAAATTTTATACCGGAAAATGCGGAAATTGGCAATACATTAGAGGAGTTATTGCTCAATAAGCAGCAGTTGTATTTGGTTGTGGATGAGTATGGTGGTATTGAAGGCATTATAACTATGGAAGATGTGATTGAGACAATACTCGGGGTGGAAATAGTTGACGAAGCCGATAAGATTGTGGATTTACGGCAGTTAGCAAAACAAAAACGAGAGCAACGAATAAATAAGAACAAAATTCTAAGTAATGATTAACATTATGCAGCATTAATTAATTGAACATCAAATTTTATGATTTCATTCTATAACAACAAGGGACATCAAGGACTTACTGAATTAACGCAGTGGGAGGAAGGATGTTGGACCAATGTATTTGTTCCGACAAGGGATGATATTGAATTTTTGGTAAAAAAATTAGACGTTCCCATTGATTTTCTTAATGATATAGAAGATATTGAGGAGCGTCCGCGTATAGATGATGAAGGTGCTTGGACGCTTATAATAATGCGTATCCCTATAAGAATTAATGAGGATATGGAATTTGCAACTGCTCCGATAGGTATTATGATGAATGGTAGCACTGTGGTAAGTGTTTGTTTTCATACGAATGAAATAATACAGGATTTTATACTATTTACGCATCGCAAAGGTATCGTAATTGATAGCAATATTAATTTTTTGTTGCGGCTGATTTTATGCTCATCTGTTTGGTATCACAAGTACTTAAAGCATATCAATAACAGAATAAAAATGGCGGAAAAGGAATTGGAGAAATCCATTAGGAATGACGAATTGCAGGCATTGATGCGAATTGAAAAAGTGCTGGTATATTTCACAACCTCCTTACAAGGCAATGAGTTACTGCTGTATAAATTGAAGAATGTGCTATATAGAGATGGCGGTTATGATGAGGAGTTGTTCGAGGACGTAGAGATTGAGATAAAGCAGGCGATTTCCACAACTAATATATATAGCAACATCTTAACAGGAATGATGGATGCTTATGCGTCTATTGTCTCTAACAATGTCAATGACATAATGAAAAAACTCACCTCAATTACTATAATCCTTACGCTACCGAACATAATATCGGGTTTATTTGGAATGAATGTCCCTAACCTATTGGAACACCATCCGTTTGCTTTCGTAGGAATTTTGAGCGGAGCCGTAATATTATCATTGTTCGCATTCTTTATCTTCAAAAAAAGCAAGTTTTTCTGAGTCCGTCGTTAATATTTTGAGTCATCCTTCCAATAAGCCAGCATCCAATTATCCTCTTCCGAGCCCCTTTTCAGTATAAAATACACTTTTCCGGTGACATACACCACATCCGTAGGTTGAAATGTGACCGTCAAATTGAAACTGCGTGCAATAGTTCTATTCAGTTCATCGCCTGATTGCGAAGTAATTTCATTCCAAATAAAATTCAGATTTTGGGCAGCATTAAATAAGCGATACGTAGTGTGCATATCCTCTTCCCGCGACCAGCTAAGTTCCAAATTTTGCTCATAGTTACGATATGTAAAAATGAAATCCTCCGCCAGCAAATTGCTATACACCAACGTATCCCGCATATTATAAGCATAGAGAAAATTTTGGAAAAATCCATCTATTGACTTCTGGTCGCCGAGCGGTTGCATATCCAAATCCGAGAACACACGCTCCGGTGCAAATGGATTTATGCAGCCGGATAGCAGTAGTATAGCCAGAGCAACAAACAGGATACGTAATGACATAAGTATATGGATAATATAGAGTTAGAAAGCGAAATTCATCAGTTTATATATCAACCGTGCAACCAATATATCGGTATGATGGATATTTTGCACAGGCGCAAGTTCTACAACATCGAACCCTATGATTTTTCTACCACTTGCTTTAATTTCTCTAAAAATATTCAGCGTCTCATTATACAGAAAACCATCCGGCTCAGGAGTGCCAGTCGTAGGCATAATCGCTGGGTCAAAGTAATCCACATCAAAAGTAATATAGACCTCGCTGCCGAGCGTGTTCACAATTTGCTTCTGCCAATTTTGGGAATGCAAGCCGCGTCTAATCGCAGAAGCGTAGAACGTGTTGATATTATTACGCTTAATGAATTCTGCTTCTTCCCTACATTGAGCACGAATGCCCACTTGTGTAATCTGCTCGGTAGGAAAAAATTCGGAGACACGTGCCATAAAGCAAGCGTGAGAATATTTTGAGCTCTGATATTCATCTCGCAAATCGGAATGCGCATCAAAATGTAAGACCGACATATTCTTATATTTCGAAAAATGAGCAGCAATCGGTGCAGTAGAAATTGTATGCTCACCTCCAAGCGTAACAACAAATTTATTGTCTGCGAGCAGTTTATCTATGAAATATCTAACCTTACGCAACATTTCATCATCGTAGCAATCCGTCAAATCCACCGGAGGCAATGTAGCAATTTTCTGTTCAAAGCATAATTCAGAGTTAAATTCGTCATCGTAAAATTCCACAAAAGCACTCGCATCAAGTATCGCTTGCGGAGCAAGTTTTGTGCCACCACCGTAGCTAACTGTATGTTCATAAGGGACTTGCAGGATTACAATTTTAGAGTCCTCGTAGTTGGAAAATTGCTCTTCAATGGCAAGGAAATTTTTATCTTCGGAAAGTGTTTGCATATTTTTACTTTATTTTACTTTTTATTAAATAATTTTTGGAATTGTTGGTAAATGATTGCTTGACCAGCAGTTCCCCTATTAATCCGATGCTGAAAAATTGAATGCCAATAATGACCAATCCCATAGAGAACCAAGCGAGCGGACGCTCGCTCAAATGGACTTCGCCACATAGCCACTCTACTGATAGAAAGGCGAAAATAATGAAACCGATAAGCATAAATATTGTGCCCCATACGCCGAAAAAGTGCATCGGACGTTTCAAGTATCTTGTTGTAAATACAACAGTTAGCAAATCAAGGAAGCCACGTATGTATCTTGCGAAACCAAATTTGGAGTGTCCGAATTGTCTTTTGTGATGCTCTACCGGCATTTCGGTAACTTTGAAGCCGTTCCAATGAGCCAGAGCAGGCAGGTATCGGTGCATTTCCCCATATACATCAAGGGATTGCACTACTTCTCGGCGATATAATTTTATGCCACAATTAAAATCGTGAAGGCGAATTCCGCTGCATTTGGAAGTAACGAAATTAAATAGTTTAGATGGCAAACGCTTTTCTAATGGGTCGTGGCGAGTTTTTTTCCATCCGGAAACCAAATCGTATCCTCTGCGAATAAGTTGCAGCATCTCCTTGAATTCCTTAGGGTCATCCTGCAAATCTGCATCCATCGTAGCAACATATTTATTTTTTGCATTTGCAAATCCAGCAGACAGAGCAGCCGACTTCCCAAAATTTCTACGAAAGCGTATCGCTTTGAATTTGTTATTCTTATCGTGAATTTTCTTAACAACTTGGTATGAGTTATCGGTAGAGCCATCATCAACAAAAATCACCTCCCATTCTTCGCCGAAGAGCGTATTCATTTCACTTTCTATCTGTTCTGCCAATTGGTTAAGCGATTCTTCCTCGTTAAATAGCGGGATAACAATAGAAATAGATTCAACATTATCGTCTGCTTTTTTTCTAGGGGGTAACTTTTTGCGCGGTTTAGTTCTTATTTCTTTTTGATTTGAGTTTGTATTATCCATTTATTTTTTTATAAAATTGTTATAAATATTGTCGCCATTGGAATTTTTTATAATTATAGAGTAGCACCCGGGCATCAGCGAACTAACATCTATCATATTGGTATTTATAGAGTTAGCGAGAACTTGTTCGCCTGCCATAGAATATATAGAATAGTGTAAGTTATCGTAACTTGTTATTTGTGAATGAGTTACGAAAGTTAGGAAATCGCCAACGGGATTTGGAAAAATTGTCAAATAGTTTTCCACATTCGGCTCATCGGACAGAGCAGAATTTTGATTATACCAAATGTATATATCACAATTTTGATACGCTTCATTGTCCAATCGCAATGCTGTATCTCCTTTCATATCAAAGAAGTAGCTTTCATCAAACCATTCATAGCAATGAATTTTTGCTGAGTCAATACCAGACGGTAGTTTTCCCCAATGGATATTCACCCATGGATTTCCAGTATTGTACCATCGTATATTTATGCGATATTTATGGAAAAAAGAATTTGAGGGAATAGAACGCATATCCACATAACTATATGAACCATAAGGATTTAGCGAATCCTTTACTAGCAAAACATACATAGATTTTGGTGGTGGTGGTGGTAAATCCATATCCTCGTGCAACGTATCCGCTTCATATATAAAGAGAACGTCTTTATCGTAGCCATCGGTAGCATTGGAATCCACGCCAATATATAGGTTGGTGCGTTGTTTAGCATCATTTGTCACTTCAAATTTGATTTTAGGACCCCATTGCGGAAATGCAACGGACGGAATCAGAAGTAAAAACAGCGCAAGTGTTTGTTTTTTCATACCTTATACAATATAATTATATAATAAAAATTTGGGCAACTAATTGGAATTAGTTGCCCAAAAGAGTGAATGAGATAATGTTGAGTAACCAATATTATTTATTCGGTGTTATTTAACTACGTTCATTCTAAAGATTTTGGCGTCAGAGCCAGTCGTCAACCTAACTGTATAAGAACCAGTAGGTAATGAAGAAACATCGAAAGTATGGTTATAAACACCACTATTTAGAGTTCCGGCGTTGAAGTTAGCAACTTCATTACCTAAGGCATTGAAAATAGCGAGGTTAACATTATCATTGTTATTTATGCCGAATGTAACTTCAGCATAATTTGTAGTGATTGGGTTTTGATTAACTGTTACAAAGAATGACTCATTTGAACCCTCAATAACGAGTTTGAATGAGTTGGACTTAGAGTTATCAATAACAACATTGCTTGCAACGCCTGCTTTTACATCACCATAAACATAGCCAGACACTGGGTCTATAACAGAGTAATTAGCTCTTGGGTTGCTGAAATTTACAACAACAGGATAGCTAACACCTTGCATTTTAACGAGTGTAGTAGCGTAATCGGTAGCGAAATTATCTTGGGCGAAACGAACATCAAACATACCTGCTGGAGGAGCTGGTGGGAGTTGGAAGTTGTTTGCGTCAACGTTATTAGCAGCGTATAAGTTTGCAGAATTTTGAATAGCATCAGAGATGTTTATCATATCGAAGCCATTAGTTCTGTTATTGATTGCATTAGGAACAGAAGCGATTGATTTTGCACGACTTACATTTAAGTAAGAATTTTTATCTACTTTAATCCAATATGCTTTACCTGGCAATAGAGAAGCAACTTCTGCATATCCATTCTTTGGTCTATAAGCCCAAACGCCATTTTGTAAAGTATAATCAGGGTTTGCAACTTCCGACAGATATGTATCGAAACCAATTCTATCAATACTTACAGGAACAGATAGAGCACCAATAGCATTCCATCCGCCAGTGGCTTGGTCGCCAGAGTATAATCTAACTGGGAAATTACCGGAATTGATTCTATCGAAATAAGCGCCGAAGAATTTTTTATCAACAACGTTTTGATATTTCAAGAAGTATCCAATACCCGGCTGAAGCATATCTGTTTCTTGCCATTGGTTCAATGAGAAGTAGTAAGGTTTGTTCAAAGCATTTGAGAAAATATATTTGTAGTCCTTGTTGATTGGATTAAGTGGTAATGACACGAAATTCCAAGCATTTGGCATAATCATTGGGTCGCCGAAGTTATCAACGAGGTCGTTTGCTTGTTCTTCGCCGACAGTATATTCAATCCAGAACTCTTTTACTTGTTTATCATTGAAAGCGAATTGATACATATCGCTACCGATAGAAGTTCCCTCATTTCTCATATCTCTAACATATAAAGCACCATTATCCATATATTTCAAGAAAATAGTGTTTGCTGTGTTATTGAATTGTTTCGCATCCCATTGTAAAATAACAGGATAGAAATCTTCGCTTTTACCATTAAGGTATTCATATTTTACATAGAAAATATGCGAACTATTGGATGGCAATGAACTTCTGATGTCGCGTGAATTAGAGCGAGGTTGTTTGTCATCAGCAGTACCATTAGGCATACCATCAAAATGTGCCATATCGCCGAAACCATTTCTTGCAAGAGACAACCAAGTTGGAACATCTGCTGTTGCAGTTGGACGTGGGTAATGAGTTGTATCTAAGAAGAAGCGAGCATCAAAAGTAATGCTATTACCCAATCTATCGAATCCAAGCCCATTATTATAAGGGAACTCACCAAATAGAGTATCAACAGAGGTTGTTGCTAATGGAGCGGAGCCCATAATAATTGTTTTTGTCAAATCAGTTCTCAAACCATTGAAAGGAGTCACTTTAAGAGTGATACCAAAAGGAGTAACAACGCCTGTTGGAACAGCATTTGCATGCTCAGTTGGGTTATCTAACACAACGAAACGGACTAATATACGAGTTGGTTCATATTTATCAAATGCTGATTTTAGAGTAATATATCCAAAATATTCACCTGGTATAAGTCCTGTTCTATCGCAATCTGCGTATAATCTGAATTTTCTTGGCTTATTAACATCAACGAGTTCATCTGCTTCAAATGGGTTATAGTCGTTGCTATTGGCATCAATGAGTTGGTTGATTCTTTGAACAAATATTCTGCGGATAGGAGTGTTTGTGCCAAACTTGCTTTCAAATAAAGTATCCGGCAATGGAGTGCTACGAACTCTGAGCCATGGTTGGTCGGTTTCTATGATAATGTCTTCCATTGTGCATTTTTCGTTGCGGGAAATGGATACATCAATAGCACGTTCTGCTCTCATATTATAGTTCAATGTTGGCTTGCCGTGTAATGAGTCAGCTATAATTGGAACTGTCAATTTCCAAGTAGATGGGTCATTATCCTCAACGAGAGCGATTTGTGCTTCTTGAGGAATTTGGTTTGGATTAACAACATCAAATATGAAATTAGGTCTATCGTTCATAACTCTAAGGTCAATGCTACCGGGTAGATATGGGTCTGCATTATAACGCTCGGGGGTTATAAAATTCTGATAATCATTTTGAATACCAATGCTTTTTGCTTGCATTTGATTGTATTGCTCTGTGATGTTAATTGATGGATTATAATAATCCAAATTGTCGTTAGTGCCAGTTATTGCTGCAGGATTAGCGAACCAACTTTGTGTAGCAATATTAAGTGGGAAATCCTTTAACAGCTTCAATCCTTTGTCTTTAGTGATATTTATGCCGTTATAAAGAATGTAAGTTGGGTCAAAATATAACTTTGAAAGACGATTTTGACCGAGCGGTGTGTTTTGAGTTGCGAGAACTCTAAACTTTAGATATACTAAAACTTTATTGCCTCTTGCTGTATCTAAGTTTTTGAAACTTGAAGCGATACCAGAAACAGTAACTCTTGAGCCCTGTCTCTTTGCATTAACATTAAAGTAGCCGAAGTAATCACTTACATTTTCTACACTTGTGGAAAGGGTAAATTCTTTCGCTAGTGGCTCTATGTAAGCGAGACCTATGTTAGAAGCATAATAACGAGTATTTTGCAAATTCTCTGCTTCCTCGCGAGTATAAGGATGATGTTTCACAACATCAACGAACTGAAGGACTTGGTTGTCAAAGTAAACTCTAAAAGTGAATGAAGAAATCTCTTCAAACTCTAAGCCAGCAACTTTGTTCACATTGAACCAAGTATTTTGGATAAATACCGGAACAAGCACTTCGTTCCATAAAGTATTGTTACCATCAGAAATCACTCTGGATGGCACTGTCCAGATTCTGTTATCTGGCCACCAATTTTCTGGGTCTATGTCGGCACCTCTTGTATATATTGAGCCACCTTCTCGAACCCCAAAGCTTAAAATTGGTAGGTCCGGCTTTAGTAGTTGCGCTAAAGCAGCTGTGCTGCACAACAAACCAGATAGGAAGACAATGACAAATGTCTTCATAAGTTTTGTTCGCATTATGCGATTGAATAAAAGTTCCATTAAGAAACCTCCGAAATATTTAAGTAAAACTAATTAATTATCAATTTATGTATTTTATAAGCACTTGCATTATCTATCTTTAGATAATAAAGCCCTTTTGGTAATGATGGCAGGTAAAGCACTGCTTCGTTGCTACCATTCATTTGTATGTTTGCGTTTATAGTATTCCCAAGAATATCATAAAGCGTTATATTTAATATACTTGCTATAGTATTTATTTGTATTGTTCTATCGTCCAATTGCTTCACCAAGCAATACGTTGTATTTTCATCAATTATTGATGTTAAGTCATTGCAAATTATATAAGTCGTATCCGGCTCGTTGTTCATTGAACAAGATTCTTTATTAATATCATATATCCTTGCTATTATTGGAGTTACCGAACTATCCGCATTTGTCCGTATTATACTTATCGTGCAAAACACCGTTTCATTTGGAATTGCCCCCAAAGCGACATCGGCAATTATTTTATTTTTATCTGCATATACTATTTCATAAGTATATGAATTATTTATATTTATGTTATTGATTTCGATATTATTTTCATCGCCGAGTGAAATTTCGGCAGTGAAGTTTTTTAGATATTCTGGCTGATTTGTAATCAGTCCATATTGCAACATAGCACTATCGGATAAGTCCTTGATAGTTATGCTACTTACACTATCATTAAGATTAAGTGTTCTCTCAGGCAAATTTTTTGAAACAGCGGTCATTGTAGCGACGCTATTAGTGCTCCATTGGCACGTATGCTTAAATTCATTATTCATAGCAATATCTTCAATGAAGATTTCCGTCGTAATCCAATCATTTGTGATAAATTTACCTGAAATTACCACAAGTGGAATATTTGTTGCACTACTCGCAGGTCTATTTAAGTTACCTGCTTGTAATATCAATAGGTTATAGGAACTGCCGAGCGAGTCAATAAATTTATATGGACCGTAATCCGTAAATTGTTCGAACAGCGTGTTCGTGGTAAAAAAATTGTCCAGCATTATCTTGGTTTTGTCGTAACCTATTACTAATTCGCAACTTATAAGCGAATCGCTTTTTTCTATCTTCTGTCCGAGTTCTACGACAATATAAAATTCTTTTTCGTCTGGGTTGCTATTACAGAGGTCTATTTCTGTTTTATTAGCGTTTAGTTTTGGGTATATTGTATCTCCCACTGATGAGTAGCTACTGCATATAAGCAGTAGCCAACTCAATGGGATAATTACAGATTGTATTTTTGTAATTGCGTTTTGTATCATTACTTACAATTATTTAATAACAATCATTTTCTTTGTTGCATTGAAGTTATCTCCTTCTAATTTATAGAAGTAGGTGCCTTCAGATACTCTGTTACCGTTTGTGTTTGTTGCATTCCAAGTATATTCTGTTGTTCCAACGCCCATTTCACCATTTGCGATAACTTTAACGAGGTTACCAGACATATCATAAATTGATAAGCGATAGGTGCCTGCATTAGAGATATTCACATTGAAAGAAGTTGTTGAAAGAACAGGATTTGGAGTATTCTGTGATAAAGCATTTTCAGCAGTATTTGCCAATACAACTTCTGCTTTATATGTTACATTATTTACATTTTTGCCACTGAATCGAATGTTAGTAGCAGTGAATTCTTTTGTATTTTCTATCGTTAAGTAAGCAATTGGTTTTGTTGGGTCAAATGAGCCATCGGAGATAGCAACTAAATTCTTAGTTACATTTGAATAATCAACCAATACGTCTGAACTTGCACTTTCGAAATTAAGAATATTAACATTTATATTCATTGCTACTGAAGCAGCGCCATTAACTAAGCCGTTGTAATATACTGGAACTTTGAGGTATCCATTAACTAACTCAGCGTTATCAAAAACGATATTATCTGCTACCTTATAAGGAGTTGTGAGTTTTCCCTTACCATCAAAAATAGGGTTCTCATAAATCCAAGGAAGACGTGGTATCAATGCACCAAAATAACTTAGAATGAACGAAGCATCCAATTCATTAGCTTCATAGAATATTTCTGCTTTTGGATTTTGTATCCATTCTACTTCTTCATAAATGCTATTTGTTCGCCAGATGATATTTTTCTTCAATCTGAAAGTAATATTACCCGGAACCAAATTAACAGTATTTTCTGAAACCGCCCATAACAATTCTCTATCATTAGGGTCAATTACTGCAATTCTGATTTGGTATGCTGGGTCTAACAAATTAGAGTTATCTGTTTCAACAATTCTAAATCTGCGAACCTTATTATCTACGGTAACAAGTCCAGAATTATAGAAGTCAATATCAATATAGTTTGCGTTATCGCCGTGATGTAAATCAAATCCGTAGCCACCCTCTAATAACCCAACTTTCCTAAGATAGAACGTATCACGTGAAAGTAAGCCATCCACATCATCCGGATTATCTGCACCAAGTGCATCTTGGTTATTGAGAACATATTCGCCTGTTTCTGCGATTTGTCTGTAAATACCTGCATCGTTTTTGCTCATATAGTAGTAGCGTCCATCGTGATGAACATCACCGTGGAATGCTGCATTACCGAACAATGAATCAAGTGGTTCGTTAATTGCGATTGAACGCATAATTGTGCGAACATCGTTAATCGTAACAAAGCGTTTAGGGTCACTTGACCAAGGTAAGTGTCTTCCGCCTTCTGCCTTTGACATATCTGCATCGCCATCACCCCAATTCTCATCGCCTTTGATTGAGTAGTTTGCTTCTAAAACGATAGCAACACCTGGAGATAATGGTGTGTAACGTGAGTTGAGCGTAGTATAGTTCTTTTGATAGAACTCGCTTGCTGGTAGGTCAGGCCAGAAACCATTATAGATAGCGTTTATGAAATCTGCTTGATTATAGGCAGTCATTGGAGTATTACCTTTGAAACCGATAGAAGCAGCAAAACTATTGCTCGTTCCAAGCTCTTGCCCTGTCTTATTGTTATCTTCTTGGGATTTAGTTGGTCCATATTCACCATAGCGGAAAACTACTTCACCTTGTTTAGCAACTTCTGCATCTGGACCTTCATAGATAACCATTTGGAAAGAAGTAACATTGCCTTTGAACTTAGTTATACCATCATTAGCAAGGTAATTTACGTTAAGGTCTTTCCATTGGATAAGACAAGCGTTAATTTCAACGAATTCGCCTGAACCTGCTGGATATTCAACTTCATGTTTGTAATGAACATATCCAATTTGGGATGGAGCGAGACCGCTATCCAAATTGTCTCTATTATTTTGCCAATATTTGTGGTTGCCCCAAAATGGAGCGATTACATTATTTGGCATACTTCCCATATCTAGATAGAATAGACCTTCTGGGTTTCTTGTTATCTCTGGCAATCCCGGAGGAAGGTCAAAAGTAACAAAGCCATTGATTGACACATAGATATGAGTATAATCTTGATTATTGTATCTATATGTAAATCCAAGTGGAACGAGTGCATAACCGTCATCGAGGTTAGCATCTTCAGAGTAGTTACTGGCTGAGCCGTGATATATTCTGAATTCGTTTGGGAGTTTAACACCACCGATTGTTGAACCATCGGTGAATGTATGACCTAAAGCTGGGTCAATACCGGTTAGACGTGATTGCAATGTATCATGCAATCTGAAGTCCTTTAATTCTGTTCGCCACAAGTCCCGGTAGGTTACTCGTGCAAACTGATTATATACATCAGCTACTGTGGGTGTATTTGATAGCACAAAGCAAGCCACAGTAATACCAAGTATAAATAAGAATGGTTTTCTCATTTTAATTTCCTTTTATAATTAATAAATAAATCTTAATTAGGGCAGGTCCCACTACTGAGACCTGCCGTGGTTTGTAATTCAATTACTGTGCAACTATTATTAGTGAGAATGTTGAAGGTGTAGTACCTGATAGCATTCTTATGTTATATGAGCCACTTGACAACTTGGAGCCAGAGAAATCGCGAACATTAAAGTTCACGCTATATTGACCTGCTGTATAGTAGCCGTCTACGATGTTACATACTTTATTACCTAATACATCAAACATTTCAATTAGGACATTACCTGATTTTGAAACTTCAAATTTAAGTGTGCCTTCTTGGTTATCAGCAGTTAGTGGTGCTGGATTTACGCCAAGTATTGCAGTTGTGTAGTTATTGTCTTCTGTATCGTCAATACCAGTAAATCCTCCCCAATTGTGTATTATGTGGAAATTGGTTAGGCGGTTATCTAAGATAACTATTTTAACGAGGTCGTCTGACACTTCTTCAAAGCTAACGTTAGAACTAATTCGTCTATTATCTGCTACATTGCTCATATTTACGCTGAAATAATTTCCATTTGATATTCCATCTATAATTCTCCAAGTTGAGCCATACGGATTGTTCGCAGCACCAATTGCTGGAACTTGTTTTGGATTCCATGATATGGTTACAGGATAATTTGGAGATGCACTATTGGTAACACCACCAGCTTGGAATACGCCTCTATAACGATATTCTAAATTTGCAGCGTGAGTTGCTGTTGGGAAGATATTTCTGTAAGTTCCGTTTACCTCTGGAATTGACCAACGTGCATCAAATACGTCTTGGTTCGGTAATGGTGGAATTTCGATTTCGCAATATTTCTCATCTAATCCACCTAAAAGTTTACCATCTAAAGCATCGCCTGTTGTTGCATCTGCTGCTGTTCCGAAGATAAGTGTTTTGTTGTGACCTATGCTGTTTTCTACATTGACTTCTGCTGCAAACACAACTTCATCTGACACTCTGATATTGAAATCAATAGTTGAACTTGCGCCTGCTCTATCTGTTACTTTTATGCTAACAGGAAGACGGTTGCCGGCAATCAAATCTGCCTTATTGTAAGTAAAGCCACTTCCAGTATTTTTCAAATATACTTTCATTGAATCTGCTGATACACCTGTAATTACAGATGGCTCAACAGTAAGACCGCTTGCAGGATTTACGACTGTTAAAGTTAATCGCTCGTTTCTGGTCACGTCGCCATTATCGCGAATAAGGTCCCTATCAAATACTGTAAGTTCTTCATTTATCGTTTGACCTGATACTAAGCACTCTATCACTGGAGGAATACTAATTTCAGGAACACAGTTGCCAGTTGCTACTCTAAGATGGAATGTATCTATATTTGCAAGACCATCTTCATCCATTACAAGCACACTAACTGTAACAAGTGTATCTTTCATATCTCTAATTGTGCCAGGTGTTCCATAAAGAATACCGCTGATTGGCTCTATTTTTAACCATTCTGGTGTTGTCTTGTATGGAACTAAACTCTTAGTTGTTTCCTCTGGGAAAGATGGGTCTAATACAACAGCCATTGCTGGTTCATCTTTATAGATTAACATATACGTATGTGTCTGGTCAGCGTTTGCATCAAATATTCTAATCGAGCTAATTGAATCGCGTTTCATATTATATTCTTGACCTTCTGTTGCATTTGGTAGATAAGTTGTTGTAAATTTCGGTTGGAAGTTCACATACAAGTCAATGAATTTGGTGCTAATGCCACCGTGTCCATCATTTGCAACGATAGCCATAAGTGTATCCGTATTGTAAGCAATTCTGTTTTCTACATCGTGACGAAGTAATAATTCTAATGCTTCTGCTTCTGGTATTCTCAAATTGATTTGACCCTTTTGGTTGAAGTCCATCAAATAATCATCTAATACATCATTATTTGCATATCTATACATATATTCTGACATCATCCAACTTGGTCTAAGTTGTGCGATGATATGGTAATCATCTTTGTTACCGCTAAGTGTATCTACAACAAGTGAATCTCCTTTAAGAGTTCCAACATTGCCGAAAGTATAAGCAGTTCTTCCATAACGGAAGTCCCAGCCCTTAACTTCTGCTGTTGCATCTTCCAACTCATCGTCTGTATTGATGTCCATTTTGAAACGTAAGAAACCTTCAGCAAGATTTACTAAAACTTTGCTTGTTGCATCTTTATATGTTCTACCAGCTTGGAAGAAAGATGCTTCGTATGGAACTTCAGCATAAACATTGCAGGTATCTCCAACTTTATTTTCGTCTCCTTTCTTGATTTTGAAATTTTTACCATAGACACTTGATTCTGAACGATACGGGTCTGTTTCATCTGGAATAAATCGTGGTAATGAATCCATTACGAAGATAGTTAAGTCGTGTGAATTTATTTTGTTACCATATATTCCAAGTGAATCTTGTTGTAAGAATCTTGCTGTCATATCCGGTTCACCTGTTTGGTCTTCGTTATAATAAGGAGTAAACAAGTAAGGTGGGAATGTTTGATAGTATTTAGCAACTTCGTTATCTAAGTGGGATGCTTTCAATGAATCTATTAATGCTTGACCTGCATAGTTAGCCACGCCAACGCGAATTGCTTCGCCGCCCGGAACGATATATGGATTAATTGGGAAGCCCTTGAAGTTAAGGTAGCCACGAACTATTTCGCCATTTACTACTTCTTCTTGTCTAATTGTATCAACCATTAACCAATGTCTTAGTGCGTTATTACGATTTGCATATTCCCAAGTATAGATTAATGAAGTATAATCACCTGGTAATAGCATATAGCGTGGGTCTACGAAGTTATTCAAATCATTTGCTGTTACGGATAGAATTACATCTGTTCCGCGAACGTTATCTGGTAAGTTCGGATTTGAGTAAAGTCCCTTTGTTGCTGGATACTCTCTATCTGTATGAACCCATACTTTATTAAGCAACTCGTAGTTCTTTAATTCGTTTTCAGTATAGTTACCATTCTCATCTACTCTATCATTACGGTAAATTGGGAAATTACCATTCTTGTCGCTGATATAAGGATTAAGTTTGCCTGTTGAGTCATTATACATATTTACATCGCCTGTGAATAATGGAGGTTGAATTCCACTTTCAACGATAAATACGAGACCGCCATCGTATGCCTTTTGGAAACCTTGTCTCCAGAGAACATTACGTGAAACTACACGAATTACATCGCCCACATTTGCAGGTAGCGTGCCGTATCTTTCGCCAGCGAAATATGTTGTCTTTGATTCTGTTTGTGCGCCAACTATTACATCATTATCTTCTGGCATAAGTGGTCTATTAAAGAACAATGGATTTGTTCCACCCATATTGAAGTAAGCACCAGGATTGTAATCTCTATAATTAGTTGAATTTACTTGATATTTACGTCCGATAAGTGCAGCATAATCTTCATTCAATGCTGCTTCTTCTATGCCGGCATAGTTAATGTTATCATATCTTGGAGATAATTTCTTAAGCATAGTAAGAGTATTTTCGCCACCGAATGGATACTTACCATTTGTTCCTAAGTTGCGTAAATTTTCTTTATCTCTTCTCAATTCAGCTGAATTTCTATTTGTTGAATCTGGAACTAAGAATACGGTTGTTCTAAGAACATCGCCAGCCCATAAGCCGCCTTCTGCTTCGTTATAAGATTCCGGAACTTGTTTCAATTCTACACGAATATAATCTTGTGTATTTTCATTAATTACGAAGAATACAGTAGAAGCTTGATGTTTAATATCTCTATTGGTTGCGTTGTAATCGCCTTCCAATGTGCGTGCTTTTGCTTCCAAGTAAATTGGCAATCCTATTGGATGATAGTAGCGTGGAACCAATGGGTCTGTAAGATTTGAATCATATACCTTTGGAGCCCATACGCCTTGCAATGAGTGGAGAATCGGGTCTACATAAATTGGCTCTTTATTTGCGTCAATACCTGCAATAGCATCTGCATACTCTGGGTTTCTTAATAAGCGTCTTACATATTTTTCTTTTACTTCTGTATTTGTTCTTTGGTCGAACTGGTCAACATAATTAGGGTCATCTAAGTAAATAGCGATTGGATTACCTACTGCGAAGTCCTCAATTGGGAACATACGGCGTTTCGAATAATCGGCTGTCTTTATATCTGTGCCTTTATCGTGCAAATCATAAATATCAAATGAGAATAAATATTTCTCTGGAATAGTAAAATCAGCAGGAGTGTTTTCTTGGTCTAAGTCGGCATTGTTAAGTTCTATTTGTCTGTAAGTATATATACTATTGTTTTCGCTACCTTGGTAGTCGGAAGTATTATATTCAAATGGACCTTGTCTTCTTAGGTCAGTTCCTACAACATTGTAGAAAGGTAAATAGTTCTTATCTGCAACTAATTTCTCGCCTCTAACTACTTTTTCAACGAAGAACGATGGCACTTTATCTAAGTTTAGATGTCCGCCAGTATGGTCTTGATGTAAGTTAAGTATTGTTAGATATACATTTGCTTCTGTCTTACCCCAATAGTTACCGATAAGGGTATCGATACCGCCGGTTCCGATTGTTGAAGGTTGTCCTTCCATAATGCCCTTTGTATTTGGAGCATCTGGCAATCTGATTAAGAAGCGGGCATCGTTTTCAAATATTGAGTTTGCTAAGGTTGAGAACTTTGAACTTGGGAATGGACCTTGAATTTCGCCATAGATAGTAGCGGATGCTAAATCTGATGATGCGTAATTTCTTTCTACATATTGTGGGTCTCTATTAAGAGGACCATTTATAGCATTTTGGTCGGCGCCGATAGTATTATTTAAGTCAGTTTTATTGCCTCTGATAAGTGAGCGGTTAAAGAATAACTTTAAGTTAAAGTTATCTGAATACACAACTGAGCCAGTGAAAGCGAAGTTGTCTGTAAATCTATTGCGGTTAAATTTAATGCTATCTGTCCTTGCAGCAACGCCATCATTAACGAAGTCCAAGATATAGAGAGCGCCACCGAGACCAATACCATTTTCAACTAAGTTAGCTATACCGCCGTGTAATCTTGGATTACCAACTTGTTTAGAGATATTTGTAGGTATTTGTGTAATCCAATTATCGCCACCATCTGTTGATTTCCATAGCAAGTCGCCATCGCCAGCAACCATTACTGTGTTTGCATCATAGATAAATATAGAATTGATAGCAGAACCAAAATTCTTACCTAATAAATTCCAATTATTACCGCCATCTGTTGATTTATAAACTAAACCGTGATTTGTTCCAACATAAACGATGTCTTGTCCGTATATGGCAACTGATATTAATTTCTCTGTAGTCGGGAAAATACCTGTTACAATATTCCAAGTAGCGCCACCATCTGTTGTCCTTACGAATGTTCCTTGGTCGCCGATAGCGAAACCAACATAAGCACTCTTGAACGCCACTTTATATAAATCTTTGTTAAGACTTTGTATAAGTTGAGCAACCCAAGTTGTGCCACCGTCTGATGAGCGAGCGATTGTTCCTTCTGAGCCAACGATGTAAGCAGTTGTTCCTGATACCCAAGTAGCACCGTTAAGCACTTTAGGGAATGGATTGCCATTATTAGTCCAAATGTTTCCACCATCAACTGAACGATAGATTCTACCTTGTGAGGTGACAGCGAGAACTTGTTCGTAAGCACCGCTAATTGCAGCGATGTCGTTAATGCTTTCTACTGCGTCTATTGTGATATGTTTAGTAACCCAATGTCCGCCTTGGTCGCTTGTTTTGTATATATTACCATAGTTATCTGCTATATAGCCAGAGTTTGCCGATGGGAATACCATATCGGTAAGATTACGAGTTCCCCAAAGTGAATCATTATATCTTTCTGACCAAGTGATAACATTGTTATTGTTATTAACCTTAATTACACTACCGCCATTACCAGCGATAATTGCGTTGTCTGCTGTGAACCAATGTTGGCTTGTCAAATTTGCATTAGGCATAATGTAGCCCTTTGTAATTTGGGTATTGCCATAATTCTCTATTTGGTTTTGACCTTTTGCTTCATCCACAAAAGCGGAGTTTTCGTTAAATCTATTAAGCATACCGCCAACAACTTGTTTAACCATATTGCTTCCGAGTAATAACTCACTGCCAGAATACTCATCTGGATAAGTTACAGTATACTTTTCGTTTGCATCTGTATAAGCACCATAAGTGAAAGGATTATTTACGGAAGTATATCCGATTGCAACCTGTGGAAGACCCTCTAAGTGGGTGTATTGTGCTGGAATTGGAGCAAAATAAACTCTATCAAGGTCAGTCACGAATAGACGCTCTGTCTTTGAATGTGGATTAACAATAGCCATAGCGCCACCATTACCATTATACACTTTATTAGCTTCGAAATTTACGGCTCTAACAACATTTGGGTCTGCCCAAAGTGTATAGATTGCACCGCCACCGCGAACTTGATTTTGGATATTAATATCGTTATTTACGTGGTCTGGGTTTATGTATGGCAATTTATTTACGGTATTATTCACAAATTCAGCACGGCGTAAATCAACTACTCTCATTCCCGGAATAATATCAATACTTCCGATAGGAATTTCTACGTGGATAGCACCACCAGCGAAGCCAGCATTGTTATCAACGAATCTAACGAGATGCGCTTGTGAATATTGGTATGCCCTAGTAGCACCACCAGCACCGGTAACATCCATATTTCTATTTGTATAGATAGCACCGCCAGCAGTCCAAGCAGTATTATTATTAAACAATATTTTCCAGCCATTGTTATTTAGAACAGCGTCTTCATCTGAACCACCGATTTGTGGTGAGAATAAAGGTTCTTGTTGAGCACCATTATTAACGAAGATTGCGCCACCGGCACCTGCTGCATTATTGGTGAACGTAGTTGCATTTGGTCTTTCTGGTCCAGGATTAGCGCTATTAGTCATAGTTCTCATTGCATCTTTATCAACAGAACCGCGAACTTGCAAGCGACCGAATGAAGGGTCTGAATAGATAGCGCCGCCATTTGAATAGAGAAGACCATTGATATAAGGTGTTGCAACATTATTTGTATAAGTGCCTTCGCCTGTATAATCAACTAGGTATTTTGCATCTGTGTGGTTGTTAATAAATTCACCAGCAACGATAAGAGAAGTATTATCTCCGACATAGATAGCGCCACCTTTTGCACCGTCAGTGTTAAGGTCTTTTTGTAAGTTTTGGGCTACGTTATTTTGGAATAACACATAATCTCTAAAGTTACCAGTAGAGTTAGCGAATACGTTCGGATTGTAAATATCGTTATTTGCACCCAATCTAATTGCGTCATTGAGACCGAGAGTAAATTCCAACTGACGTGCTTTATCTCCAGGAGTTCCTGCGATATAGAGCGCACCACCATAAGCCATATTACCCCATTTCATAGGATACTCAGCGACTTTATTTGTATCGTCTTTAATTACTGTTGCACCTTGAACAATTGGGTATGTCTCAGCTAAGCGAACCATATTGTCTTTGAAGGTCAAGTTACGGAATCTTCCGAGATAGCCAGCCAAACGTGCATCATCCCAAGCCATTCTATTTGTATCATTAATGAAGTATGCATCTTCTGCCACTGGCTCATCAATTCTATCAATCATTGGGTAGCGATTATATTGTGCTACATCACGGGTAAGAACAGTTGAGTAGTATTTATCTACATCTGTCACTTTTGTATTCTTTTGGTTTTCAGAAAAATCAAATCTTGCGATACCTAAAGTATCTGTTGTAATTTTTGTGCTTCCTTGTGGATAGAAGTAAGCAGTAGGAGTTTGTAAGATTTGAACAGCGCCGCCTCTATTACGAGCGAAGTTGTTATGGAAATTACAATCTACGAGCCAAGTTCTTGAAGAGAAAGTAGTGATTACACCACCGCCACCATTAGAGAGTGAAAGCATCTTATCATTCAAAAGAATGAGTTCTTGTGGGCTTAGTGTGTTTGGTAGGTCTGCGTTTGTGTAGTATGGCTTGTTATCTACAGTTGTGTCTTTCTTGAATTCTGAGAATTCGCAATTCCTAAAGAAAGCAGCTCTCGCACCTGGCATAACAACGATATGCCCCCATTCACGGGACATATTATTTTGTGGTTGTCCGATAAAAGTGATTGTAGCTGGTGTAATGTTCACATTGCTGCCATCAGCTCTTGTCCAATCGTTCATTTTGAGTTGAACATTTGAAGCAGGTGGTAAATCCATACGAGCAGCCATAAACATCATAGCGGTCTCATAAGGAACAACAACAATGTTGGGGTCGTCTGCTGCAACTAAGTTGTGAGCAGAAAAAGTTCCATCTTGATTGGTCACACTTACTTCTGCAGGTGCAGGCCAAAACGGGTTAGTTGGGTCAGCTATATTGACCAAACTTCTTGTTTGTGTGTTAATAGCGACATTGAAGATTGTGTTATACTTCAATGGGCTAATAGTGCGTTCGCGTTGTTTGGTCTCTAATGCGTCTAAACCAGAAGTTTGAACTTGCAACTTATTCGTCTCTGCGAAAGGGAATAAGAAGCATCTCATATCCGCATAACCCTCTTCTGTCCAATATGCTACGATTTGTGTAGTTGTGGCAAGATTAGATGGGCGCGGATGTTTTGCTAATTTAGCGAAACCATCAGCGATGAGTCGACCGCCAGTGCCGACGAGAATTCTACCGTTGTCGTAGAATTCTACTCGGGTTCCTGGCTCGATAATCAAAGTACCTTGCACAACGAGTTGCTGATTAAGGTAGTACACTTTGTCTTTGAGCAATACCCTGACTGAGTCCTTGGTAATTGTTCCAGACAAGAGCACCTTGTCATCGGCGTTCATGCCAGAAAAGGCAAGGACTCCTAAAATTAATGTTAATAAACATAAACGAATACATCGTTTCATGTTACCTCCGAAAATAATTTAAAAATAGTAAATATAATAATTAATAATGCGTAGTTATGTGTGCTTAATCAATAACATCGCCTAGACGGACTATACCGGCTTTTGCGAGGTTATTGAATTCGCCATATTTGTTGAGATTAATAATATCTCTATAGATTTTTTTTGCGTTATCAGCATCGCCTGCTTTTTCGTAGCATATACCGCCGAAATACATATATCTGAGTTTAAGTCCGTCATCGGAAATAAGGTCTGCAGCTTTGATATATCCTTCGGCAGCGTCTTTTATTTTGCCGTCTTTCTCGTTGCAAGCAGCGGTTCCGGCGAGACCGCCTATTTTAATTTCTTCTACTCTTGAGTTTATAGATTTTTCGTAATAGGTCTTAGATTCTGGGTATTTACCGAGCATAAATAGAGCATCTGCAGCATATAGAGCGGCACGCTGACCAGCAGAAGTAGAGCCGTATTCACTGACGATAGCGATAAGACCGATAACCTTTTCGCCTCTAACGAAAGGGATATTATCGTTGCCGTATAGTGCATCGTTGTATTGCCCTTGTAGGTAAAGGTTCTCTATGCGGGATAGCGCTTTTGCTGCGTTTGCTTCGTTCTTTTGGCTATTCATACGGAATAGGAGAACGAGCCCTACAACTATGATAACAGCGATAGAGATAATGATTATTTTCTTGCCATTGTTTTGGACGAAAGCGTTTATACCACTCGCTTCGGTGCGGAATCCGCTGGCTCCAGCGGTGGTATCGAAATCTTCTTGTTCTAATTCTTCCATCGATTTATTGTCTTTCATTTTGTATAATGTATGTTATATAGTGTATAAAATCTTGTGTAATGTGTATTAGCACGCCCGAAGGGAGTTGAACCCCCAACCTTTGGAACCGGAATCCAATGCTCTATCCTGTTGAGCTACGGGCGCAACACTAAGTATGCAAAAAACACTTCTCTTTGCAATTACAAAAATATTTATATTTTTCCAAATAAACAATTTATTTTCGTATTTTGTGGATAAATTTGGTGGATATTGTGCAAAAGTGCTAAAATAACCCCTTTTTTTTTCATTTTGTAAGAAATATTACACATAATTTATGGTCTGGCATAGGGGTTACAAACAGATAATTATGAAAATAATTACTGGTAGCGTTCTATAAATTCTCTAACAACATCATCATTTGAATTTTTGATTTCTGGAATGCTGCCATAGAAATGGAGATTCCCATCGTGCAACATTGCAACTTTATCTGCTATATTATAGACAGAAAACATATCGTGAGTGATGATAATGGATGTAACTTTAAGTTGGTTTGCGAGGTTTGCTATTAGGTCATCTATCTGTTGTGAGGTTACGGGGTCAAGTCCTGTTGTCGGCTCATCGTAGAATATGTAGTCCGGCGAGCCGATTAATGCACGAGCCACTCCGACACGTTTTTTCATTCCACCGGAAAGTTCGGATGGCTTTTTATTTGCAAGTATCGTCCATTCTTTTTCAAACTCTGAGGAGTTAATATCTTCGGGTAATAGTCCGACAGCGGAGAGAACAAACTTTGCATCGTTAGCGAGTTTGGTATAATCCTTTTCGCCACTTTCTAATAATTTCAGAACGGTATTTTCAAATACATTGTAAGAGTCAAATAGAGCGGCACCTTGGAAAACATATCCGATACACTTGCGAACATTGAATAATTGCTTTTGGTCCAGAGCAGAGATTTTGCTATCATCCATTGATACATAGCCACTATCGGGTTGTAGCAAGCCGACAATATGTTTCAGCAAAACGGACTTACCACAGCCGGACTTACCTATGATACATAGGGTCTCGCCGAGGTGTATGTCAAGGTTGATGTTAGACAAAATTTGCTTATCGCCGAAGGATTTGGATAGGTTTCGTATTTGAATCATTTTGTTTTAAGTTAAAAGTATTTTATCTATTCGCCAATAGCGATAGCACTGCCATCCGAGTGAAGACACCGTTTGTGACTTGTCGGTCAATCATAGAATTATGCAATTTGCTTGCATTGTGTTCCAACTCAACGCCGTAATTTACAGGTCCCGGATGTAGCAATATTATTTTATCTTTCTTTGCAAAATTAGCGACATTGATTTGATAGAACTTCACGTATTCAGAGATAGAAGGCAGCAAGCCGGAATCCATTCTCTCATTCTGTATGCGTAGTAGGATTATCACATCCGACCATTCTATTGCATCATTAATGTTGTCGTGGATGGGAGCATTCCAGCAATTCAAATGGCGTGGTAGTAGTGTTCCCGGTCCGAATAGTTTTACATCAGCACCGAGTGTTCGCAACATAGTGATATTGGAGCGTGCTACACGGGAATTAATAATGTCGCCAATGATGCTTACATTCAATCCATCAACTTTACCATAATGTTTGAGGATAGTATAGGCGTCAAGTATTGCTTGTGTAGGATGCTCGTGCTTGCCATCGCCAGCATTTACAACTATGTTATTGGTAATAGATGCAATGAAAGCGGGTGTTCCATTGTATTGGTTTCGGACAACGTATATATCCACCATCATAGCGTCTATTGTGCGAATGGTATCGGCAATCGACTCACCTTTGGCGAGCGAACTCTGGTTAGCAGAGAAGTTAAGGACATCGGAAGAGAGACGCTTTGCAGCCAATTCAAAGGAATTCCTTGTGCGAGTAGAATTTTCGAAGAAAGCAAGTGCGACCGTCCGTCCTTTCAAATCTGGGAAATGTTCTCCATTCTGAATGGTATTTGTAAAATTGTCTTCGAAGTATTTTGCTTTATCAAAAATTAATTTTAGATGTTCGCTATTAAGGTCATCTGCTTGTATGAGATTTTTAGGAAAATCGGACATATTGGAATCTGATTTTTTATGTTATTGAATTAAAAAAAAGGCAATCATATTGACTGCCTTTTTTGCGTGAATTAGTGAATAGTTATCTCTCAACGCGTGATACAGCAAGTATACCGCTTTTGATAGTCCAAGATTGTGTGCTTGGGTCTTTCTGTAGCGTCCTTTGGCATACAACGTATAGATTTTCTGGCACAGCACCTTTTTTAACGATAGTGAAAGGGCAGCCAAAAATAGCATTGGCATACCTTGCGTAGTCGTCCAATTCAATGTAGAGGTCATGGATTTCACCATAGACAATGGAATCGTATTCGTTCCATTGGGTCTGCATTTTAGTTTTGAATGCGTCCATATTTGCAGAAACTTCACCTGAGTCCGTTCCGAAGAAATGAACATCGGAAGCGAGTGTAGCCACCATTTTAGACCAGTTTTTTTCATTGGCGGCTTTGTTGTAAAGTTTTAGGACTTCCTGTATTTTGTTTTTTTCAGCTTTTTTTTCGTCTTCTGATAAAAGAGTTTCGCTGATAGTGGCATCCTTGTTGCAAGCAGATACAAGGACGAGAGACATAATTAGTAGAGAAAATAAAAGAGTAATTTTATTTTTCATAGTAACCTCGATATTATATTATAGAAAATTCGTTATTGTTTAGTTGTTTTATATAGTTGTGTTTGGGTCATAGGTCTTAATTTCGTAAAAGTTTAAGGTTGTCTATGAACATAGTTTTCTTTAATCGGTATAGCGCAATTACAATAGCAAGTCCGATAGCCGCTTCAGCAGCAGCAACAGCCATTACAAAGAATACGAATACTTGTCCTACAGGGTCATTAGAGAATGAAGCAAAGGTGATAATGCTAAGATTGACTGCATTAAGCATAAGTTCAATAGACATAAATATCACAATAGCGTTACTACGTGTAAGGACACCGACCGTTCCGATAGTAAATATAATTGCCGATAGTATTAAATAAAATTCTTGTAGCATATTTAGTTTATATTTTTTTCTTTGAAAGCATCACCGCCCCTATAATAGCGGATAATAAAAGAATACCGATGGCTTCAAATGGAAATAGGAAGTTTGTGTATAGTTCTCCGCCGACCGCATTAACAGAGCCATTGAGAGTATTAAAATCTGTAACAATGGGCTTAATTCCGAATTCAAGTGTAATGTAGCTTGCGATTAGTATAATCATTGCGAGTGATATAGTAAAGGCAAACGCTTGTTTCAATTTACTTTTTCGTAGCAATGCCTCGTTCTCATCGCCCGTAGATAGAAGCATAATAACGAATAGGACAAGGACCATAATAGCACCAGCATAAACTATAATCTGCATAATAGCGAGGAACTGAGCAGATAAAGTAAGATAGATACCGGCAAGCATAAAGAAGTGGAACACTAATGCTAAAGCAGATTTCACAGTATCTTTAAGCGTAATCGTAAGAGCAGCACTTGCTATTGCAAGGATGGCTAATATAGTAAATAAGCAATATTCCATTTATCCAAATTTAATTATTAATGAAATTAGTAGCAATAAACACCATTTCAATACACCAATATAGTTATAATATTTCATAAAACAAAGTTTTTTCAAATAGTGTGAATAATTTTGTTTAATAATATATCGTTTTGTCCTCTTTATCTAATAGTGATTCATATACATCAAAGATAATAGTTGCCAAACTTTCCCACGAGTGTCCGTAGCGTAATCCGTTGAGATTTTGTTTGAATTTCTTTTCTAATCCTTCGTTGTAGTATTTGTGGATGGCGTTAAGTAGTAAGTCGGCATCTGTTTTGTCAATTATTATCCCGAAATTCTTTTCCTCAAATATTTCTTTGAACGAGCCGACATCAGTAACGATGACCGGTAGTTGATAACTGAATGCACTGCCGACAATGGAGTTGGATACATCTTCCTCAAATGGCATTAGCAGAACATCGGAGGCATAGAATATGTATGGTATTTCATTTGTGTTAAGTTTATGGCTGATGATGGTTGTTCTGTCCTTTATTCCGAGGTCATTAATTTTGCGGTTGTAGTAGTCGAAGCCACTTGCAGATTGTCCCGCAATGAGCAGATGGTAGTTATCGTCAAGCATAGAGAGCGTTTGCAGAGTTACGTCAATGCCTCTGTATTTGCGGACATCTCCAAAGAATAGCAATATATTTTTGTCTGTTGGAATATTAAGTATTTTGCGAGCAACCTTCTTATCTATTACATCCGCCGAGGCGCTAAAGAATGGACGTGGATGCTCAGCATAGACAGCATTGGGATTTGCAATTAGTAGGTCATCCTTTGCCTGACCATTGAGGACGATAAAGGCGTCGTAATTTTTGGCGAATAGTTTGGCAGCACTCTCCTCGAATACGATGGGCTGTCCATTGTGAATAGAATCGACGATAGCGATACGTTTAATATCTTTCTTAATGCACTTCCCCACTCCGCCGATAGATGCAGCCAGATATGGCATCCACAGCCGCGACAGCATAATATCCGGCTTTGTTGAGTTAATGGTGCTTGCGGTGAAGTAGTAACTGGCGGGATTTGCAGTATTGAGGATACGTGTATTGGGAACCATATCTACAACTTCGCGTGAAGATACATTTTGCTCTTTACCGGGGAAAAGCAGTTCTGGATATAGCAGCGAGAAATTGAATGCTTGGATTTCGTTTGCCTTCTCCAAAGTGCGATAGAGTAGCGAATTGCCTTCTGCGATTTCGCCGGGGTAAGGATAGAATGATGATAGGAATGCGATTTTCATAAGCGAGGAATATGGTTAGCAACGTAATGCAAATATACAAAAAAAAACCCTTATGACAACACACAAGGGTTTAGTTTTTACTCTATAATTGAATATTAAATGTTATGAGTATTAATACTCGGAGTAGTATTTGCTTCTGAAGTCCTGTATATCGGAGTCCTCTTTAAATTTTGCGAACCATTGGTCGAAGAGCGTTCTTGCGTATTGTTGTTTATTTACGTCAGGAGCGTCTTTTGCTTTGTCTTTGGATGGAATAGCACGGTTATGGATTTCTAAAATGAAGTATCCGTTGTCGCAACGGACGGGTTCGTTTATTTTATTTTCTGGCAATTTGAATGCGTAAGTAGTAGCAGCGAAATCGGTAGTAGCCCCCATAATGATGCCATTATTTTTGATATTGGCGATTTGGACGGTAGCACCATTTGGTAGTGGTTGGTCGTATCCGATGAGGGATGGATTTGCTTTTACTATGTTATATATTTCGGTTGCTTTTTGTTTTGCTATGTCTAATTTTTTGGTTTTAGTAATTTTGGATGCAATGAATTCTTTTTCGTCATCGAGAGTAGCGAGACCGGCTTTACGGATGCCGCTGATTTGCAGAACGACAATGGAACTGCCGTTAAATACTTCTTTTGGCTCAAGGAAGTCGTTGAGTTTGCCTTCGAATATTTTGTTAGTAATGAACATAGAGCCGAAGAATGGTCTGTCCTTAGTAACGTATGGTGATTCAGAGATTTCTATACCGAGTTTTTTAGCGAGTTCGTCCATAGGAACTCCGTCTTGGAGTTGTTTAAGAGCAGCGAAAGCATCGCGTTTTATTTTGTTCTTAGTTCCATTTGAAGTAGTGAGAGTGAAGGTGATTTCTGAATATTTTAATTCATCTGACTTTTTATCGGTAACATATATTATATGGTATCCGAACTGGGATTCAACAGGACCAACAATAGAGCCGACTTTTGCAGCAAAAGCAGCGTTTTCGAATTCAGGCACCATTCTACCTTTACCGAAGTAGCCGAGGTCACCACCTTGTGCTCCGGAGCCCTTGTCATCAGAGTATTGGATGGCTTGTGCAGCGAAGTTAGCGGGAGTAGTGGCTTTCATTAAATTCTCAGCGAATGCTTTGGCACTATCTTTGTTATTACCGAAAGCGATAAGAATATGGCTCGCTTTAACGACTACTTGTTCGCCACTTCTACGACCATCGAAGCGATAGAAATGGACGCCATCGGATAGCGATAGCGGACCTATAATTTCCTTATCGGTAGCGGTAGCGAACATATTCATTATTTCTGGGTTAATGTCTTTGATTAGTTGCCAATCGTTCTCTACTCCGGAGAATTCATTAATTTTAACAGAGAATATACTATCCTTTTGTTCGGGAGTAGGTGCTTCGGCGAGTTCTTCAACGATGCGTTCTATACGCTTAGCATTACGGTTGGAGTCCTCATCAGAAGGAACGATAGGGAAATTAAGGCATTTCACTTTGCGTTCATTTTTCACTCTAAAAGAGTTCTTATATTTTTCATAGTATGCTTTAATTTCGTCTTCGGAGACATTAACTTGGTCAGCGATATTATTAACTCCGACGAAGATATAGTTAATATCTGCGGAAGAGTTGTCGGCAACGAATTTATTTTCTAAATAAGTAGGCGAGGACACAGCATAAGACACGCCGAGCGTTCCTTGTATGGCGCCGGTGATTTTCTGCTCTTTGATGTATTTAGTAATATCAATGATTTGCTTGCGGAAGTCAGAGATATACTTTGCCTTAGTTTCAGCATCAATTTGCGCTGGGTCTTGCCCGAGGTAATTAACAATGGTTTCAGGGTTAGTGACGATAGCAAGGTATAGTTGTCTATTGAAGTTGCCTTGCTCGTCGGTGAAAGATTGTTTAAGATAGTCCGGTGGATTTTCCAGCAGAATGTCAAGGATTTCATCATCAGAGACATTAACTCCGAGTTTTTCGCCTGCTTGGATAAGCAATTTTTCTCTAAGCAGTTCGTCCCAGACCTGGTTTCTGATTTGTTGGTCGTCAATGTCGCGACCTTGATTTTGTGGGTCATTGCGCATTTGGTCAGTGCGTAGTTTGACTCTTTCTTCGAAATCTCTGTAGTATATTTTTTCTCCATTGACTTTGCATATAGCTGCTGTCTGTATGCTTTCGCCGCCGGAAGTAGCAAGGTTAGAGATGTTATCGCTCAGCACCATAAATCCTATGAATAGCACTGCAAAAACAACAAAAACATAAGGCGATACTTGCCTAATTTTCGTAATTGTCCCCATCGATATAAATACTCCGTAATTATTATGATTAAAAATAGTGGGAAATAAAAGAATTTGCACGTATGCACTCTTTTACGGACTACAAATATACAAATAGTTATGCAGAAAACAAAAAGGAGGACGTTTTTTTTATCCACTTAATTCACAAGAGCGGGATTAAGGGACATTAGGAATGTAGTTATATTGGTCTGCATTAGTTCTAATGCTTGCTTGGAGACAATGCCGATAAGAGGAACAGATGCAACAAGAATGAAGATGCCAGCAGCGACTTTGATTTGGAAAGATAGCATAAATACATTCATCTGTGGAGCGGCTTTCGAGAGTAAGATGAGTGCAAGATTAACGTTAAATAGGGTAACCATCACCGGTGCGGCGATTTTCATACCCAGAACCATAAATGATGAGATGGTAGTAAAGAGTAGCGAAAGAGTGGATTGCGTAATAGTGAATGTTGTGATTGGAACAATTTTCATACTAAGGAATAGGGATTCGATTAGGAAGTGATGTCCGTTAAGAAATAGGAAAATCATTAGCGTTCCCATAGCATAGAACTCGCCGACTAAAGTGGGAGCGCCGGCGGTAGCGTCAAACATTAAACTGGCTTGGTATCCGATGTCCATATCAACGATACCACCACCGAAGCGAGCAGCCCAATATACTATATTGGAAGAGAAGCCGAGCAAGGCACCAACAAGGAATTCCTTGAATACGAGTAGTGCCATATTCAGCAAATCAAATTTGATATGAGGAGCAGCATCAAAGAAGAGCGGAGTCATAATGAGCGCTAGTATCAATGTTAGCGCGGCTTTCACAGATATAGGAACAGCGTTATGCCCGAAGAATATAGCAGTAACGAATAGTCCTGATATTCTTGTAAGAATAAGCATACCGATAATCAATTTATCTTGTGTAATGGCTAAGAATTCAGCGTCCATTATGTAGTGTTCAGTTATTGGTTAATAGTAGGAATCATTTCAAATAGTTGTATAGTAAAGGTCTTCATATTTCCGATAAGGTATGGTAGTAGAATAACAACTATGGTAAATGTAATAACGAGTTTAGGCACGAAAGTAAGCGATTGCTCTTGGATAGAAGTAGCCGCTTGGAAGATAGAGATAGTCAAACCAACAATAAGAGACGCAAGTAGTAGAGGTCCAACGGTAATGAGGACATAATAGAAGGCATCTCTAATAATGTTCATAATCATTTGTTCAGTCATAGTATTGTATAGTATAGTTCTAAAAAAAATAATTTATCCGATGCTCTTTATCAAACTATCCACAATAAGATACCAGCCGTCCACAAGGACAAATAGCAGTATCTTAATAGGCAGCGAAATCATTTGTGGCGGAAGCATCATCATACCAAGCGACATCAATGTGCTGGCGATAACCATATCAAGCACAAGGAATGGTATGAATATAAGGAAGCCGATTTGGAACGCTATTTTGAGTTCGCTGATAGTATAAGCCGGAATAACCGCCCAAATAGATACATCATCTATACTTTGCGGACGTTCGCCACCAGTAAGTTTAATGAACAATCCAAGGTCTTCTTCTCTAGTATGTTTAAGCATAAAAGTGCGAAATGGAGTAACCATCTTGCTCATTGCTTCGGATTGAGTGATTTCGTCATTTAAGTATGGTTGTAATCCTTTGTCATTCGCTTCATTGATAACCGGTTGCATAATAAAAATAGTTAGAAAGAATGCAAGCGAAGTTAGTAATTGGTTCGGCGGTTGTGTAGCCGTTCCTAGAGCAGTTCGTAAGAAATAGAAAACGACAATTATCCTTGTGAAGCAAGTAGTCATAACAAGGATAGATGGTGCTAATGTTAGAACAGTCAGCGCCAGCAGTATTTGTATAGAAGTAGCGAACTCTTGCGGTGATGCGTCCTTCACTCCATCCAATCCGAGTGATACTTTGGGTATGGATAGGTTTTGAGCAAGAGTATAGTCGGCACAGAGCATTTGTCCTACAAGTATTAGCAGGACTGCTACAGCTATTTTAAACATTGGGTTATTATACGGTTTCATTCTCTCCCCATTCTACAAATATAGTGCCAAACGGAATTTATGGAGATAAAATGGTGTAAGATGTTGATATATAGGAATGTAGATATTAGCGGAGGAAGTGGAATTGAGTGAATAGTCCGCAAGTAGAGAATATTAGCCATAAATACTAAAAATAAATTACCATTCACAAAAGGCGCTAATGCTTGAGAATAATCCATATTGGGACTTGATTCATCATCGCAGCCGGTGGGCAAAAGCCCGTTGCTCCAATTACAGCGTATGTTAAATTTTTAATACTGCTTACGGACAATTACCTTGTGGATGCTACGTATAATCGGGTCTATGTCGCACTTCTCCACTACAAGTATGATGGAGTTATCTGAGAAGCATAGTAGCTGACGTAGTTTGATGTCTCCAAGTAGTTGTGCTGTGGTAGCAATGAATTTAGTGAGGCGAATCGGCTCATTAAGCAAATTCTGTCCAGCAAGAAGTATCGCTGATGCTGTGGTGTCGAGCGTCACCTCTGAGCGATTGAGATTCTTCACAAATTCGGCTACTTCTTCATTATCATCAAGTAGAACGTTATATACATAATTGGAGTAGCCAATTCGCAGAACAGGTAGCGATGATGGTATGTTTAGATGGTTAGACATAATGCCGAGTAGATGGCAATTCTGCTTTCCTATAATAGAATTAATGGTGAATTTGTTCTCCGGTGGGACAGCCGTAATGGTCGTGCCTTTCGCCGTAGGATTGTTGGTATTAAGAACTTTTACAATGTTATTGCATTCTATCGCCGGCATTATCGTTTGAGGATGCAGAACCTTTGCTCCCCAGAAGGAAAGGTCTTTCACTTCCTTGTAAGATAGAAATTCAATGGGGATAGTATCATCGCACTTATTGGGGTCAGCAGTAAGAACGCCATCCACATCTGTCCATATTTGTATCTCATCCGCATTAATAGCGGCACCGATAAGAGATGCGGTTAAGTCCGAACCACCACGACCAAGCGTAGTAGTTCTACCATTTTCATTAGATGCAATAAAGCCCTGAGTAATAATAACATCGGCTGTAGAGGAACGAATTGTCTCGTTTAATTTATTGACATAGAGTTCGGAAATAGGATTTGCAGAGGAATAGTTGGAATCCGTTGTGATAAGTAGCCGCGCATCTTTCCACTCACAATTAACATTCCGTTCCTTGCATAAATGGTAAAAAACAGTGGTAGATAGGAGTTCGCCAAAGGAATATATGCTGTCCATCGCCGCCAGAGATAGTTCCCCTAAGAATGAAACACCATTGAGGATTCGTGTAAGTTGTGTAATATATTGGTTTATATCATCAATAGCAGCATTGCACTGTTTATTCAGAGATTGTTTTATGACATCGGTATGACGTGCAGTGATTTCCTCTGTAATCTGATTAACCGCAGTAGTGTCACCATCTTTTGCTTTAATAGCGATGTGCTCCAGCAAATCGGTAATGCCCTTACATGCAGATAAGACAATAACTCGCTTCCCATCTATAAGATTGACGATGTTCAGAACCTTTTGCATTTGCTCATCGTTCGCCACTGATGAGCCACCAAATTTCATTACAATCATAGAATATACTTCTCTATTCGTTTTACATTTGCTTAATATAACGAAATTCGGCGTATTATTCCTTATAATCCAATTTTATTTTTACTTTACGCTTCAATCCATCTTCCACATTTTCGGCACTATCAACACCTTTTCCATTTATGTTCCATTTGATTCTGCTAAGTAATGGAGCGATGTTCGGGTCTTTAGCGATTTGTGCTTGGAAGTATTTAGCGGTGTAGTAAGCCCTTAATTTAGATAGGAGTTCGTTATTCATCTTTGCATTTTTCTTTACATACATTCCAATATGGTCGTCGTAAATATCATCATCCAAGTATTCAGAGCCAGCCGATATATTACGTGGGTCTGCGTATCCTTGTATTGAAATAGTGAGTATTCCCTGCTGCTTTTTTGTATCGCAGCGGTTGTCAATCACAGATAGTATGTTAGCAATATATTCTACCACTTCGTTCAGTTTGCTTTCCACCTGTGGAACGTATTTGTTATATTTATCGGCTGGATTTTCAATATATTTTGATTTTGGATTGTTGCCATAGATATTGTAAGAGAAACCGAGACGTAGTGAGTTTAGATTTTTCTCTGTATTCGGCTTATAGTATCCGGTAACAAAATATGGAATTTCTACTTCTGTAAGTTCAATTTCTGTATGCTTCTCCGGCATTATCATATTAAGAACAACTTTCATCACACTACTATCGGAGCAAGGAGGTTTGAAATTATATTCGTTCTTCTTGTTCGGATAACATTTATTTACGTAATGGATATTATAATTCTTATTGGCTTCTATGTTGGATATACTAAATGCACCATCCACGCCAACATCAACAGTTTCAAGGGTATCTGCCGTTTCGTTTAGTAAAATAATAGTGCCTTCAAGTATTTCATTTGGATTGTTGCATTTGATATTTCCGGCTATAAAAACAGGACCACATATTTGGAATGAATAAATATCCATTCCGCCACATCCACCGCGTCTATCGGAGGATAGAAAAATCTTATTGTTCCAAATACAAGCGCCGGTCTCATTAAATTCTGTATTTATCGGAAAGCCATACATACGTGGATTAACCCACTTTTTCTCCATAGAATCATACTGAGCATAGTATATATCAAAATCTTTCCTGATTTTTCCCCTTCCTTCTGATGAGAATATTATATCGTTGTCGTAAGTGAACATAGGAAAGTAATCTCTTTCTGATGTATTGATTCCCGGACCAAGATTAAATGGCTCTCCCCAATCATCTATATCGTCATCCCAAAACGAGCCCCATATATCAATATCTCCTACCCCACCCTCTCTATCGGAAGCGAATAAGAGAATTCTGCCATCTGGAGAAATAGTAGGATGCGAATCCCATTTATCAGAATTAATGCTTATTTGTTCGGGCGTTGACCATTCATCAGTTTGCATATCTAATGCTGAATGCCAAATGTCTTTACTGAATTTCCATTTGCTAATTATTTTTGGGTGAGCAGCAAAAAATAAATCTATCTTATCGGTAATCGGATTGTAGCGGAAAACCGGCACACCGGCATTACGAAATAGAGTGTCATTATTCATCGGAAATTCAGGATGATTTTCTGCATCAATGAGTTCAGCACCTTGCAAAATATCATTAAGCATAACGTTATATATTTTTTCCGCTCTCCCTGAGTCATAGCGAGTAGCGGTGAAATATAGGTAGTCGTTAGTATCAGCATCCGGGTTATTCATTTTTACATTGTAAGGCAATACATAAGCAGTAGGCGAATATTCATCATCATTAGAATTGACGATAGAGCCCATATTACCGAGAATTTTGTTTTCTGTGCAATCTTCCACTGTTCTACATCCGGTTGCGATGAGAATAATAGTAGCAATAAATATGATGAGACATTTTTTCATATAGTTATTATCGGCATTATGTGAAAAAACTTAACTAACACAATTTAGTTGTTTTGTGGATAAAAATAGTTATTTTTGTAAATTATATAATCTGTTTATAATACTACTATAATTATGTCAGCAACAATATCAGCAATATCCCATTATTTACCACCAACAATAATTGAGAACTCATATTTTGAGAACTATTTAGATACTACTAACGAATGGATACTCAAACGAACAGGCATCACTCAACGCCGTTTCCTATTAGAAGGCGCTACAAGCGATATGATAGTTCCTGCAGCAAAGCGATGTCTTGAGATGCGTAGAATAAAACCCAAAGAAATAGATTGCATTATAGTAACGACCGTAACACCGGACTATTCCTTTCCGGCTACTGCCTGCTTAGTGCAAGACAAATTAGGATGTAAGAACGCCTGGGGCTTTGATATATCTGCTGCCTGCTGTGGCTTCCTCTATGGATTGATAACTGCAAATGCAATGGTGAATTCCGGAGCAGCAAAGAAAGTCCTACTATGTGGAGCAGATAAAATGACCTCCATCTTGGACTTAAATGACCGAAGCCAAGCTGTAATCTTTGGCGATGGCGCTGGTGTATGTATAGTTGAGCAATCCGATGACCCTAGATTAGGCATCATAGACCACGTTGCACATATAGACGGTTCTGGTGGAAAATATTTACGTAAAGAAGCCGGTGGAAGCCATCTCCCACCGTGGCATTCCGCTGTTAAGTTAGAAGACCATTACATTCATCAAGAGGGACAAGCGGTGTATAAAAATGCTGTAAGCGAAATGTCTAACGCAGTGCTGGAGTTAATGAAGCGACAGAGGATGAAGAAAAACGATATTACTTGGTTCGTTCCACATCAAGCGAATATGCGAATTATCAAATCCGTAGGTGAGAAGATTGGGCTACCCGATGAGAAGGTCGTTATTACAATAGATAAATTTGGCAATACTACTTCGGCAACTATACCAACGGCAATATCCCTGCTAAACGAGGAGCGTAAGTTGCGTATCGGCGATAACTTAATACTTGCATCCTTTGGTGGTGGATTTACTTGGGGCTCGCTGCTCTTGAAATGGAATCCATATGTCAAATAATATCCAAAATACCCACAAAATAATATCCAAAATACCTACAAAACAATTACCACATACCGCCAATAGACAGCATTAGGTAAAATCCACCGAAGTTGTGTATTGGCGAATCGGCAACGCTTTCCAAACCATCTCCACCAAATGGAACATAAGTATATCTCATTTTAACATTGATTTGGGATGTGTTGACAGCACCAAACTCTGCACCAACCTGCACTCCACCACCAAAACGAAAATGTGCCTTCGAGTATTTCACATCCGAAAACCAATCCGAAATATATGGCATTTCCCATATTAAAGTGGGCGTTATGAGGAATGCAAAATATGGACGAAATGACTTAGATAAATGCTCTATATTAATGTAGCGCTGGATACCAGCATTAATACCAATATCATACAGACGCCGCACCTTTCCATAAACAATATAATCATATTGATTGTAATCAAATAAGTATTCTATCTCATCAGTATTCTTTACACCAGAGTAAAACACCGAGGAAATGAACTTATAGTCAGACGTTATTGCATAGTCGTAAAAAATGCCAAATCCAATACCGGAAGTAGATAGCATTAAGTCAAGACCGGAGGTGTTATTGTAAATATTGGCTTGCTTATCCGTAGTGATTAGTGGGCGAGGCGAAGTAAATATAAAGTCGTCCTCAGCCGATAAGCAGGTATTATGGGCAGCGGTGGTGAGTAGTATATATAGTATTATAGGTATTGTTTTTCTTATGTATTTCATATTATTCTTTTGGGACTTGGTATAAGTATCTTTTGATGCTGCGTTTTGGTGTCTTTTCAAATTCATCAAAAACAATTTTTGTGTAAGCAATTTGCGAATAATGCGGTAGTTCGTTATTTATGTGCTTTAGCGACTCATCCAATAGTTTTGGAATATCATTTTCGTTAATATTATCGGCTAACGCTGCTTCGTAATCAGGATATATGAGAGCGGCGAGTTTTCCATCTTGCTGTTCAATCACAAGGGACTCAAGGACATAAGGATAACTATTAAGTAAGTCCTCTATTTCCTCCGGATAGATGTTCTGTCCAGAAGGTCCTAGTATCATTGTTTTGCATCTGCCTCTTATGTATAGATTTCCTTTGTCATCGAGCGTTCCCATATCGCCAGTTCTGAACCATCCATCTTTCGTAAAGCAATCTTTTGACGCTTCTTTATTTTTGTAATATCCGAGGAAAACATTATCTCCTTTGACAAGTATTTCGCCGGATATATTCATTGGGTCAGTAGAATCAATCATTACTTTTAAGTTTGGCAATGGTTTGCCGCAGGAGTATAAAGCGGTTCTATCCCATTGCTCGTAAGAAATAAGCGGACCGCATTCAGTCATACCATATCCGACAGTATACCGGAAGCCGATACGCTTGAAAAATTGCTCAGCATCTTTGCTAAAAGCAGCACCACCGACAACGATTTCAATGAACTCTCCTCCGAACACTTTATCCAATGTGTTTTTTATTTTCATCAGCAATACCTTGTCTATCAACGGCAATTTGAGTAGCATCTTTATACTTGTTTTTTCAAGAACAGGTAGTAGTTGCTTTTTATATATTTTTTCAATGATAAGTGGAACAGATATGATTAATGTTGGTTTAATCCTGCTAAACGCCTCCATTATAATTTTCGGAGTTGGGAGACGAGTAAGAAAGTGCATATGAGCACCTACACACATACCAAAAAGGAACTCAAAGCATAATCCATACATATGAGCCATTGGTAGCATAGATACGAGACGTCCTCCTCTGGTGAATAGTGGAAGAATAAATTCTGCGAATTGGACGTTCGCTTTAATGCTTCTAAAGGGTAGCATAACTCCTTTTGAATTACCGCTTGTGCCAGATGTATAACTGATTAGAGCGAGGTCATTCGGCTTATCTTTGTAGAAGTGGATGTCTTTTTGTGAGATGCCATTGCTATATTTCTTATTAAAAATATCGTTCAGCGTATTGTTAAGTTTATACAACTGCGGATTTTTTGAATGCTGAATTGAGAAGTCAGCAAGTGCTATTGTTGCATTGATTTCAGGCATCGCATCCTCGTTAAGATTTTCCCAAATGGACTTGCTAACGAATAGCAACTGTGCATCAGAATGATTAACGATATGGTGAATGTTGTCTGGCTTGAACTCGTGCAGAATAGGAACGGCAACAGCCCCATAAGTAAGAGCAGCAAGGAATACAACGCCCCAGTTGGATTGGTTGCGTCCGCAGATAGCAACTTTATCGCCTCGGTGTAATTTGCATTCATTGAACAGGATGTGCAGTTTGGCGATACTCGCCACGACATCTTTATAGCATAGAGTAGTGCCATCGTAGTCGGTGAGCGCTTGTAGTTCCCAGTTTTCCTTGAAACTTTTTTCGTATAACGAATTAAAACCTTCTCTTTTCATTGCAATTCCAATATTTAGATATATAAATGTGTTTGATGATGTTCAAAAATAGAATAACAAATCTGTATCGTTTAATATACGGATTTATTTTATAAATAGTATCTTATTAGTAATAAAATTATATGGCGAACGTAGCGATATCAGATATAATCCAGACGTAATTTGCAGATTATCCATTACAAATCCCTTCTCTATAAGCCCATCCGTATCCTTTGAAAAGGTATGAACATACACCTGCTTTCCCATAACATCGGAAAGCGTGAGCACAAACTCACCTACCTCTTCCGTCTTTATAGTGCAGGCAATCCCATCCGAAGTAGATGAAACAGATAATGTTGTCGGATTAAATAAAATGAAGTTCCGCATATCAATACCACAGCCAACAAGTTGGATAACATTAGATGCATCGGTGTAATCATAGCAATCAAGCAATGGAGTGAAGTTGCTGGTAGCGATAAGTGTAGAGGTTGTTCGCCCGATAGTAGTGAAGCCATTAAGAATGAATGTAGTCGTTGAGGAATTTGCTGGGAAAGATGCCGATACGTTTACCGTCTCAGATAAGCCATCTTTTGTTCTGCTATTGATAGTGGCGTTTTGTGCATCTGTAATCTCTAAAACATCCCAATTGTATGTAATATCAAGCGAGTAATTGAACGAGGTGGTGCCTAACTCATTGCCCTGTATCCTTATTGGTATATCTAATTTCGTCCCCGGCTCAACTTCATAATCATTAGCAGTAATAGCGAAATGTGTATTATATGTGTATGCAGAAATAGGTATTATTATTTTTGCATAACACGGCATAGAGATTATGGCTACAATGGTATCATAGAAAGAGCCATTTTCATTCGGTTCGAATATCACGCTAAATTGAATTAATGTAGAACTTTCGTCATACGAAAGAGAAAAGTGAGAGCCATCAACAAGAAACATTGTATCAACACCATCGGCTGTGCTAATACCATTCTGAAGAATGGCATTAGTGTTTTTACATATATTACCAAAGTCCATTCTGTCGGGAGCGGAATATTGTATCTCCATTTCTTCAATCGTAATTGTATCGGTTGCTTGACATCCATTTTCATTTTCTACTACGACCCAATATGTCCCACTTTGCGTGATTGTGATTGTTGGAGTGGTCTCGCCGGTAGACCAATGGTATTTAGCGAATGGTGAGTCGGTATAGATGGTCGCAGAGGAATTTTTGCATAATGTAGCAGGTGCAACGATATGCAAATTGTCCGCCGCTAAGTATTTGATTTCTATATCTTGCGTAGCAGTGCATCCCATAGAATCGGTAATTGTGATAGAGTATATTCCCGCATTCTCAACAATAATAGATTGGGTGGTATCTCCGGTAGACCAATAGTATTTTGCAAAATTATCTTTAACGGTGAGCGTTGTATTTGTTCCATCGCAAATAAATTTAGAGCCGAGAATTTGAAATGAGTCCAGCATATTAACATTCACAGAAATAGTGTCATAAGCATAACAGCCCGTATTGCTGGAATATGCAATTAGAATATATGTAATAGACATCTCTGGCGTGCAAGTCGTAACCTTAGAGAATGGATTTGAGAGGAAGGTATTTGGTATCCATTCGTAACTCAATGTATCGCTATTGTTTGAATTTCCAATAGTTACATCTTGTCCATTGCAGGTGGTAACATCGCTGGCGTTCAGTATAGATGGAGGGCGAGATATAGATATTTTAATAGTATCGTAATCAACGCAATCCAATATTTTATTGTGAATAGTTAGTATATATGTAATGTCATAAATTGCACTACAAATAGGATGCAGGGAATACGGGTCGTTAAGAAATGAACGAGGTGACCATTCAAATGAAAGCAAATTGGTATCGGATACATTGCCTCCAAGCACAATAGTATTGCCATAACATATTCGTTTATCGTCACCAGCATATCCGCTATAATCGCAAGGAACTGATGTATAGTTCATCATAATCGGCAAGCCCCATCTGGATTTACCGGATTGCAAAAACACACCTTTGGATTGGAAATTTACCAACGTTGCATTGTTATTCGGCTCAGAGATAACGCCAAGGTAATTGTAATGGTCTCTTGCAATATATATTCTATTGTCTGGACCTCTGCGGATTGCTCCAAAATCATAGTTCTCTATATTTGCGGTAGTAGAGTCAGCGATTATAGTCCTTGAAGCGATTATATTCGCAGGATTAGTATTTCGGAAATCCCATTGAACGAGCGCCCGTCGAAATAATGAACCGTAGAATTTAGAACCATCAGCAGAAAAGCAAGCGCTATATGGAGCATATAGTTTTTGAAGTTCAATATCTGTTACACCTTGTGGATATGCAGGAATAGAAAGCGGATTATTGATTTCAATAGTGCCGTTAGTTGGATTGAAGTCGTATATTTCAAAGCAGTTACGCTCCGCATCACAATTAATCAATTTGGATGCATTAAGATCGTATTCAAAATTAAATAAAGCATCCACAGGCAACTTCTTCGCCGGAAATGGACGTCTAAACATAAGTGGCATCTGGCTGATACCATCTTTACTTATATGATGAACATAGAAATGATTGTCCTTCCAATTGTAAGACACAAGCCAAACATCCGTTTTATTGGAATGATTTATTGTAATCATTTTTTCCACCGCATTGTCAAGTAGCGGTATATTTTTGTTGTGTATATCAACATCGGCTATGTTTTTGTCAATAATTGAATACCTCATTCCATATTTACCATAAACATTAGAGTCAATTTCATAGTATCGCTCAAAAGCATCTATTGTGAATACGTAATAATATCTATCAGATAGCGGCATTGGTATTATAATCGCAGAACGTGCCGATGATGTCCATCCAAGTAAGCCGTGAGAATTCGGTAAGATACTATGTTCTGCGTTCCATACTTGCTCGCCATCGGTGTAATACAACAAGTTCCCATATTTATCAGATAAGGTAGCCGTTCCTTCCATCTGGTTCGTTTTACCATTCGGTAGAAAAGCAGCGTTATTACCCGAAGGCATAAAAGTAATACCGGCATTATCACCAAAATACCAGTTATGCGTTTCCATTTGTGCATTCAGATTAATGGAAACAAAAATAACGAGGATAATAGTGTAGATGTATTTATTTAGCATTTTTTTTAGTTTGTTTAGGTTTCTTGTATTCCTTTTTGATGTTCGCAACATTATGCTTCAAATGCTTCCTATAACTGATGTATTTAGATAACTCGGCAGAAAATAGAATGATGAAACAAGAATAATATAACCATACCGCCATTGTTACCATCACTGCGTAAGTCCCATAAAAACGTGAATAGTTGGATATTGTAGAGATATACCAAGTGAATAGCATTCGAGCGAGTTCTGTCGCTATTGTCGCAATGATAGTCGCTCGCATCGCTATCCAATGGTGTACCCGCGTCTTCGCTGCAGGCACAATCCAATACACAAAGTAAAAGAGTAAAAATGAAACAATTAATTGAGAAAAACGTATTGTTAGAGACGAAAGATATGGAAGGATTTCGTCCGGCAAGATGCTCTTAAAGAGTGTAGTAACTACACTTATTATAGGCAACAAAACGCAGTAGATAAGTATCAGTATATTCAATAAGATAGTCGTGCCGAGGTCTTTGAGTTTGGTCTTGAAGTAACTTGGTTGCTCTGTCTGGAATATGTAGCATATACAAGTGTTTAGCGTGCTTATTGCGGTAGAGGAAATCCAAAGTAAGATGACAAAGCCGATAATACCGGCTACATTAGATGTAATTGAAATGCGCTGCACTTCAAAAATAACTTCTCTTATAATCTCTCTATAAACCTCCGTATATGGAAGATAGTCAAGTAAAGCACGTTCAATTACTTCTATCAATTGGTCTGGCTTAATGAAAATATTGATGATATATATCAAGATTAATACGAGCGGAATTATGTATAGCAGAATGTTAAATGCAAGACCACCAGCAAGTATAAACAACTTATGTTCGCTAATGCGCACTCCCAGAAAGTAGACGTAATCATATATTAGATGGCATATTTTTGAGAAGGAGTAATATTTTTGTAACTCCTCATCATAGACCAAGGACTTAAGATTTAGACGCATTATTTCGCAATGGATGACTAACAAAGTTGTAATTTACGAAAAAAGATTGTAAAAAAGTGTTAATAATTATTAACATAATAGTATATAATTAGTGATAATTTTGTAAATTATTATTAATAGAAAGGTAATTATATAAAACAACAGAGAAAAAAAATGAGAACTTTATACTCAAAATTAATCCTTATAGTTATTGCAGTGGCATTGTTTATAGCAACGGGGAAGGGGTCGCTCCTTGCCCAGACATACAATTTTAACGGAACTGGTAATGTTAATACCGGAGTCGGCAATTTTGTTTGGGAACCCGTAAACCGAACATACACATATACTGGTAATTATACTATGGGTTCCGGCAATAATTATATATTTAACGTTAGCGACAATATTACTATTGTAATTACCGGGTATTTTGCAATGACATTCCCGAACGGTAACGGTAATGCAGCAAATGCTATCCGACTTACAATAAACAATGTAAGTGGTGCTTCTATATTCAGAGTTGATGGTTATGTTGTAGTAAGTGGAACTAGAGGAAATTCTCATACTGTAGAAAGTGCATTTTTAAATATAAATGAAAGAGTTACATTTAATGCAAATGGAGATGTCAATGTAACTACTACAACCGCTATCATTGGCTCCCCGTATTGTGAAGCATACTCAAACTCTGCGTTTATGGTCTCAAATTTTGGAAGAGTAAATGTATCGGGAACACTTAATGTTAATAACCGACTTATAAATGATGGTGGAGGAATACTTAACATAGCATCCACTGGTGTAGTTAATGTAAATGCTGTCGGACCTAATTTTGCAAATGCTGCCACTCAGCCATTAGTTCATATTGACAGTTATAATTCCAATGATGACAATAGGTCAGGAGGAATAATTAATGTTTTAGGCGAATTGAATGTAAATGGTTGGCTTAGAGCGACTGGGTGTAACAATACTGTTACATACGCTTCAAATAGAGGACAATTAAATATCGGTAGCACAGGTGTCGCTAACATCAATGGAAATGCTACGTTCGCTGTTAAAGATAATTCACCAAACTTTGGCGGACAACTCACACTCGACTATGGTGGCTTGTTCTATTGTCCTTACACTGACGCTGCTCGCACTGTAACAATGGAAGGCAATGGACCAGCAAACTACATAAATGGCAGATTTATAATCGGCGATACACTATCCGCTAATCCACACGGAAAGGCAGTGCTAAGCAGACCGGTGTATATCGGCGTAAGAGGCGACTTTAGCGGCAATATTACCACCACCACTACCTGCACTCACTCAGGCACTTCTAATGCTCCTACGTATGAATATTCCGCAAATAGTGGTGGAGCATACATTCCTTCCACAGAAAATCAGGCAGCGCCTAATACTGTAAATGGCAGACATAGAAGAACAACTCTTTATCCTGCAGAGGTATGTTGTTTCGTAGGTTGCACCGATAATGGAAGTGATATAACCGAAGTTAAAGTAAGACCATCATACAACGCTGGCGGTTATCAGGGATGGCAATGGCGAGCTTGGGATGCTGCACAAACCACAACTAACACAACACCAAGCAACACACGTCCCGGCTACGTAACCTACGGAACACCCCACACCCACACCACTACAACCTCTATCACCGGACCAAAAGGTCTCCTTTGGGCACGCTGCGATTCCATTATCGGCACCGGCTTTATGCAAGTCGGTAGTGCTACTAACCACGAAGCAGAGATTTTGGTAGAAAAGAATACATACTTCCTAAACCGCTCACAAGGAGCACCACTTAGTCCGGGTATGATGTGGAATCAAACAAATCTATGGACAAATAGCAATAAAGGTGCAGCCACTGCCTTAGATTACACCGAATACTACAAACGAGCGGTGGGCTTCCCAATTTATGGAAAGATAACGGTAAAAGATAACGCAAAGTTTTTGAAATCCAATCCATACAACGGCGAAACGACAGCAGAAATAGCCCGCTACGTCCAGTTCTACGACCTATATAGTGGCTCTGCGGTAAATGTATCTAACTCCGGAATATTCGGAACGATAGCCGAAAGTTATGATATTACTGGCGCCGGAGAATACACCGGCTTAGCCCCAGTAGTATTGCGAAACAATGGAACGGTAACCATTAAGGACGACGCCAAATTCTTTATTGACTACTTGCATAGAGTCCATAATGGATTTATAGAGGAAAGTATAACAGGAAGTAATGGCACAGAAGGAACAATCACATTGACGAATAATGCGGTATTGGAGCAAGCGTATCGTTTGGGTTGCACTCCATTTAGTAATGGAGTAACGGTTACCACCGACAACACAACATTGTATTCAAAGAAAGGTTTTGCAGAGCATATCTCCGCAATGACCGCTACTACTTTTGTGAATGGCTACGAGCCGGGCTCAAAAGGAACATTGAATGTAGAGGGCTCTGCGAAAGTAAATATTGGCTCATTAGGTAATGGTGGTGGAAATGGTGCAAGAAGAACTGGAACTACATACGCTACAGCAGTTGCAGAAGGCGAAGTGAATATAAAGGATAATGCCGAGATGACATTATGGTATGCCTTCTTCAATGCTGGAGCACACGGTTTGCAACTGAATTCTCCTACAGACAACATAGAAGGAAAGCCACGTCTGAACATAACTTATGACCAAAATCTATTTTCAAATAGAGAAAAAGGAACATTGAACATAAGCGATAATGGTTTGCTATCAATAGTGCATCCAGCTGAATTGCCTACAACATCGGCTAATGCAACTGTGAATTACGTATTGCAACATTCGCCTGATGCTGTGTTCTTCAATGGCTGGAGCCATGGAGGTGCCCCAAATTATGTGCCAACACCAAGCATAGACCCAGAACTAACTAATAGTATGGCAATAGTAAATGTAACGGATGACGGGAAATTGATTGTGAAGAATTTTGTCAATGGCGGACAGGCATTTACAAGTAGTAGATTTAGATATACATTAGGTGCAGATGCTACGGATTTCGTAACAACTACGCAATGTAATGCAGCCGATGCCTTTGCGATAGTAAATCTAACTTCAGATAACGCCTCTATACACATACTTAATAATTGGGATAACAATGCACAATACGAAGCAAATCAATCAACAGCAACGGCAGAAATGGGTGCAAAGAACAATTCTGGAATACTCAATATAACCGCAGGAATATTGACCATAGATGGAAATCTAACAAACGGCGTAACCCAAAACAGACCAAATAGTTGCGATTTAAATAGAGCAGCCGAAATATATGTGAATGGAACTGGGAAGATAATAATGCGAGGGAATGTAATCAATAACTACGATGCTGCTGGCGATAATAATCATAATCATAGATATTTTTACATTGGAAATGACGCTACTGGCGGAGGTAAATTAATACTTAGTCCAATTATCACAGACACAATAAACTTAGAACCTTGGAAAGAAATATATGTATTTCGTAATGGCAGTATAATTGTAGATGAAAATAAAGTATTGAAGGTGTTAGGCACATCAAAACATCCAAGCAGACCTGATTTATTTGGTGGATTGTTCTTTGATGCCAATACTTTGGAAACAGAGTCATATAGATTGGCTGATGTGAATATAAACAATGTCGAGGGAGCGTTATGCTTACTTGAGGGAGCGAAATTCCTTCTCTCAAATGATGTTGCTGAGGGCTTTGGTGTAAATGGTAGCAATGATGTTGCTGGTGTCTTGATAACGAATAATCAGGATAACGGCAGTTACTACAAGAGTAATATGTATTTACATCGCGGAACTTATGGCGACCCTAGCGATTTGCCGTCAGAGTGTATATTTAATGGACAGCAGCATTTATTCCTTACCGATGAGCGACATCCATACGGACTCGTAACATTAGAAGAAAATTTTGGCGTAACAATGAAAGATACTGTAGTTAAGAAGTATTTGCATACATTCACATACAACTACACTTATACACATAATACCGCCGCTGCCACTTGTCAAATTCAGGGAAGCACAGCAACAGGCAATCATACACATAATGCATCCATAGTTAGAATTGTAGGACCAGATGACAATGCAACAATGGCGCTACCGGCAACACCAGAGTATAATTTTGCATTTATGAATAAAAATACAGCAACAACTGCATATACCTCTACTGCTGGTAATTACAATACCCCAAATGCTCTTCCAACCCAAGCATCAACACAAACTGAGACAGTAACAATGAATAGAGTTGCGTGCCAATTTGGATGCACTCAACAAGGACATAATATAACTACTACACGTGCCAGAATATCAAATAGAGTGGGCACTGGTTGGGAATGGAGCGATTGGGGACAATTAACGACAACCATAGGCACCGATAATGGCGGCTATATTACATTTGGAGCAAGTCATATGCACCCTGCAAACGAAGGAACTCACGGGGCAGTTCACGCTCAGGTTGATGTCCATCAGACGGTAGTAGATGGGCAACAGGATATAAATGAGTGGTTTGCTGGTGATTTGGGTGGTGCAGGCGCTCTTGAAAAATTAAAGCAATGGATACCAGATACGCTGTTTGTTGGTGGTGAAGCCGATGTTGCATTGGCACTGAAGAAGACAAACCCGGACTTCTATGATTACGGCTCGAGAGAACTTGACCCCAGCAATCCAACAGAATTGCTACATCCACGTAAAGTAGTGTTTGTAAGTTCTTACACGAATAATTTGCGAAACGATGAGAAGGAGATTTTTGGCACGGTAGAGAGACGCACGATATACGAAGATGATAATATAACGCCCTACTTCGCAAGATATAGCGTTGCGGTTGGTGGAGCACTGAGTGGCAAGGATGTATATGCAACGGCTAATGGTGTAGCATACGCTTTTAACAATGGATTTACGAAATTGACTTTTGACGATGCAATGTTAAATATCCCATCATTTAAATTGTCAATAGTCCCCGGTGTAGAGCCGGTTGTGCTATTTAGTAGCGAGTTGCCACGTATTGCAAAGCGAAAAATAATAGCAGAATTTACGCTAAGGGATTCATCTAATCCTGCCGCATATCTTACTAATATAGAATTAGGAGCAATAGGCAGCACGTTGGAGGTTTCAGCGATTAATGAAGTAGAAATAAGTAGCGACTTGAACGTAGAGCCGAAGTTGCGAATCGGTGAAAGTAGTATTGCTGATGTCGGCTTGAAACGACTAGCATCTGTTGCTACTCCTCGCCCAACATTAGTGACAGACCCAAAATTGAATGGCTATCTGAATAGAGAAAGTGATTTATCCATTCTCTTAGTGCCAGCAGAGTTTAATGAGGACGACCCTGACCACGAAGGCACACGTGGCTTCCCGGGTTATTTTCATAGTGGGAACTACTTAGTATTGGGTTATATACCGGTAGAGAACATTCGCTCTGGTCGCTGGTCGGATAGAATGACTTGGTTAGGTCAAGAGATTCCGCGTGCCGAGGATTCTGTAACAATAATTCCCGGAACAATAGTATATACTGGCTATCAGGGTAATGTAACAGGATTATCGCCAAGCGAAAAAATATTTAACAAAAGAGTATTCGGAGCAGGCATTACTTACACTGGCGACCCAAAAGTAGACCCATTAGACCCAAATTGGGAGAATCCGACAATTGATAAGACCAGAACAACAGGTATGAATGAGGATTCAATATTGACACGCTTTCCAGCTCCAGAATGGTGCTATCCAGTGACAGGTGATTCGCTTATAGGAATGGGTGTAACAGATGCAAATAGTGGAGATGTAGCGATACAACTTTGCGAGCATATAGAGATAATGGAGGACGCTGGCTTGGTATTCGGTTTCGCTCTAAATGACCCTGGCGCCAATAGCGCTGTAAAAGCATTTGTCGTAAATTCTATAGACAATTATGCTTACGGTAGCGAAGATATGGTTGACGCAACCCATTTTTATTCTGATTCATTATCAGCAAGAAATATACGTGGCTTGCAAATAATGACCGGAGCAACAAAGTTAGTGGTTAGGGATGTCCTCAATAATTATGGAAAGGTGTATAATAGTGGCGATTTATTTGCTGGAATGGTGGTTAATGATAGAAATGGTAATGTAGATAGCGTTCTGTTTTTGCAAGAGAATGCAGGAGCGAAGCTTGAAACGAAGCGATTCGTTAATTCAAAAACTGAGAATGGCGTTACAAATATGCTCGACGGAGAGATGGATATTAATGTATTGCAGAATGGTATTGAGGCAGCCACCTCAGCGAATGCAACATTCATACAGACAGGCGGCGTAGTAAAGATTATTGATAGTTTGTATTCTTACACTGCTACAAGTTTTGATACGATGGGCATTGCAGGCGGGATTTTCGTTATGACTAATACGGATTCGCGAACAGGTATATTGGCTAAGCATCCGATAACGCTTACTAACACTGGACATTTTATAGTAGATGCGAAGACAAAAGTAGATATGAGTGGCGATGCTGGAATAGTATTGGAAGCAGGTTCTGCCGTTTCTAATCTTCCACTTACTGATTATGTTAGCAAGCCAAGTAGCATAGATGATGTCCAAGCAGCATTCGCAATGTTGGAAGGAAGCGAACTTAACATAAAGGAAGCTGGTGGAATTCTACATAACGATGCCGATTTGAACAACGTGTATTTCCATAGAGGTGAATATAAAGAAACGGGACAGACAGATATGCCATCTAAGTTGATATATTCAGGTTCGGCGGATGTAATTCCGACACGCGCAAGTCATCCATTAGGTATATTGGAATTGGCAGAGTTGTGGAGTGGAACAATGCCGGATTCATTACACATAGCCGGCGAGGTATCTCCTGCATTGGTATATTCACGTGGAAGTAATTTGGATTTGGGAACGAAGAGCATTAGTTTCATTGACTCGGTATCGGCAGCAGCATACACAGGAGCAGGAGCAACTTCCGAAATTATAGGTATGCTATCACGCGTAAACCGCGACTTTGGATATGCAACAGCGGACGGCTGGAATTATACATTTAACAATGCAGCGACAGTGCTTTCTTTCGAAGATGCAAAGGAACATTTGGATTCATTCTCGCTAACCATTCATCCAAATACACCACCGGTGAAGGTGCAAGACCCGACTCAATACGCACAACGAAAAATAGAAATTGGCTTTCAAACATCGGGCGATGCTCCACTTCCATCAATAATGTCGTTGAATATTGGTTATAGAGATATTGCTAGTATGAATGAGATACCGGATTCATTTAAGGTCAAGTCGCTATTCTTTGGTGAGGGCTTTAATGATACCCGCAAACATCAGAACACAGCACCGGCATCGCCGACTGGAGTGGTATCTGGATTTAGTCAGTATAGGAATGACGATATGAATTTGCAATTGTTGGTATCAACTTTGCCAAATGTAGCGGGTAATGTGTCCGAATTTATAAATGATAATGAATTAGTGCTTGCTGTGAAACCGACACGTTTCATTTCGGTGCGTGGAGGACGTTGGTCTGACTATATGACTTGGGACCAACAAGAACGCCCGGGTGTTTATGATACTGCTGTAGTATCTGGAAATCATATAGTGTACACCGGCTCTCAATCGGTATCTTTCGGTGGACGACCATACGGACCATTAGCAACAGCAATGGGAACCGGATATGAGAATGGACCTAATGAGAATGAATTAATAGATAATTTGATAAGCGATAATAAATGGAAGTTAGCGGAATACGTGCTTATAGAGGAAGGCGGATGCTTGCTGATGGGGGCAGATATTATTTCAAATCCAGGAATTAATCAGATAACAGATACATTGGTATTTGGTATTGTGGTGGATAGTTCGCGTGCTGCACGTCCTTACACGAATGCAAATAGCACATATATATTTGGCACAACAAGAGACACTACCTTAATGGGCTTCCAAGTTATGAATGGCGGAGCAAAGGTGCAGTTGTTAGGTGGTAGCAATAATATTTCTTTCCAGGGCTTTGGCTATACATATCTTAATGATACTGTGATAGCGGATAAGGATATATATAACGGGAAGTATATGAATTTGGTTGGCGGGCAGTTGCATTCTAAGGGAACATTCTACAATGGTGGTGCTATGAATACGGATTTACCAGCAAATGAAGATTTAGCGATAGATACTATATATTTGGATGGTGCCGAAATTATTACCGAAGGCGTTTTCATTAATGGATACACGGCGAGCGGTGTTCTCTTGCAGAATGAGGGTAGGTTTATTGCGAAAGATAATGTAACGGCTGCAGATAATAGCGAAACGAATCTATTCAACATAAAAGGCGGACAATTTATTATAGATAACGATAGCAAAAAGACAATACAGACGGATAGTTCCATACTAGTAAGCGATGACGGACAATTTATAGTCAATGTAAATAGTTCGGCGGAGTTGTTAGGAGATAATGGAATAATATTGGATGCAAGTTCACAAATATCTACGACCCATTATAACATAGCAGAAGGTTCATTATACATAGATAATATTGGTTTGGATGTAGTAACGGGCGCTTTTGCAATGCTTAATGGTAGCCGCTTAGAAGTTGGAAATGCTGTTGGTATTGTGAATAATGTATCGAGTATGGATAATGTATATTTCCATAGAGGCGTCTATAATAGCGGTTCAAATACACCTGCAACGGTATCATATAAAGGCATTTCGCCAATATTTGAAACAGCAAAGACGCATCCTTATGGTCGTTTGGAATTGGCTTCTGATTGGCTTGGTGATGTCGCAATGGAGATGTATGTAGGTGGAGAAGCAGATGATGCATTCAATTATTTGGTGGACGGCAATTTGGATTTATATACATTAGGTAATTCATTCCTTTCATTTGTATCCAGCAATTCTAATCCTTCGTTCAATGGAACGAATAACGAGTTGGTGGGTGTGGTAAAGCGAGAGACAGTGATTGATGGAATACCTACGCCACAGAAGTTATTTGGCGATGCAACATTGGCTTCCAATAAGCCATATATATTTAATAATAAATGGACGATATTAGAATTCAGTGAAGCAGGTGAGCATTTGAATGAATTTAGTTTAACTGTATTTCCAACATCCGTTCCACTTGCCGATGCCGATGGTTTAGACCCGGATTATTCCACTGATGCCTTCGGACAGAGACGCATAATTGTAGAATTTGATGCAGATGGCGTAGAGAAGCCGACCATAAGCAATTTGCGAGTTGGATATATAGATGAAGCCGAAGTTAGTAACTCATTGGCAGCGTTGTATAATAATGCAGACACACCGCTATCCTTTGGTGATGCAAAACTACCAAATGCGAAGCCACGTTCGCTTGCGAAAGTAACCGGTAATGGTGGTGGTTATACTGCCAACGCATTGAAGCAATACACAGCGACAGATGTAAATATAGAATTGTCGGGTAATTTTGCTAATGGCGATGAATTGGTATTGTTCGCAGCATCAATTTTGAAATATGTATCGGTTAAGAACGGACGCTGGTCTGACCCAGAAACTTGGCAAGCGCTCCGTGTTCCTTCACGCTTTGATTCTGTATTTGTCCGCCATATCGTCTATACTGGCTTGTATGATGGGACAGGGTTGTTCGGTGGGCGTGCTTGGGATGATAACGAGTCAGAGATTGATGTTACAGCCGGCGAAGCATACTTGGCAGCCAAAGTATTTATCGTTCCGCAGGACTTTGATTTTACTGATTTGGATGGCTATGAGGACGTGGAAAACCTTATCACAAACGGACCTGCTGCTTTGGTAATTGGAGCAACAGACCCAAATATGAACTTCGGCATTCCGTTGGTATTTGGTGGCGATGACCTTTCATCTGGTGATATATCAGGCATAGACAACAGAGTAGGTAGTGCAACGAATATATTTGCAGTATCTGAAATTCCTGTCTCTTCCTCTGCCCAAATACTTGAATTGGCAAAAACGACTGATGGCTGGAATATCCTCAACGGCTTATACATATTCTACAAGGACAAAGTATCTGGAAGCTACGGAGCAGCAGAGATACCAGAGCCAGTAATACGCGTATTGAATATGCTAAATACCGGATTGATACAGAACGGTGCTGTGATAGATATAGGTCGCTAATCTCTTATTACAAAAGAAAAGTTTAACTAAAAGCAAATGAAAAAATCCCATTTTTACAAAGAATGGGATTTTTTTTGTCATTCCTTTTTTATATAGGATTTTTTTTGTATTTTTGTGGCGCTACAACGAATAGAGAGAGTGCGTTATCATCTCTTCTATTAGAATTATACATTTTTCGTGTGACTAATCATCAACCAAATATATTTGGCTCGTGGTAGACATATCTTTTATCATATCCCAATGATAGCATACGAAATGGTTCTGTTCGTTGTAGCAAATTAACAGTCCACGGGCTGTTTTAAATTCTGCGAATTACAAACTATATATATAGGATACAAAATATTATGGAACTAACTACAATTTTAGAAATTATTATTTCTTTGCTGGTAATTGCTTTGGTAGCAATAGTTATACAAAAAAATTCCCAATTGAGAGAAGCACGCAAGGGAGTAGTATCGGCATTTAGCCCAGATTATAAAGACGATAATAATGATAATCTCACGGCACAATTGCAAGCCGCACGTAAGAATGGATATGAGCAAGGGAAAAAAGACCAAAAATATGAAGATGAAAAGGAGATGCAAATAAAATATGAAGAAGGTATAAAAAGGGGAAGTGAAGAAACATTAGCTGCGAATCGGTTTAGGTTAGAGGTAACGCCTCTGCGTAAGGAAGTAGATAAAGGCATATTTTTGGATGATATTCATATACAACTAGGATACAGATATCAACTCTATTACAATGATATGTTGACTGCATTGGAACATACGGAATGTACTGTAGAGATAGAACGTAAAAAATTAAATAAAGGTAATATAGAATTTGTAAGCGATGTTATACATAAATTAGCAAATGATGTTATAGGTGTTGTAGATAAGACTAGTCCAGCATTGAACACGATAAAGGGGATATTGGATGTTGTTGTCCCAAAACGCGAAGAAACCAATAAAATATTGAGTGGGGAATAAATAAAAGAAGTAGAAGAAGTGCATATCAAAGAATCACTCCTCTATAAATGCCCTTCTACGCTTCATCAAGGACTGATGACGATGACGCAAAAAATTCCCCTTCTCCAATATACGCTGTATATCAAAAAATGTCTTGTATGGATAATGCGGTATCCTATGTGCATTGCAATACCGCGCTAAATTGGACTTCGCAAAAACTATGTCGCTATGCTCCGCACCACAATAATCCGTGTGTCCATCGCCGATGTATATCACAATATCCTCATCACTACTATTATTCACAACAACATTCCGCTTACAAGACGCAGTAGAACATACGCACGACTCCGATGCTCCAAAGAACTCCACATCAAAACCATTTTCATCCTTCACCAAGCGATTGCAATAATACGGACAATCGCACTGGACGCTCGTTAGCAAAGGTTTTATGTAAGCATCGTAGCCATCACTGACAACGGTAAAATTATATTTATGCAAATCGCAAAACGCCAAAAATCTGCTGAAATACGCATCCAATTCTTGCTCCAAAGCCCAATTATGTATCTCTTCCAGCGTCAAATCAGGATTAAGCGAGCCACACAATCGTCTATTAAGTTCGCGTATATCGCACTCTCCGCTGGCATAAGCATCCCAGCAGGCGTAGTAGTTACCGAATGTTTGGAATAGATTATCGCCGACATCTTGGACGGAAATAGTTGCATCAAAATCGCTATAAATGGATACCATTAGTTATTGTTCCGTGTGTAATTTTTCTGCAATATAACTATTTCTTGGGAACTTATTTTTCTATTTTTTCTCCGCCTCCGCCTTCTTTTTCTCCGCCTCCGCCTCATCCTTCTTCCTTTTTTCATTTTTCTCTACACCTTCATTAATATCTCCGAACAGAGTAAACAATGTCCCCGCTGCAGATGCAAACGACGCCAAACCCTTTAATAGATTCATTATATTCATATTATTCTCCTATAAGATTATTAGTTGATAAATAGTTAGTAAATATTATTTTACGCATTGTGGAATTTCTCCGTATATTTGTTTATGAAATTTGCAACTTAACACAGCCCGTGAGCGTTGTATGTCGCGAAACTTCAACTACATTACAAAAGATTACCCTTAGATAGGAATTATAGGAATGTACTCACGAGCCCATAAATGGTCCGTTAAGCATTCTTTTGTAAATAATAGAGAGATATAGGTATCTCTCGTGAAGTTTCGCACTACAAAATTAACAAATTTTCACTTACTAACAAAGAAAAAGTTATTCACACATTTAAATTGCTCCACTTCGGATATAGCATCCCCCCACCATTTATTTTTATTAATATTAATTCAAAAAAAAATAGTATATTAACATTTATTTATCCATATATTACATTATCAAAAGGTAAATTATGCCAAATATCAAAAAATTAGGTATCCTCACAAGTGGCGGTGACTGTGGCGGACTAAATGCTGTTATATACGGTGCCGCTAAAATGGCTATCGCTAATGAGATAGAATTGGTGGTTATTCCAAATGGTTACGCCGGACTATATAACCTAAATTCTTTCACTCCCGTTACGCTCGACAACACCAAAGTTGAGAATATTAAGACCGCTACCGCTGGCTCTTATGCCGGTAATTCACGCGTCAAAATAAGCAAAATAAAAGATGAACGCAAGTGGGAACGCATCGCCGATAACTTAAAACAACACGACATCGATGGACTCATCATCGCTGGTGGAGACGATACCGGCTCAGTCGCTATTGACTTAATCGACCACGACATCCAATGCGTCCATGTTCCAAAAACGATGGACCTTGACCTCCAAACATACTCTGTCGGTGGCGATTCTACTATCTACCGCATAGCTAAGTTCCTCAACGACTTGCATACCACCGGTCAGACACACAACCGCGCTATCGTTATGGAAGTATTTGGTAGATACGTCGGACATACTGCTTTCAGAGGGGGTATTGCTGCCGATGCCGATTGCATTCTAATACCTGAAATTGGCGTGGATTTTGAAATTATTTACGAACACTTTAAGCGAACATTTACTCGCCGACTAAACGATAGCGAAGTGTGTGCAGCGACCTACTCTATCGTTGTTGCTGAAGGAGTGAAGGACAAGACCGGCGACATCTTTACGGATGTTCATAGCGGTATGGACTCCTTTGGTCATAAGCGTCTGGGCGGTGCTGGTGCATTTGTGAAAAATATGCTCGAAGAATTTTGTAGAGCCGATATTGAATATTGGAAAGGCATTTTCATCCAAAACGGCTGCTATATCGAAGGCATTTATAACGCTCCAGAAATACGCGATATTAATCCAGGGCACCTCGTTCGTTGCGGTCAAACAACTCCACACGATGTTTCTTTCGGCAAGCAATGTGGTGGTGGTGCAGTGAAATTATTGCTCAATGGTATTAAAGGAGTTACGGTTGCTGGTATTTACAATGGTGAAATCCGCTATGTCCCAGTCAAAGAGGCAATTAAGCAACGCTTTGTCAACCTTGACGATGTTGCATTCTATGAGCAACTTGGCGTATGCTTTGGGCGAAAACCGGAACCCAATTACAAGCCAGTATTCAATCAACTTACCGGCACTGTTGAGCGACATCTATAGAAGGAATAATCTATGAATATTGAAAAAAGTTTTAACAAAAAAATATGAACACAATAGAACCAATAATAGAACGTGCGAGAGCCGCTATATCCGTAGAGATAGAGGCACTTGAGCGAGTATCGCATTCGTTGGATGCAAATTTTGTTGCAGCCGTCCGATTGATTTTGTCATCACACAAAGTAATAGTATCCGGTGTTGGGAAGTCAGGAATTATCGGGCAAAAGATTTCGGCAACGCTATCCAGCACAGGTGTAACGGCTGTATATATGCATCCGGTTGATGCACTACACGGCGATATAGGTATGGTGCAATCGGACGATGTAGCGATACTGCTGTCTAAGAGCGGAAACACTGAGGAATTGGTGCGATTGATACCTTACTTAAAGATGCGGAACGCTAAGATAATAGCGATAGTAGGAAATTTAACCTCGTATTTGGCGAGCAATGCGGATATTGTTTTGGATGGCTCGGTTGCCATTGAAGCGTGTCCATTTAACTTAGCACCGACTGCAAGCACCACTGCTGCACTGGCTTTGGGCGATGCTTTGGCGATATGTTTGATGAGTGAGCGTGGCTTTACTTTGGAGGATTTTTCGCGGTTGCATCCATTAGGACAAATAGGACGAGCAACGACTTTGTGCGTGAAAGATGTGCTACACAAGCCAGAGGAAGTGGCGATTGGCGGTTTAGGGACAAAGTTTAAGGATGCTTTGATTAAGATGTCGGAGAAGCCACTTGGCTGTATTTGCGTGCTTGGAAGTAGTGATGAGTTGCTGGGAATACTGACGGATGGCGATATACGTAGGGCATTGCAAGGTTATAGCAATGTGTTAGAGATAACTTTGGGAGAGATAATGACCGCAAAGCCAGTCACAGTGGGGCTTTCCGCACCATTGGTAGAGCCATTGGCATTGATGGAGAACCGCGAGCGTCAAATAAGTGTACTACCTGTGGTAGAGAATGGCAAGTTTATGGGATTAGTTCGGTTGCACGATATATTGCGAAAGTAGGCGAAGATGGCACTATCTATATGTATTCCGTTTGTGCTTGGTGTTGTATATTACTGCGTTGGTAGCCGTTATTTCAAGCAATTTTTGGAGCATCCATTTGAGGTGCTGGTGAAGAAGATTGCGGTGTTTTTTGTAGTCCGCATAGTGTCACTTACAGCAGGAGCAATGCTACTTTACAAGTTATTGAATTTGGAAGCGGTGCCGTATTTTGTTACGTTATTTGGGATGGTATTTGTGGTGAAGTTATTAGAGATATTTATGTTGAATAAGGTGTGGCGAAGCAGTAATCCATAGTATCAATACTTGCAACAAAACACTGCTCTACGCATCCTATTCTCCAAAAATTATGTTAGTCATACTTAACGCACGGCGTTTAATTTTTTCTAATAGGTATTCCATCGGGCGAGAACCCTTGATTTTATTGCAATGTCCGCATAATAATTGGTAATTTTCATAGTAATCTCCACCACCTTTTGCTTTGGGAATAATGTGGTCTATTTCCAAATTCAAAATACTAAAATCCTTGTCGCAACCATTGCATTTCCCGTTTTGCTCTTTATAAAGTCGCTCTTT
>JAISJI010000028.1 GCA_031261605.1 Ignavibacteria bacterium | reverse complement strand
GACCCACTTTCATTAAAGATACTTAATGAAGAGACAGATATAGTATGCACAAATCCGCCGTTCTCTATAGCAAGAGAATACTGGAAGATTGTTATTGAAAGCGGCAAGAAGTTTTTGATTATATCAAATATTACAAATGTAAAAAATCAACCATATATGACTTATTTTATGGAAAATAAGGTATGGGCTGGATATAACAGTGTGAATAATTATTTAAACCCAAAAAGACAACTTACAGAAGCAGCGGGGCATTGGTATACAAATATTCCAATAAAAGACCGACCAAAATCTAAAAACTTAAAAATAATGCCGTTAAAAAAAATGCCTGAAAAATACAAAAAATACGATGATACTAAAACATTAATAGTAGAAAATAGTTATATTCCAAGCGATTATAAAAAACCATTTGCGGTATCGGTTCGTCAAATATTAAATGGATTGTTAGAAAAAGGATATAAATATGTCCAAGATAAGGAATATGTTCCGTATATCAATGGCAAACGATGTTTTGGCAGGGTGTTGGTGCAGAAAATACTCGACTAACAAACTCCTCCACTCCAAAAAGCAACAATAAGATTTTATAAACCATAAACTAAAATATATATGAAACACCACTTAATCATATTTATACTCTTTATTCTCCCTTCTATTGCGGTTTCACAGCCAGATTACATTAACTTCCAAGCAGTTATTAGAGATGGAAGCGGAAAACTTATAACTAATAAGCAGATTTCGGTTCAACTCAAATTGTTTAAAGGAACGGATACGTTTTTGGTGGAGAGGCATATAGTTACCACAAATGCTAATGGCATTGCAACGATGGCTATAGGAACGGGAAATAATAGCAAGGGAAACTTTAAGAATATAGATTGGACGAATGGACCGGATTCTATTAGAGTGAGATATGACAAAAATGGAGGTAGCACTTATGTGGATGTAGGAACTTCACAACTTCTCTCTGTTCCATACGCACTTGTAGCAAAGACAGCAACGGATGTTCCGCATTACACAGCAGGCACCGGCATCGGTATTGTCAATGAGCAAATTATAAATATGAAGCCCGATTTGGATTTATCACTTACGGCTGGTAATGGCATAAAAATCACCGGCAAATATCCTTCCTTTATGATAGAGAATACCGCTGGCTCTGGTGCTTCGCCATATACTCCCGGTGATGGAATATCAATATCTAACAACCAGATTACAAATACAAAGCCAGATAAAACAGTAATCCTCAATGCCGGACAAGGTATTAGCATTACCGGAACATATCCACAATTCACCATTTCATCAGGTGGGACATCTTCTTCCGCTGGTCTTAATGCGATTGATAGCACAAGCGTTCTTATAAAAGGAGCACTTCGTCCAGCATCCAACTATTACGATTCTAATTTCAATGCAAAGGGAGCACGTATGTTATGGCTATCTGGTAAAGCAGCATTTAGAGCGGGCTGGGTCGGTGATGACAGCGAAAATAATATATCGGGAAAGATTTGGGATTGCGACTCTATCGCTTGCTATTCGGTAGCATTCGGAAATAACAATATAGCAAAGGGCTTCCAATCTTTCGCTGTTGGTAAGAACAACCGCTCTGTTTCAGAGAACTCATTTACGGCGGGCTATGGCAATGTTGCATCTGCATTAAACTCTACCACTTTCGGTAGCAACAACAATGTATCCGGCAACAATTCTTTTGCAAATGGAGTAGAAAATTTTATCACAAGCCAACATTCCTTTGCGAATGGTTTCGCTAATGCTTTGGAAAGTGGGACTAATTCCTTTGCATCTGGCACAAACAACATTGTTACGGGTAATAGTTCGGCAGCACTTGGAGCAGACAATAACATAAGTAGTGATGCCTCATTTACGGCTGGAAGTGGTAACGTTGTCTCTGGAGATGCGAGTTTTGCGTTTGGATTAAACAGCAAGGCAACTGCTACAACTGCCATTGCTATTGGAGATGCCGCTACTGCAAGTGGTGAAGCATCCGTTGCTATTGGTCGCAAGTCCAATACTAATGACAAAGCAGGTGCATTTGTTTTTTCGGATTCGCATATAAACGACCTGTCCGCTAGTGCAGATGACCAGATGACAATGCGTTTCACCGGTGGTTATCGCCTATTTACTAACCTAAGCAATGGTGGAGTTGTGCTTACATCTAACGCATGGGCAACAGCATCGGACTCTACATTGAAGGAAAATTTTATCTTCGCAGATGGAAATTATTTTCTGCAAAAAATTGCGAATATGCGTCTTGGCTCTTGGAATTACAAGGGCGAATCGCCTAAGGAAATGCGTCATTACGGCGCAATGGCACAAGATATATTTTCTGCATTTGGAAAGGATGCTTTTGGAACGATTGGCAACTCCACCAATATCAATTCAGCCGATATGGATGGTATTATGATGATTGCAATAAAGGAACTAATACAGCAAAATAATGCGAAACAGCAGGAAATAGAAACATTGCGGAATGAATTAGAAGAACTAAAATCAGCAGTTAAGGAATTGCAAAATAAATAATATTCGAAAAAAATACAATATACAATGAACAATTTAATTATAGCAGATAGAATATTTACATCACGCCTATTTGTTGGAACCGGAAAGTTCGCCTCCAATCGCATTATGCAGGAAGCCATAATTGCCTCCGGAACAGAGATGGTAACGGTAGCAATGAAGCGATTAGAACTGGGAAATAAGAATGATGATATGCTTGCTCACATTGTTGAGCCAGCACCATCAGGTAGCAATCTGCAACTATTGCCAAACACCTCTGGCGCAAGGAATTCCAAAGAAGCGGTGTTTGCAGCACAGCTATCGCGTGAAGCATTTGATACGAATTGGCTGAAATTGGAAATACATCCCGACCAGAAGTATCTACTGCCCGACCCAATTGAGACACTAAAAGCAACGGAGGAACTCGCTAAACAGGGCTTTGCCGTTCTACCATACATACAAGCCGACCCCGTATTGTGCAAGTTGCTGGAGGACGCTGGAGCAGCAGTTGTAATGCCTTTGGGTTCTCCTATCGGTAGCAACAGAGGATTACAGACAGCGGATATGTTGCGGATTATCATTGAACAAAGCAATATTCCTGTCGTGATAGATGCGGGGATTGGAGCTCCATCGGATGCAACAAAAGCAATGGAAATGGGAGCAGATGCAGTGCTTGTTAATACAGCGATTGCGGTTTCTGGCAATCCAATAGATATGGCGAAAGCATTTGCACTTGCAGTAGAAGCAGGTAGATTGGCTTACGAGGCACATTTAGCCGAGCAGCATAACTATGCAAGTGCAAGTAGTCCATTGACGGGCTTTTTGGATATCATATAAGCAAATTTGAATGAATGTTTTTTTGAACTCTAATCTCTTTTTATGTCTTTATTACGTTTCATAGGTGTAATTGCTGTTACAATCTATAGCACATTAAAGGTATTTGTCAAAAGCATATTTTATAAGAGTAACCCCTCATACTACTTTATAGATATGAAACTTTGGGCAAAGCGTTTGCTATGGTGTTCGGGGACAAGTATAGAGGTAGTTGGAATGGAAAATATTGTGCCAAACGAAAAATACATCTACTTACCGAACCACACCAATCTAATAGATATACCGATATTGTTTGCTGCGATACCGGATGATTTGCATTTTATGTATCGGTTATCGTTGCAGAAAATACCAATACTTGGGCTTGCTTTGCGTTCATTGCCGTTCATACCTATCATCCGAGAGAATAGCAAGAATGCTGTTGGTGGTATTGCTCACGCAGCACAGACAATAAAGGAACACGGCTCTGTAGTGCTGTTCCCGGAGGGAACTCGCTCATATAACGGAAAGTTGGATAAGTTTAAGAGAGGAGCGTTTGCTTTAGCCGAGCAAACAGGAAATAAGATAGTGCCGGTAACTATACGTGGCGTTGCAAATATCACTCCACAAGGTGGTATCAAAATCAATAAGGGAGAAGTGCTCGTTACGATTAATAAACCGATAACTGACATTCCAGCAGATAGAACAGAGATGCGACATTTTATTGACGATATACATAATATGATGTTCCAGCAATTAATGCAGTAATGCTCTGCAACCGGTGCCAATTCTATGCTCCTCGCTTCTGCTAATCACATTTTTCATATATTTTTCCGCTTCAGTAACAGCATCACGAATAGATAAGCCAGACGCCAAATGTGTCGCTATTGCTGCCGATAGAGTGCAACCAGTGCCGTGGAAATCATTCACAAGGGACATCTGCTTATTATAAATTGTCGGCAACTCCGCATTTACACGAACTAATATATCGCAAATCATATTTATACCCAAATCATCAACATACTTCCATCCCTTTACCAACACAGCATCGGAGCCAAATGCAAGCAAGTCATTTGCGGCTTGTTCCATCTCTGGAAGTGTAGTAATCGGACGTTCCAACAGAGTAGCAGCTTCCGCAAGGTTAGGCGTAATGATAGTTGCAATGGGAATTAATCGCTCCTTCAATGCTTTCACAGTATCCTCTAAAATCAACTTATCGCCACTTGTAGCAATCATTACAGGGTCAAGGACATAATGAGGAATGTCGGATGTCTCTAAACATTTATATACAACGTCAATAACATCTGCATTATGTAGCATACCGGTTTTCAATGCTTGCACATTGAAATCATCAGTGATAGAGCGAAACTGCTTCTCTATAAAATCAATCGGCACAGGCATAATAGAATTTACTCGTAGCGTATTTTGGGCAGTGAGTGCAGTGATAACAGAAGTGCCGAAGCCACCATTGGCGGTGATGGTCTTTAAGTCCGCTTGGATACCAGCCCCACCGCCACTATCCGAGCCAGCAATAGTCATTACAATAGGATAATTCATAACACAAATATAGCATTTTTATAAAGAGCATTACATTTAATTGTAAGTATTTGTAAATTATTAGTGTTAAGGAATCCGATTTTACATATTTTTGCATATTTTTGTTGTTAATGATGATTTTTTGTTGCTAAATTGTTATTTTTGTAAATGCAGATTATACAAAAATATCAATCAATTTAGGGAGCAAAATATGACTGTCAAATTAAGACAACGCAAACAAAATTCCAAAGGTAGAACTTCACTTTACCTTGAGTTCTATCGTGGTAAAACAACTTTACCCGATGGCAAAACAAAGTATCTACGAGATTACGAGTATCTTGACTTGTTTCTCATAGAAAAGCCTAAAACCGCCATTGATAGACAGCAGAACAAGCAAAACCTTGAACTTGCTAATACTATCAGAGCCCAGCGGGAATTGGACATCAAAAATAATAAATTTGGTTTCCACACTGACCGTAAAGATACGAATTTTATTTCATATTTTTATCATATCGCACAAAAAAAAGAAGGTGGCACAAAAGCAATGTGGTTAAATGCTATCAGACAACTAATCTATTTCGCTTATGAAGAGTTATCTTTGGGCAGGGAACTCACAATGTTTTCAGGTGAAATTATACGTTTAGATATGGGCGAATTGGAAGTGAAACATATTAAGATGTTAGATGAGATACATACCAATCTAACCTTTGATATGATAGATGAGCGGTTCTGCGAAAATTACAGAGAGCACCTATTAACCAAGGTCATCAATCCAAGAACCAAAGAAAACCTTTCTACCACCACCGCCAATATTTACTTTACATACTTCCATTGCTGTTTCAAGCAGGCGATAAAAGAAAGAATAATCCAATTTGACCCTTGTATAAATACACAGAGCATATCTGTAATTGAAGGAGTTCGTAACTATTTGACCTTGGGCGAAATACGTGCCCTCGCAAACACCGACTGCAAAAACAAAGTATTGAAACGTGCTTTTCTTTTTGCTTGTCTTGTTGGACTTCGTATATCCGATGTCAGAAAACTTAAATGGTCAGACATTAAGCAAGATGAAAAGCAATGGAGTATTTCCTTTAATCAAAAAAAGACAAAGAAATTACAATATCTTCCTATACCAGAGCAAGCGAAAAAATATTTGGGAGAAACAGAAAGTCCTGACACCTTAGTGTTTTATCCATTAAGTGCTTATGCTCTAAAAAATTGGGCAGAAAAAGCAGGTCTCAAAAAGCATCTTTCATTTCATTGCTCTCGCCATTCTTTTGCAGTTTTGCAATTAGAAGCGGGCACCAGTCTTGTTACTCTTAAAAATCTATTGGGACATTCAAGGGTAGAAACGACTATGAAATACGCAAAAATTACTGATGGTATGCTTCAAAAAGCAATGACTGCAATTCCAGAAATATAAACGAAAAATAAGCAGACAATAATGTCATAAATAATAGCAATTACATCGGCTCAATTTTAAGAACAGCCACTCCTATAATTCTTGCGTTTTTGCTACTTATAACATCATTGTTTGCTCCCTTATCTGTGAGTTTCTTATTACGATACTCACACAAACGATACTGCCCATTTGTCTCTACCAGAACAGTATCACCATCAACAGCGGACATTTCCACTATAATTAAGTCCGTTCCATACTTAAAGTTATAAGCATTACAGAAATCTTGGTTTATGACTTTATACATAACAGGTAGAGGTTTTTTCCCTTCTGCCCCGAGTATCACTTTGGCAATATTCACTTCTCCGTTATCATTTAAGACAGCCCTCCTATTATCCCCTCCGATAGTATATTGCTTGATAGTGCTACGTATAGGAATACGCTTGGGGACTTTTCCGGTATAGATAGGTATTCTACTTTCATCCAGCATCATCGGCTCCACCCCGTTAAGAATATAGTCCGCATTAACTCCTGCAAGTTCCTGCCACTTCATAGCCATCTTTTGAGAAATAGGTAATTCTTGCGTTGCGTATTTGCAGATAGTATTTGCAGAGACACCGACAGCGGATGCGAATAAACGTTGCTTACCAAAATACTTAATAATGACGGCTTCAAACCGCCCACTTCTTTCTTGGATTTGCTCCCAATTATTTTGTTTTGTTGACATAATTAAAAAAATATTTTTATACAAAGAAATACAAATACAAATATACGAAAAAACAAACAAATATAAACAAGTGTAATTAACAACAAACAAATAAAGTTTTTAACAACAAGAAACAACAAGAAAAATAACAATAAATAACATCATATATAAGTAAAAAATAACATATAATATTTGGAAAGTATATAATATTTCATTAGTTTTGTATTCAAAAAATTACAAAATAAACCGCATAAGATTATATATTTATTAACATACTAACGGAGAAATCAAAATGCAGTATTATCTGCCGATTGAAGAACGAATCAGCAACGTAGAGAGCAAAGTTGACGAAGTGTTATTGATATTAAAGCATAACTCTTCGCCAGCGAAACGTCAGATGACAGTGCCAGAGGTGGCAACTTATCTTGGAGTTTCCAAGTATCAAATCTACCAATTAACCAGCAAGAACGTGATACCCCACGAGAAACCTTGCGGTAAAATTATCTATTTTGACATAGATGACATAGATGCTTGGCTAAAGAGTGGTCGGAAATTAACTCAGAGCGAGATAGCGTCAAGAGCGGCGGCACACGTAACTATTAACAAAAAGGGTAATAAGAACAGGAGATAACGATGCCCCCCAAACAAAGATACTTTATTGCTGGCGAACTATACGGCAAGCCATTAAGCGTGCTGATGGACAGATACGAATTTTCTACTATCTATTTGCAAATGCAGGGCTTCGAGCCAATTAATCCGATGGAATTGATATTGGATTACAGGGCGTATTTTTGGGTAGATATGTTTTTGGAAGTATATCTGCCTGCACTTGAAAAATGTGATGGTCTTTATTTACAAAAGGGCTGGGAAGAGACGGTGCTTGCAAGAATAGCACACTATATCTCAACCGAAATACTTCGTATCCCCATAATTTTTGAGGATAGCGTGTTAAATTGATTTTAACGGGGTTTATTTTTTTATTAAAAGAACAATAAAATGAAAAACTATTTTTCACACGACAGCAACGCAAGGGGGGATGATAAGATTGTCGCTTTGCGGATGCAGCACGGTTGGCAAGGATATGGCGTATTTTGGGCAATTATTGAGAAACTTTATGAATGTCCTGATGTAGTTAATGACTTTGGGCTGTTTGCGTTTAGCGAAGATGGTGGCTATTTTTATTCTGAATCTCTGAACAGAAGGTTGGATATTCAAAAGGAAAAAATAGATGCACGAAAAGACGCTTGCAGACGTGGTGGCATAAAAAGCGGAGAGGTCAGAAAGTCCAAAAAACGAACTAAAAATGAAGTTAAGTTAAACACTACCTCAAGTGAGCATAACTTCACTTTGAACTCAACTGAACTCAACGAAGTAAATAAAAGTAATGTAATGTTATGTAATGAATGTAATGTTCAAGAAACAAATTTAAAAAAATCTTCTCAAATAAGTGATGTGATGTATGATGTGACGTCACGTAACGTAATGGCGAAAGACGAAATTTTTGAAGATTGGTTTTTGCTATACGGACATTCACCCTTTCACGATTCGTTTTCACGTTGTCTTGCTGTTTGGGAGCGTTTTACGGACGAAGAGATAGAACAGATTTTTGCTCATACCCAACTTTATGTGCAGATAAAAAAAGACGAGACAAAGCGACATAACCCTCTGAATTACTTGCAGAAACGTCTGTTTGATGAATATTCACCTGACTACTATTCAGTGAAATATAAGCAAGAAAAACATTACTCTCCACAAGACGACAGAGGATACAGGTTTGCTCTACAATGTTTCGGGGAAGAGGATATGGTAAATTATAATTAATAACGATGTAACGCTCTATAAAATATGATACATACAATAAACAAAGAGAGAATAATAGCCAATGAAAAGATGATGATTTCATTTTTCCAAAGATTATCGCCTGCACTAACGGACGAAGCAGTTAAAAACATTTGGAATTCACGCTCTGCAAGATATTTCTGCTTCAAAATGGAAACGGACTATGTGGATACTTCAACTCAGACCTGTCGGATTGACTACTTTACATCAATTTCCACAAATAAGGAGATGATTCTTGCTTTGAAACAGCGAGGATTTTTACGAAAAGCCCATAAATACCACTATTGATTGGACTTATTGCCATACACTCCAACAAATAAGGGATATTGTGATTAAACAATTCATATTGGAAGGCACAAAAAGAAACGGATATTATTTTTTTGGCAATATTGGAGTAGGTAAGACCACGTTAATTACAGGAATAGCAAGGATATTGACTGCCTTTCTGACTTCTCCGATGCAATATATGCCGATGCCAAAACTTCTAAAACTGCTAACGAGTATTGAAAGAGAGGACAAGGACAAAATAGAGCGATTTGAGCGGTTGCCTTTGTTGGTTGTTGATGATTTTGGGCTGGAACGCTTTACAACAGATAATCAGGAAGCACTTGCAAGGGACTTTTTTTCTTACAGATACGGAAACTTACATACGACTTTTATTTGCGGAAACGCAGATGTCCGCAAGTTTCAGACAAAGAATATGTTCTATAGGCAAATATCGGATTACTTAAACGACGCAGAAGCGTATAAAGTGTTTGAAATAAAGGGGCAAAGCAGGCGTAAGTGACTACAAATAAAAGGAAGTTCCCAAAACTCTGTTTAATCCCACTTAGTTCCATTTTGCTCGATGTAGCCAGATTTTGTTGGGTATAGTCCCATTTAGTATCTATTGAAAATTCAACTTTTTCGCATATAATTACATAAAAAACTATAAAAAAAACATTAAAAATAATAATAAAAATGAAAGAACGTTCAGAAAACTATATCTATCCACTTATTACTCCTCAACAATTTGAGCAAATGCTTGCACGTTACGGTATGCAAAAGAAACAATTTTGCTCTTTGTGTAATAAAACAAGGGGTTGGTTTTGTAATTCCTTTGTATCAAAGCAGTATCTAACCTACTCGGAGATAGATAATTTTGTAAAAGAGGTTGGAGTTTCAGCATTTACACAACTTTGTGCGGAGATATTACCAAACATAAATTAAACGGAGGACTAAAAATGGAATTAAACACCATCTATAACACCGATTGTCTGCAAGGTGTGGAGTATTTGGACGACAACAGCATTGATTGCGTGGTAACTTCGCCACCATATTGGAAACTAAGGGATTACGGAATAAAAAATCAACTTGGTCAAGAACAGGATGCTACGGAATATCTTGCAAAATTGCTACAACTCTTTGATGCTTTGCGTCCAAAACTAAAAGACGAGTCAACAATATTCGTTAATTTGGGGGATACATACAATACGGGTAAATCAGATTGGTTTAATAGGAAGTTGCAATTTGGTTTAGATAATAAAACGCTCTTACTTTTACCTTATCGTTTTGCGATTGCTATGTGTGAGCGTGGTTGGATTTGCAGGAATATCATAAATTGGCGAAAAATAAACCCGTTACCGCAAAGTGCAAAAGATAGATTTACGGTGGATTTTGAGCCGATTTTCTTTTTCACAAAGAAGACAAAGGGTTATTTTTATAAGCAACAATTAGAACCCTATAAGACAAAGCCGATTATTAAAAGAAATGCCTGCAAATTGCAGAAAATAGGCGTAATTGGTAAAGGAGAGAGGAATTGGTATAAGTGCGGGGGTAAGAATATTCGCACAACTTGGGACTTTACTAATGGAGATAACGGTGGTGGCAACCATATTGCTGTTTATCCGAAAAAGTTGGTTGCTCGTATGCTAAAAGCGGGCTGTCCTACCGATGGACTTGTCCTTGACCCGTTTATCGGCTCAGGCACTACTGCCATCGTTGCACGTGGGCTCGGTATGAACTATATCGGCTTTGAATTGAACCCCGATTACTGCGAACTTTCTAAGAAACGTCTGGCAGATGAGGCGGGGCTGTTTGGGTAGGAATATGAAATGTGGATAACTTTTTTGAAACTATTTTGCAAAAAACAATAATAATGTTTTGTATGTTGAAAATAAATACGTAATTTGCACTATGCTTTTAAAACAATCCTAAGATTATGCAGAGAAAATTATGTATGCGCCGAGCGAATTACCATCAAAGATAAGATGCCCACAGCCAAATGTAGGGTATCTGGACTTAATAAGACAACAACCACCTATGTTGAATGTCTGTGCGGTTGCGTTATTCATACACGGCTATCAATACAATTACTTCAATTCTGCCAAAATTCAAATCCTCTTCTCTTCCGACAATCATATCATTTATAATCCAATATTCGTTTTTACAAAGAACCGAACGGGCAGGTGTCTTGGCGTGCAGTGTAAGCGATGCTTTTAGGTATCGTAATAAACGAGACATCAAATCAAATTTATCCGATATTCAAAACATCGCTATAACTACAAATATCCGACACATAAACTTTACTGCGATTTAACTATCTGTGGTTTGTAACAAGAAGTTGCAAAGACGATAGATGACATACACGATGACTTAACAAGCAGTTTATTCTGTTTGTCCCTTGTGGTTCTTATATTCTGAGCCACAATTAATTAAAAAATTTTAATCAATAAATATAATTTTAAGAGGTAAAATATGAAAAAAGTTCATACATACCAAACAACTTCTCCATCTCACGGAAATAAGAGCATAAGAGAAGTTCTAAAAGCAAAAGTATTGCTTTTAATGATAACAGCGTTTTTTACGCTATTTATAGGACATAGTGCAACGGCACAACATTGTCCTAATCCTTGTGGTTGGAATGGTGTTGGCTCGGCATCCCAACCTTTTATAATCGCTACATTGGCAGATCTTAATTGCCTTGCTAATGCAGTAAATAGTGGAATTGCTACCTACGATAGTTGCTTCTTTGAATTAAGGGATGATATTGGGCTAATGCTCACAGCCATTGGATACGACGCAAACCATTATTTTGGCGGCATCTTTGATGGTAATGGGCATACAATAGAGGTAGAAATAACATCTATAAATAGAACACCGGCTGGTTTATTCGGTTATACCGATAATAGTTTTTCTGGCGGAAGGGCTACCATTAAAAACCTTACAATTACCGGTTCCGTTAGAGGACGTGACGACGTTGCCGGTCTTGTTGGATATGCTGAAAATACTTATATAGAGCGTTGCTACAATTATGCTACAGTAAGTGCAAATGGCAACGCCGGTGGATTTGTTGGACGTGCTGAAAATACTTACATAGAGCGTTGCTACAATTATGCTACAGTAAGTGCAAATAGCAACGCCGGTGGATTTATTGGATATACAGGACATTGGTCATCGGTTAGAAATTGCACTAATTATGCAAACATAACAGCAAGCAACGATAATGTGGGAGGTATCATAGGAAGTTATAATTCAGCAGGAATTCAGCAGTCCGAAAATAGTGGGAATATTAGAGGAAGAAGTTATGTTGGTGGAATTGCTGGTTCTTCCGTTGGCAGTGGAGGAATAGACATTAACACAAACATTGGCATTGTTATAGGAACAGGAGATTATGTAGGCGGAATTGTTGGCTATATGTCTCTCAGTTCTCAACTATCCCCTATGAAGTATTGCCATAATAGTGGTTATGTTCAGGGCTATGGCAATTACATTGGTGGTATTGTGGGATACAATACAGGGCATATTCACGACTGTTTAAACACAATTCCTGTTTATGGTCCCGCTGCATCTACAACTATTGGGGGTATCGTAGGGTATAATGATGCAGGCATTATAAACAATTGCTACTATGATATTCAAATGTATAATGGCGTTGGCATCGGTAGTGGCTCATCTACGACAGGAGCAACAGGAATGACAACAACAGAAATAATAAATTATGCTACACCATTAGTTCCTCCTTGGATATTTACACCTGATTTATATCCCCGTGTAAGTAGCACAACTATTGGCTATCTTGCGGCTTCGCCTGTCTTTTTGCTTGATATTTCACCAGATTTAGAAAGAGCAGATAGCGTTGTTACTGATTTTACGGCTTCCATAGGATATATTGATGATTGGCAGAGTCCATCTCGTAATGGCTACGTTACATTCTCTGGGACTGATGCTACCATAGGAAGCATACCATCATCACCACAGCCAGATACTTTGGTGGCAGTGTTAGATAACATTATAAGGGTTGTGCCAATTGACATATATCAACCAGCACCCCCTCCTTGCTCGGTTTCAGTTGAACGAATTATGCCTGCTGATGAAAAGACAAATGCTTCCGCAACTGGTGGCTTTTTAGTTCAGTTTAAGGTTACTATAACACCTGCGCCTACCACTTTAACTTCCTCTGATATTATACTTTCAAATGGCTCCTTAATAGGAGTAGCCGCTATTGGAACTGGTGTATGGCTTATATCCATTAATGTTTCTGCTCTCGGTTTAACACAATCCGATACAGTCCGAATTGATAGCGTAAATGTATCTCCTTGCGGTTGGACAGTGCCAGACACTGACAGCAACCAATTTTTTGACATCAGAAAAGTATTCTTAAACAATGCTTATTTGAAAGTTCCAACTGATGGAGCAACTAACGTTCCAGTTACAATCAGTCCTATCAAAATTGGATTTACAAATACGGAAATAGTTACGGTCATTGCGTCTCCCAATGTATTATTAACTCCAATAGGTGGAACAGGTGTCCTATATTCTGCGACATTTAACACATCGGACAATTCATTAGAATTTACGCCTAATGCTCCTTTGGATTATTCAACTCCATATACTGTTACTATACTTGCAAATACAATAAAGTACGAATGGCAAAATACTAAAACATCAAATATTGTTGTCGGCTCTTTTACAACCGAAGCGGACAAAATTTGTATTGTAAGCATAGAAAGGTATAATCCTACTACTAACGATGACGGAAAAACAAACGCTACGTTTCTTATATTTGAAATTACATTTGAATCTGCTTTAAGTGGAACACCAAACGCAACACATTTTATTTTTGAAAATATTAGCGGTTCTCCTTTTGTTGTAAGTGGCGGAGGGGC
>JAISJI010000060.1 GCA_031261605.1 Ignavibacteria bacterium | reverse complement strand
ACAATGGCTACCGGCGACTTAACACCGCGTATCACAGCCGCTTACAAAGGCAAGTTTGGCGAGATGAAAGATAATATCAATAACCTCGGCGACTCCTTGACAGACCTTATTTCACAACTCCAAGCAGCAATTCACACCACAGCATCTGCATCTGCACAAATCTCATCAACAGCGGACACACTTGCTGCTGCCACTCAAGAACAATCCTCACAAACAGATGAAGTTGCAACTGCAATGGAAGAGATGAGCCGCACCGTTACAGATAACGCAAATTCCGCAACTCGCACTGCAGACGTTGCCCGCAACAGCGGTGAAGTTGCAAACAATGGAGGTAAGGTTGTTCAACAAACAGTTATTAAAATGCGTGAAATTGCAGCGGTAGTAAAGCAATCCGCCGAAAATATTGCTAAACTCGGCGAATCAAGTAAGAAGATTGGGGAAATCATTGTCGTAATTGAAGATATTGCTTCGCAAACCAACTTACTATCGCTTAATGCAGCGATAGAGGCAGCTCGTGCAGGCGAGCAAGGACGTGGTTTTGCTGTTGTTGCCGATAATGTTGGTAAACTTGCAATCAGCACTGCATCCGCTACAAAAGAAATCGGCGATATGATTAAAGGTATCCAAGATGATACAGAAAGCGCTGTTAAGGCGATGGAGAAAGGAACTATTGAGGTGCAGAGCGGTATAGAATTGGCTGACAACGCTGGTCATTCGCTCCAAGACATCTTAGCGGGTATCAATGAATTGCTTGATATGGTTAATCAGATTGCCGCCGCAAGTGAGCAACAATCAGCGACCAGTGAGCAAATCAGCAAGAACGTATCTTCAATCTCAAAGGTAAGTGCTGATTCAGCACGCAACGTAGAGGATGTAGCTACAACAGCGAATGAACTCGCACGTATGACCGATACATTAACTTCGCTCGTATCACAATTCAAAATCAATGTTGGTGGATATGATAACAATTACCTACAATCAGCAACTGTTAGGCATTTAGTATAAATCAATAAATAAAAGAACTAAAAAAGGCGTTCCTCGGAGCGCCTTTTTTTTGTGCATATTCATTTTTCTTACTTTTCAATTTTGTAAATATACGCTGTATAATTTTTATTGTGGCGTGGATTTGTGAAATGCAAAACTTTGTCTATTAGCCCGGGTTCGAGCGTTTGCACAAGTTGTAGGTTAGTTCCAAACTCCTTGCTAATTCTATCTTTGCGAGCATCCAAATCGCTTTCGTCAAATATAATTGCGTAATTCGTATTGCCAACATTAGCAATCTCATCCGTTTCTACATTTATAATTTCAATAGACGTGCCACTATTCCTCCCCAGATAAAACAGCGGAGGAAAGTAGCTGCCATCTGTGCCAATATCAATCACAATCCCACTTACCTGCTTATCCGAAAGATACGTAAAGGACTCCACACGCGTGCGTTTGCTGTATGAACCAACGAATAGCACCAATAGTAGCGTATTGATAAACCAGAACCAAATCCAATTTCCCTTCAACAACTTCTTATGTCGCATCCACCAACCAGATTTTTCCACCACATAATTCCAGCCACAAATCCCAAGTATAATGAGCAATGGCATAATGGTTAAAATAAATCTCTCTTGCTTGTTCGGATAAATTGCGTGGAATAATAGAAATAGGAACACCGGCACAAATAGTATCGCATACTGTCGCCAAGTCCGCAAGAAACCATAAAATAACATTACACCAAGCGGGGGAATCAACACACCTATCACCAAAATATATGTCGTATACCAAGGAGCATTTGGGTAATCGTTATACGCTGTAGAATTATAACTGATGTAACTAATCACGCTCTCAAAGGGCTTTTCCCAAATACAATAATCCTGCAAACCAATGATGAATGCCGATATTGCAAGCAAAGCAAATGTAAGAACCGCAAACATCCGAAAGCGTTGCTGTAATAGCAGAACAGCAGCCATACCTATCGGGATAAAAGCCGTCTGCACACGCATAATAAATGCAAATGCAAAAAATAATCCTGCAAGCAGAACATCGCCATAATCTTTTTCCTTGCTGCGTAGAACGAAATACACTCCAGCCAACATCGGCGGAATAGACGCTACTTCCACTAAATTGCGAACACTCATATATGGTAAAAACCAAATGAACGCAAGGATAATTCCAACTTGCTTAGCCAACTTCTCATTAGAAATAAGTAGCGTAATTTTATATCCAAAATAGACCACCAGCAATGAGTAAAATGCGTGAAAGAGCCGAACAACAAGCATCTTACTCTGTGGGTCAAATATATGTAGCAATTCGCAAAGATAGAATATCACATACTGAAACATTGGATACAGCAATAGACGCGGTTCTCCATCGCTAACCGTGCTAAAGTCATCTAATGCTTCCTGCATCGCTTGCACCGGACCAAACATATCATCGTGCATACCATATCCCTTTGCGAAAATAGCTGCAAGGAGGCGCGGTATAAGTGATAGCAGAAGTATGCAACACAACGGATGCTGTTCGTATATGGATTGTAGTTTCTGGCGCATTACTTTAAATAATTTTATGGATAACAATGCAAATTAAAGAATATTTAGTAATTTTACACTTTAATAATATATATTGATTAGAATTATGATAATACTTACAGGTGGAGCAGGATTTATTGGCTCTTGTCTCTTAGCCGAACTCAACAAACAAGGTTATTCCGATATTCTTGTCGTGGATAATCTCGGCAATGGTGCAAAATGGAAAAACCTCGCTAATAAGCGTTTCACCGGTTTTATGACAAAGGAGAAATTCCGTGCTGAAGTGCTATGTAGCGGTTGGACTGAATTTGGCGAATTGTTCAAAAAGAGTTCGCTGCTTACTCCCAATTCCCCAATGCCTACTGCAATCATCCATCTTGGTGCTTGCTCCTCTACCACCGAGCCAGATGCAAATTATCTGATGGATAACAATTTTCTATATACTAAGGAATTGGCTATGTTCGCAATGAAGAACAATATCCGCTTCATCTATGCGTCTAGTGCTGCTACTTATGGCGGTGGCGAAAATGGATACTCGGATAAGTCCATTGATGGATTAGTGCCACTCAATGCTTATGGTATGAGCAAGCATATATTTGATATGTGGGCAATGGAAAATGGATTTGATAAAATATTTACCGGAATCAAATTCTTCAATGTATTCGGTCCAAATGAATACCACAAGGGCTCTATGCAATCTATGTTCTTGCGGGCATTCCAGCAAATCAAGGATACAGGCAAAGTGAAACTATTTCGCTCTTACCTTAATGAATATGGCGATGGCGAACAGAAGCGAGATTTCATTTATGTAAAGGATTGCACTACCATCATTCTAAAAATGATGAAGGACAAAAATTTTACAGGTATATACAATGTAGGAACGGGCAATGCTCGCACGTGGAATGCTCTCGCTAAATCAGTATTTACTGCTATGAACAAGGATGTCAATATTGAATATATTGATATGCCAGATAACATTGCAAAGCAATATCAATATTTCACCGAAGCGGATACCACAAAAATTATGGCAAAATTGGGCGAGAACTGGAAATGGACTTCCATTGAAGATGCCGCTATTGACTACATACAAAACTACTTGGCAAATACTACATATTTATAATTCTAAAATAAAACAAATAAAAAAGGCAGTCCAATATGAACTGCCTTTTTTGTTTGTTGTGCGTATGATTATCTAACAACTGTGAACATTCTTGTTTGAACGAATGAGCCAGAAGAGATTGTTACATAGTAAGCACCTACTGATAAGTCGGTAGTTTTGAAATCTACTTTGTAGCTACCGGCATCCATAAATTGTCCGTTGATTACTTGCTCTACTGTTTGACCGAAAGCGTTAGTAATTGTTATCGTTGTGTAGTTCGGGGTTGTAATGCTGAAGTCAATGTTAGCAACGCCTGATGCTGGGTTCGGATATACTGAACCGACTGTATTGGCATCTGCTTCGCCATTTTCTACGATTGATGTTGCACCTGTCTTTGCACTTGGCATAATCATACTGCTATATGTCCAGCTTAACCAGTTGTAAGCAACAGATTGGATTTTCTTTTCATCTAACCAATAAGCTTGCAAATCATCTTGCTGTGCTGCATAACCTATTGTAATTGGAACTGCATCTATATCTGGAATAGTTTTTGGCATAAGCGAGTTGTTGAAGTTAAGGTCATAATTACTTGCTTTTACTGGAGTTGACCAATTTGGACTATCTTTATGTCTGTATGATAACATTAAACTTGATTTGTAAAGTGTATCTGTTGTGCATAAAAAATCACCATCATTATAACTATTAGTGAATGACATAAAGTAGAAAGAAACTGGTTCATTCAAAATAATTGTATCTTTTGAATCCCAAATTTGCTTCCATTTTGCTACATAATATTGACCATCTGCTGTTTTTGATAATTGTATATCGTGTCTTTGTGCTAATGGATATGCATAAGTTTCAACCTTACCACCAATCTCTTCTTCCATAAATACTACTTCATCTGCGTAGCAGAAGTAAGCACGTGTTGCATCTGAATATCTTGTTGCGCCAGTCCATGCTTTATATACATCTGATAATAGACGAACAGCCCACTGACCGTTGTGTTTGCTTAATTCTACCAAGTCAAAGCCATATCTGTCTTCGTCAGCTGTGTTATATCTTAATACAGACAACATTGAATAATCATCTTCACCTATTACTGTTATTGGAATATCATATATGCCATCTCCCATCCATATTGTCTCATACGTCTCATCTTGCGAGGTAATGTCTATATATCCACCCCTTGAATTTATGTAATCTTCTATTACGGATATTGGCATTGTGTCTATTTGTGGTGTTCCAGGGAATAGTTCTTCGTCGCCAGTATATTTCGTTTTTATCACTGTCGGAGTAGTAGTTCCTCTCCAATTTGTTGATAATTCATCGCTGGAAAATCTTGCACCACTCGGCTGTAAGAAACCTAAGTATAGATTACCGTTATTATCAAAATCTGCGCCCATATTATTTGCTGCGCTGTTGTCTTCTGTCATTACTGCATCATTAAAAAATCCTTTCATTATGCTTGGTGGCAACATTTCAAATACTTCTACATTTTCAGAAGTGCTTGAGCCAGGAGCCGGCATATTCTTGAAGTTATAAGCCATTAAGCCATAAGAAATAGGTAGCATCTTATTCTCTGAAGTATGCTTAAATTCACCCCAGAAAACATGGATTGGATTACCATCTATAACTGCTGCTGTTCCTTTAATGTAATTGTTAAAGGCATAGCCAGTTATTGCATTGTTCCATGGCTCTATGTCTGCGTAATTGCTTGCTTCGTTACCTGCTATCATATCGCCACCGGTAGTGAAACCAAACCATTTGTATTGCTCTGGTCCGCGACCAGTTTTACCAGGTACTTGTGTATAGTATCTACTACCAAATGCTACTCTTACATCAGATATATCCGATGATTTAGAAGGGTTGCTTGCTGTGATTGATGAATAGAAGTATTCATGTGTTGGAACTAATGTTGTAGTGCTTGCTATCGGCTCTGTGAAGTCATAAAGATACGTACCAGATACTACCATAGTATCGTATGGTGCATTTTCGTTGAATCTTGCAACCGTTAATACACCTCTTTTGCGAATGGAATCCCCTGTTGTAACACCACTGCGTGATGCTGTAAATCCAAAGAATGTCTTCGAGTATGGCTCATAAGTCATATTGTAGCCATACTGTGGGTTTGATTCTGCTAATTGACCTTGGGTTAATTGTCTCGCTACAAACTCGGTGTATTCACCTTCCAAGAGGAAATTGTGATTTTTATTATCCAACTTCATTCCCTCAAGCAAAATCTTTAGAGCTGGTGAGCCAGTGCTTTTTGCATTTACATCGCCTAATGGACGTATCTTCATAGCTTCCTGAAACTTTGCAGGGCTATATGCAAGTAGTGTGATTGATAGTGCAAATAATGCAACTAGAGTGAAAATTCTCTTCATGAGTATTTCTCCTTAATCAATATATAATGTAAATAATTTATTTCTTTTAGATAAGGCAATATACACATATCTTAGCAAATAACAAAACATTTGATTTATTTTGTGTAAAAAATTGCACTCTTTTATATGACAAAATATTTTCCGATGGGTTTAATCATAGCGATTCCATCTTCTTCATAAACTCTGCACTCTCTCGCTTACCGAGACCGCAAGTTGCGAGCAATTCATCGCTAAGTGCATTACCTTTAAGTAACATAGCCAATGCCTTCTGCTCTACTTTAGATAGTGATATTGTGTCTAATTGGTAATCTGCAAATGCTTCGTATGCAACTGGACAGCACTCTTTCACTATCTCTGCAATGGCTTCTGCATACACCCGTATTTCGTATTGCGAATGTTTATCTAACCGCAACTTCAAAAAGTGAAAGAGATTGTGCAAATCAATTTTCCAATACCATTGCGTATATATTGATAGCGGTAGATTGATGCGTGCCAATTCTCTTGCTATGCCTTTGTCTATTAGTTCGCGGTATTCATTGAAATCTGTCCGCTGGCTATCTGCCATCTGTGCCACTACACCATCGGTAAGTTCCTTCGGTAGAACATCCTCACAGCGTCCCTGCTTGTTATCCATAGATTGCATACGAACTAAGTCGCTACCGGGAACATAAAACTCATCAGGCATTTCAGAATAACGACCGCTGAACTCATTCACATTTGCCGTTCTATGTCGTATCCATTGGCGGGCTACGAATATCGGCATCTTGCAATGGAACTTAAACTCCACCATCTCAAAAGGGCTCGTATGCCTATTACGCATAAGATAGCGTATCAACGTTCTATCTTCACTCTTGGACTTAGCACCTTGTCCAAAGGAAGTGCGTGCTGCTTGCACAATAGCGGTATCATTGCCCATTACATCTACTAAGCGGACAAATCCATAATTTAGACATTGTATTTCTTTCATCGTTGCGACACCATCAAATTAAAGTGATAGATAAAAACTGCTTTATAAATACTTCACATACCCACATCATTATTCCAAATGATATTGGTATAGCAAGATTATCATCTGTGCGTAATACTTCTGTTGCTAATGCTTCGCTAACTGCGGCTACGGCTGATGCTACTACTCCGCAAAGGAAAAATTGTATTGAAAAGCCGAATACGCAAGTCCAAATTCCAACTACGCATATCGCCGATACAAAGAATGCCATTGTTCCTATCCAAGATTTGTTCTTCAAGCCAATGAATCGCTTCTTTCCATATTTCCTTCCTATTATAGCAGCCACTATATCGGATATAAATAATATTGATAGTGCCACTATTGCTATGTGCTGCGGAAAGAAATATACCGTAAGCACAGCCGAAATCATTACCCAAGACGCCCCATTGAGCAATATTTGATTCGCCATTATCTCGTGCTTACGCAACATAAAGCCGAAGAGTTTGAGATATGCACTTCTAAGAAATAGTATTCGCTTCGTTGCCAAATCAAACGCTACCATAAACAGCATTATTGGCACTAACAGCATCATCAATATTTCCTTATCTAAAAAATAATATAGTATCGGTATTGATAGGGAGCAGAAATGTATTGCTTTACGTAGTATTTCTTGCAAAAAAGTAATGTTGTTGTCTGATACACTTTGCTGGCTTGCTATTAATTCCTGCTCAAGCACCTTTACAGATGAATCAATATTCTTTATATCGCTTTCTATTCGCTTTGTTACATCTATTATCTGGTTCTTTGCATTCTCTATAGCGCTTTGGGTTTTATTCTGGACTATGCTGCGTGTGTTCAACACTTGATTACGAAAAAATATTAACTGCTCTATCAACTGTTCCGTAGTTAGTGGTAACTTTCCGCCCTTATGCTCATCTGTATTATCTGTATTTTCATTATTCATTTATTGCTCCATTATTTAATCCATAAAACCAGTATCCATTCTAATTCGCCTAATAGTCGGCGTTGCAAGACGATTCTTATCTTCCTTCCAACTCCAAAAATCAGTTAAATCATCTAACCAATATGGTATGTCTATTTGCAATGCTGCCGATAACTTTGCGTTGTTTAATGCGGAGAATGCCGGACGCTTTGCTAATTGAACAAAATCCTTGGCTTTCGCTGGATATATTATTGTATTGCTTTTTGCTAATTTTAGAATTTCTTTTGCCCAATCAAAACGTGAGCAATAGCCGGTGCAAGTCAAATTGTATAGACCGGATAAATTGTTGTTGATAGATTTCAAGGCAATAGATACTACCAATCGCGCTGATGTTGGAATAGAAAATTCATCATCGGCTACCTTTATATGTTCGCTGTTATTCGCCCACTGTAACACCTTAAATAGAAAATTATTTGGCTCCTCGCTATACAACCAACTCGTCCGCAGTATCAGTATATCGCCATTTGCAGATAAGCCAAGTTCCTCGCCACGCAGTTTAGTTGTTCCATACGTGTTAATTGGATTGGGAGCATCATCTTCATTATACAAACCGGGTGTGTTACGCTTTCCATCAAATACGTAGTCGGTGCTGAAATGCACCAATTTTGCATTATCCCGCTTGCAACAGATAGCCAAATTTTCTACTCCCGTAGCATTGATTTTATAAGCATCTTCGTATGAACTTTCTGCTAATTCTACATTTGTATATGCTGCACAATTTAGCACTACATTCGGCTTCTCTCTGTTTATTATCTGGCTTACGGTAAGGAAGTCGCTAACGTCAAAGTATGGCAAATCATATCCTATCACCTCAATTTCATTCGCTTTGAGTTGATTGGTAAATTCCTTTCCGAGTTGCCCATTATTTCCGAATATAAGATATTTCATAGCGTGAAGATGGTTATAATTGTAGGGGCTCACAATATTGAACCCCTACAAATTATTTTTGTGAATTAGAATTTTGTATTTCGCATATCGCCAGAGTTAGCAAACTCTAAGTGCATATTGAATACCTTTGCTAATGTATGTGGTGTATGCCCGTTTGTGCCACCAAGTTTCAAGTAATCCCATAGCATTTGCTTGTAATCGGGATGAACGCAATGCTCAATGATTTCGTGTGCTCTTTGTGTAGGATTCTTACCTCTAAGGTCGGCAACGCCTTGCTCTGTGATGAATACCATTGTGTCGTGCTCTGTATGGTCAATATGGGCACACATTGGCACAACTGCGCTGATAGCACCACCCTTGGTAACCGATGGCGCTGTGTATATCGTCAAGTAAGAGTTACGAGTGAAATCGCCACTACCACCAACACCATTCATCATCTTCGTTCCCATTATTTGGGTTGAGTTGATGTGTCCAAAGATGTCCATTTCAATAGCAGTATTCATTGCGATAATACCTAATCTACGGGCTACTTCCGGACTATTAGATACTTCCTGCGGACGCAACACCAATTTCGGTTTAAAGAAATCCATATCTGCATATATACCATCCAAGCAATCCGGACTAACTGTAAGCGAACAACCACTTGCGAATTTGCAACGTCCTTCGCGCATCAATCTAATCACAGAGTCCTGTATTACTTCTGTATACATATTGAATGCTGGAACTTCTTTGTTCTCTCCCAATGCCCCAAGCACAGCATTTGCAATGTTGCCAACACCAGATTGAAGTGGAAGAAATTCTTTTGGAATGCGACCAGCACGGAGTTCCGCAATTAAGAAATCCGCAACATTTGCTCCAATTTTATCTGTAATTGGGTCTGATGGAGTGAATGGTGCTACCTCGTCGTGCAAGTCAGTTTCCACTATACCAGCGATTTTCTTTGGGTCTACTTTGATGTGGTCTTCGCCACATCTATCGGACGGAGTATAGATTGGAATATGTGTTCTATGAGGTGGATTTGCTGGCTGATATATATCGTGAATACCTCGTAGCGTCTTCGGATGCTTGCGATTCAGTTCTACAATAATGATGTCAGCAAGTTTGCAACCAGTGGCTATAGTGCCACAAGAAGACGTAGGTATAATTACACCATCATCCGTTACATCGCACGCCTCTATCACGGCTACATTGATTTTTCCAAAGAAGCCATAATTCATAAATTGCGAGGTATGCGACAAGTGCATATCAAAGAATTTCGCATTGCCACTATTCATAGAGGCACGCAGGTCTTTGTTGGACTGATAAGGTGTTCGCCAGTTGATAGCATCTGCTTTGGCTAAGGCGCCATCCAAAGATGGACCCGTAGATGCACCGGTGATAACACTGATTTTATATTCTTTACCCGCTTCGTGCAATTTAACTGCACGCTGTGCTATAGCAGTTGGAACTGCTTTGGCTGCTCCAGCAGGAGTAAATCCGCTAAAAGAAACAATATCACCATTGTTTACTAATTCGGCTGCTTGTTCGGCTGTAATAAATTTTAAGCTCATTGCTTTATCCTAAATATTATTTTTAATGATTACGTTTAAAGATTTACAATATACGATTTTTCTATATTTTTTTTGTTATAATACATACAATTATACTGAAATTAATATTTATTTATTAAATAACATTATAAGGTTTTGATAATATAAAAATTATCGCTATCTTGTGCTATGGTTAGAGATATAAATACATTTACCAATCAATTATACTACGGCGACAATTTAGATATAATGCAAAAATATATTAAAGATGAATCCATAGACCTGTGCTATATTGACCCACCGTTTAATTCAAATCAGGATTATAACCAAATTTATAATATGGAAGGTAAAGTAGATACTGCTCAAGCCAAAGCATTTACAGACACTTGGTCTTGGACTGCGGTATCCATTAATGGATATAAGGAGATAACAGAAAACGCAAATAAATCTTATTCTTTGCAAACCGTTCTATACATCCGCAGTATGTTTGAAATACTTGGTAGAACAGGACTTATGGCATATTTGATAAGTATGACCCAACGAGTGCAGGAAATATATAGGGTTTTGAAACCCACCGGAAGTTTCTATCTGCATTGCGACCCAACTGCGAGCCATTACCTGAAATTGTTATTGGATAGCGTATTTATCTCGAGCGGCGGTAAAATGCTCAACGAAATTATTTGGAATTATAAGCGATGGACAGCCGTTTCAAATCGCTTTCAAAGAATGCACGATGCTATATTCTATTATTCCAAAAGTAAGGAGCATATTTTCAATAAACTTTTTGCATCGCCTTCCACCTACTCAACGTCTAATTACGGCAAGGGCTATCAAACTAATAAGATAAATGGCATTAGACAACTAATTGTCTACGATAAAGAAAAGGCAAAGGACAAAATTGAAAGCGGTAAATACGACAAAATTGTTTATAGAGAGGGAACGAGCGAGGTAGTGATGGCTGATGTGTGGGATATATCAATTATAAATTCCCAAGCAAAAGAACGACTTGGTTACCCAACTCAAAAGCCCGAAGCACTGCTCGAACGCATTATTGAAGCAAGTAGCAATGAAGGAGATTTGATTTTAGACGCCTTTTGTGGCTGCGGAACTACTGTCGCTGTTGCACAACGTCTTAATAGAAATTGGATTGGTATTGACATTACATACCAAAGCATTTCATTAATTCTTAAAAGGTTAGAAGATACATTTGGCGAAGAGATGATTAATAATACAATGCTACACGGTGTTCCATTGGACTCTGCAAGTGCCGTTGCCCTTGCAGAGAAGAAAGATGATAGAGTTAGAAAGGAATTCGAAAAGTGGGCTGTCCTCACATATTCAAATAATAGGGCTTACATTAACGAGAAAAAAGGTGGTGATGGCGGAACTGATGGCATTGCATTTATGCGAGTTAGTAGCGATGAAACAAAGAATATCATTTTCCAAGTCAAGACAAGCAAAAAATTAAGTCCCGATGTTATCAGAGATTTGAACGGAACAATAGACCAAGAAAAAGCAGCGGTAGGCGTTCTAATTACGCTCTATCCAATGGATAATTTAAAGAAAATTGCAAATGAATATGGCGAATTTGAAAACAAATTATTTGGAGTATCTATACCGAAAATCCAAATAGTAACAGCAGTGGAAATTATTGCCGGTGCAAGATTAAAATTGCCTGCTGTTAGCGAAGTGCTGAAATCCGCACAACGCAAAAGCAATGCTAAACAAACAACACTAATAGATTAGTCAATAACTATAAACATACATAACGAGGAATCTTTATGAATAAAGCTGTAATAATGGCAGGTGGATTCGGCACGCGGTTACGTCCGCTCACTATGCAAATCCCAAAGCCAATGGTTCCTATAATGAACCAACCAATGATGGAACACATCGTTAATCTACTGAAGCAACACAATATCAAAGACGTGGTATCTGTGCTATACTTTCAGCCAGATGTTATTGTCAATCACTTTACCGATGGCACTGCTGCTGGTGTGAAAATGCAATATGTGCAAGCGGTTGCCGACTATGGCACTGCTGGTAGTGTTCGCAATGCTGGCGAACATTTGAAAGAGCCATTTATCATTATAAGTGGCGATGTGCTTACGGACTTTGATTTGTCCAAAGCAATTGAGTTCCATAATGCAAAGAAATCAAAAGCAACAATTCTCCTCACACGCCATCCTACTCCATTACAATACGGCATTGTGATGACCGCTGAAGATGGAAAAATCACTCGCTTCCTCGAAAAGCCATCTTGGGGGCAGGTCTTCTCTGATACCATAAATACCGGTATCTACATACTTGAGCCAGATGTATTGGATATGATTCCGTATAGAGAGGAATTTGATTTTAGTAAAGACCTCTTTCCCGCTATGTTAGCAAAGAATATGCCACTATATGGCTACATCGCAGAGGGCTACTGGCGTGATGTTGGTAATTTAGATGAATACCAAACAGGACAAAATGATGCTCTAAATGGTGTTCTAAAAGTTCAATACACTGGTGTTGATAAATCAGGTGTGATATTAGGCAAGAATACCGAAATATCTCCTACCGCAAAATTCCACGGCAAAGTTATCATTGGAGATAATACCAAAATTGACGAGTACTCTGAATTGGTTGATTGTGTTATTGGAAACAATGTTACTATCGGCAAAGGCGTGAAACTCACTCGCGTTACCCTTTGGGATAACATTGTAGTAAATGATTTCGCCCAAATGGTAGACGATGTCGTATGCAATGATGTAGAAATAGGAGAATCGGCATCAGTTTATGAAAATGTATTCATCGCTAATAATTGTAAAATAGGTAAAAGCTCTGTTTTGCACGCAAATATTAAGTTGTGGCCCAATAAGAGTGTTGAAGAAGGTGCTATACTATCTCGTTCACTGGTGCAAGAGGAAAAATGGCAACGCGAATTATTTAGTGAAGCGCGTATCTCTGGTATATCTAACGTTGATATACATCCGGAGTTCTGTGCGAAACTTGGTGCTGCATTCGGCTTGGCTATCGGCGTAAATAAAACTATTGTAACAAGTAGAGCGCCGGACAACTGCTCTCGAATTATGAAGCGTGCGTTATCTGCTGGACTTGCTTCAGTAGGCATCAGTTCAAATGATATGCAAGTGTCATCAATTCCGCAGACGCGCCAAGAGTTGCGTTCGGGTAAATTTGATGCCGGTGTGCATATTAGACGCTCGCCTCGCTATCCGAATATGCACGATATAATATTGTTTAGCAAAGACGGCAAAGACATTTCTACCGATACAGCAAAGAAAGTTGAACGCTACTTCTTCGGCGAAGATGTAGCACGAGTGGCTGAAGAGGCAATGGGTAGAGTTGTTGTAAATTCCCATTCTAACGAGTCATACGTGCAGAAATATATTGCAAGTATAGACGTAGAAAAGGTGAGAGAACGCAAGTTTAAAATTCTTGTTGATTACTCTTATGGTCTCTCTGCAACTATTCTGCCGAATGTATTGGGCTACTTTGATGCAGATGTAATTTCAATTCATAACTTTGTAGACCAACGCAGATTTATCCCTGCACGCATAGAAAATGAGAGCGAAAAAACAAACGCACCAATAGATGAAATCTCTTCTATAATGAAAAATCTTAACTACGAAATTGGCTTCCAAATAGAAGCCGGTGCAGAAAAGATTAGCATTATAGACCAACGCGGCGTTTGGTATACACACCACCGCTTGCTCTGCATTGTTACGAAACTATTCCTCGAGACACACAAACATCTTGAGCCATACAAAATAGGAATTTCAATCCTGGCCGGTGCTGAAATAGAAGAGATAGCAAAGGATTATAATGTTGAAGTGGTGCGTATCAAAAACTCCCACGCTGCTATGATGCAGGCGACCAATGATGAAAAAATGCTTTATGTCGGCGGTAGTTACGGTGGCTTCGTATTCCGTGATTTTTTATTTGCTTCCGATGGTATGTTTGCTGTTGGACAGATACTCGAAATGCTCGCAAAAACCGGAAAGCATATCTGCGATTTAGATGAAGAACTACCTCGTCGCTTCCAATCTATGCGAACTATCCCTGTTCCTTGGGAGAAGAAAGGACTCGTGATGCGTAAAGCAATGGAGTTCTCCGAGAACTTAGGACGACAATTAGTAGAGGGCGTAAAGATATTCAAAGATGGCAGTTCCATCTTGCTATATCCAGAAAAGGAAACTCCGAACTTCACCATTGTAACCGATAGCGATGATTTTAAAACCGCCGAAAGCTTATGCAAAACATACGCTGCTTACATCGTTCAATGGAAAGAAGAAGTTTAATATCCATCATAGCATAAATGCAAAAAAGGACATCAACCAAATGGTGTCCTTTTTTTATTCCATAAAATTGTAATTATAATTGCGAAATTAAAATAGCATACGGAAGAATTTAGTAAACAGACCGGGCTTCTGCATTTTAGTTGCATTACCATCGCCTTCTACTGATAGTTCAAGGTCCATAATATTGTAGGAATAAATGGAATTGTCGGCGCGTATATCTACCGGTCTAATTGTGCCATACAGCGTAATTGTCTGGGTCTCTCCATCAACCTTAGTGTTCCTTTTTCCTTCAATTATTAAATTACCATACTCATCAATATCAATAACTCTGGCGGTAAGTTGCGAACGAATGGACTCCTTTCGGGTATTTGCACCCGTGCCTTTGAAGCCATTTCCAGTGCTGATAGAGCCGTCAATCGCTGTGTTTGTGCTACCAGTTCCAACGCCAAGACCAGCCGATAGCGAACTATTGCGTGACTCTGTTGTGCCAGCGGAATTACCTGCTTCGGTTTCCTCTACGATAAGCACCTTTACAGCATCGCCGACCTCCATCGCTTTGTAGTCCGATATAAGAGAGCGACTACGGAGATTATTAAAGCGGGTTGGTTGAGATGTTTCTTGTGCATTTGCACTAATAGTTATGAGTAGCGACAACGCTATTATGTATCCTAATTTTTTCATAGTGTTTTTGAAATTAAATTAATTATTCTTGTTGTTAATTAGTAAATTTTTATCTTCAATGATAACATTACCATCATCGGCAATGAAACCATATAGCGTCTGATTATTATCGCCTTTTACTTTAATTATATCGCCAGCGCTTCCTGCTTCAAGGGCAAATCCATTTGCTTTGATGCAGATTGAACCGCTATAATGTAGCAGTTTCACTCTATCGTTGCGATTAATATTTATTGCTTCGCCAGAGGAAATGTCTTTATACTGCACCACTGCACCTTTGGCAATGCCCTTGCGTGATGCCTTGCCAATCGCATCGCTTAGTTGCACAACATCGTTTGGTTCTATGTTCGTTACCTCTGTAAGTGAAATGCTAATGTCCTCTTCTTTAATTACGTCATCCTTTGGAATGAAACGCTTTGCCATAGGAACTTCGGCATATATCCGCACTTTGATACGAACATCTTCCTTATGCACTACTTCGCCATCTAGCAAGAAGTTTAATGTAACTTTGCATAAGCCCACGAGGTCGCCTGTATGCTCAATAGTTGCTTTGGCACCGCTTTGTTGTAGCTTTACATCGCGCAATGCCTGCAATACCTCTACATTGCTCTTGCATCCATTGGCATTCTCTACGTAACTTGCGATTGCTTTGGTGAGCGTCTCTGACTTGAATGTAGATTGCGCAAATGCTGGAAATGTTATTAACAAAGAGAGGAGTAGTATTCTTATTGTTCTTTTCATTTTATATGCTCGCTATGTGTTAATTATTTATACTATTGTCGTTTCAGATTGACAGCACTGCCTAATATAGTATCAGCGGTCTGCACCGATTTAGAATTTAACTCGTAAGCACGTTGCGCAGAAATCATATTCACCATTTCCTCGACGATACTAACATTAGAACCCTCCAAATACTTTTGCAATATTTGTCCCGTGTTATTCGTTCCCGGTTCCTCAAATATAGGAGAGCCACTTGCAGGAGATTGGATGTAAATGTTTTCGCCCATAGCACGCAATCCACCAGGATTTACAAAGCGTGCTAACTCTATTTGTCCAATGGTCTCAGCGGTTACTTCATTCTCTCGCAATATTTGGATAGTTCCATTCTTTGATATTTGTATCTCCACAGCATCGTCTGGAACACTAATACCTGGGTCTAATCTGTAGCCCTGTGAGTTTATGATTTCTCCGACATTGTTCAAACTAAATGTGCCATCACGTGTAAATGCTTGGCTACCATCTGGCAACTGAACGATAAAAAAACCATCGCCATTAATAGCCAAATCCAATTCTCTCACGGACTCGGTAACATCTCCTTGACGGAAATTTTTGGCGGTGCCTACTAATTCTACACCGGAGCCGATTTGCACTTCATTTAGTGGTTCTGTGCCATTGTGGTTTATTGCACCGGCTGGACGTAATGTCTCATATAGCATATCCTGAAATTCGGGGCGCACTGTCTTATATCCCGTTGTATTTACGTTCGCAATATTATTGGAAATTATTTCTACATATCGCTGTTGTGCATTAAGCCCTGATGCTGCTGTGTGTAATGTTTTGTCCATCGTATTCTAAATATTTTACATTATTCATAAACTATTCTACTCCATACCTTCAATAATTATGCCAAAATATTGTGGTATAGGAAATTGTATAACGAATGGGGGATTGGTGATATTTTAGGTAATTGCAAATTGTGTAATATTGGAACATTGAACAATAATATACACCAAATTAAGAATTGTGTATATGAATACTGCGAAAAAAAATGTATCTTTATACCAACATAATTTATTGTGTAATTTAATTTTTTTACTAACAAATTATTGGAAAGCAATATGACAAAGAAACAACAAAACAATTCAATAGATAGTATCTGTTCGGTAGCACTATTATTAGTCGGTGGCTCAGGCAAAAAATTCTGGCCCTTTTCTAATAAGGAAGAGTCCGAACCATTTGTTCTTTTACTCAATGAGCAAACACTATACCAAATGACTTATGGTGCCATAAATAAGATATTTCCTACGGATGATATTTGGATTGTTATCAATGAAAAATATAAGCATTTGGCAATGGAACAGATACCAGAATTGAATGAGCGGTCCATTATTACAGAGCCGCTTTCGCGACATACTGCTCCCGGAGTTGGTCTAGCGATGGCATTATTGGACTCTAAGTATTCGGATGATTGCGTGTTTTGTATCTTTCCTTGCGACCAAGTTGTTCGGAATATGCAGGAGTTTGATGATGCAGTGAGTATAGCGTGCAAAGCAGCCCACCAGTTGCGTGGCTTAATCACTATTGGTGTTCCACCCACGAGACCGGAGATAAATTACGGCTATATCCAATATTGTGAAGATGTGAACGACCCAGCCAACACCAATGTTTCGCATTTGCTATATACCGGCGGATTGCGTAAGTCCATTAACTTTGCAGAGAAGCCGGATATTACTACGGCAGAGCGATTTATTCAATCGGGCGATTTTGTATGGAATAGCGGTATTTTGGTCGCACGCAAGGATGTGCTATTTGAAATGTTTGAGAAATACCTGAACTACCATTACGAGCAATTTAGATACTTGCAGCAAATGATTGGCTCTACAATTTATAAAGAGGAACTATTGCGTCTATACAAGACATTCAATAAGATTTCCCTTGACTATGGTATATTAGAAAATGCCGAAAATGTGTATGTGGTGAAAGCAGATTTCACTTGGTCTGACTTGAATGACTGGAAGGAGTTATACAATATCTCGCTCAAAGATGCGTTAGACAATGTATTTAGTGGGAATATAGTATCGTTGGATACCAAGAATTCGCTGGCTATATCGGAAGATAAATTGCTGGCTATCGTTGGGATGGATGACGTTGTGGTTGTCAATACAGACAAGGCGATTTTGGTATGCAAAAAAGATGATGCATATAGAATCCCCTCACTTATAGACCAGATGAAGAAGCGGAATATTCCTGTATATTAAATGTAATGAGAAATTAATCTTTAATGAATTTTGCGAAATCCTTTTCTTTACCAAAGAGAATAAGTGTGTCGTCATCGGTGAAAATCTGGGATGGATGTGGAGTTCCAATAACCATCATTTCATCGCTACTCTGTTTAGTATTGATGCCATAAGTTTGTGTTTTACGCTTAATCGTTACTATGTTTAGCGAATATTTTTGTCGTAGTTGGACATCGCCCACAGAGCGACCAATCATCCAATCGGGAATCTTCACTTCAAAAATGCTGTGGTCATTGCTAATTCTAAATGTCTCTATTACCCCTGGTAGCATTAGTCGTTTAGCAAGATGGTCAGCCGCTTCCGCCTCTGGGACAAGCATTTCCGACACTTCCAATGCTCTTAGTAGCTTCTCGTGGATGGGGTTAAGTATGCGTGTGATTACTCGCTTAACTCCGATTTGCTTGAGTAATGCAGTCGTAACAATGGACGCCTCAAATTCTTCGCCGATAGCGACAATGGCAGCATCTACATCTTTTATTCCGAGACCACGCAACTCCTTTTCATCCATAGAATTAGCGGATACAGCAAATGTGACGTAGTCCTTGACTGCATTCAATCGTTCTGTATCTTTATCAATGGCTATCACTTCGGCGCCTTGCTCGCATAATGATTTAGCAAGGTGTTCGCCGAAGAAGCCAAGTCCGATAACGCAAAATTTATTCATTTAGAAAAAAATTAGGTTGCACAAAATAAGTGTTGGCAATATTATAATTAGTGAGAATTTAATCATATATTGGAAGAATTGAGGCATCTTAATGCCCTCTTGTTCCGCTATAGATTTCACCATAAAGTTTGGTCCATTGCCGATGTAAGTAAGTGAGCCGAAAGTAACTGCCGCTACGCAAATCGCTTCCATAAATATAGAAGGAATACCGGCTACTATTTCTCCATTGATAAGTTCTGGATTGCCTGCAAACAGACCTTGTGCTAATGAATAGAATGTAACGGCTGTCGGAGTATTATCTAAGAAAGAACTCAATGCACCGGCACAATAGTAAAATGCAGTAGTTGTATCAATACCAAGTGAGCCAGCGTTTGTTTTAAGTAATAGCAGAACTGGAACCATTGTTAAGAATATGCCGATGAATAGATATGCCACTTCCATAATTGGCGACCAGCTAAAATTGTTTTCCTGTCTAACGCTTTTCTTTGTAGTTATTAATGATAGGGCAGTTGCAATGATTATTACGGCATCGCGTAGGAAGCCAAAGAATGGATTTTCATTCATAAATGGCAAATACTTTGGATTGATAAATGCAACAGCAGCAATTACGAGTAATAGCCATACGAAATTGAGTGTTCCTGTTACTTTAAGCGGTTGTAGTTCTGTTTTATCCGCTGCTTTTTCTTCTTTATCTTCGCGTTTATACCAATATCTATCCATTATATTGTAGCAAATGAGCAGAACAGCATTGACAAATAGCCAAGGTTGCCAGAAGTTGAAAAACCAGAAGAAATCGGCACCACGTAGATACATCATAAATAGCGGTGGGTCGCCCAATGGTGTAAGTAGTCCGCCACAATTAGCGACAATACCGATGAAGAAAAGGACTGTATGCACTTTGTGCTTGCGTTGCTTATTGGTATGCAACAGCAGGCGAATTAGTAGCATTGCAGCACCGGTTGTTCCCATAAATGATGCGAGGACTGCGCCAATTATTAAAATAATGGTGTTGTTGCGTGGAGATGCTTCAAAATCAGCGTCAATAAATATTCCGCCGGTGATTACATATAATCCGCCGAGCAGTATAATAAATGGTATGTAGTCAAAGAGAACTGAGTCATATACGTGTTCTCCAAGCCCGTTAGCAAGCATCCAAATAGATGTAGGGATACCCAATACGAGTGCTACGATTAGTTTATTTTTGTTGGATTCCCAAAAATGTTCTGCGAAAAGTGGTAATACTGCGATGCACGCAAGCATTAAAATGAATGGCGCTGCCATAAAAATAGGTATCTGTGTTTCCATTTATTTAAATATATTGTGGATAATGATGCAAATATAACTTATTTTTACAAATTAAATATTAATTTTGCTGTAATTAATACTATTGATAAAATATGGAACGCATACTATATATACTTGCACTTGCATTATTCCTGCTTACCGCTTGCACATTATTTGATACACGCACCCCGGAAGAACCAGATGGCGATAATAGCATTTTTTTGCCGCCTACGTCGCCAGATATTGTGATTGCTAATTTGTTGGAAGCGGTTAATACGAATAATGCGGATAATTATGCTGCTTGCTTTATTGCCTCTGGCTACGTATTTATGCCATCAAATGATGCTGCGGCTAAGTATCCATCATTGTTTGATAATTGGGGCGTGAATGATGAGAAGCAATTTATGCTTTCGCTTACAACGACATTGGGCAAAGCAAACTACTTGCGATTGAGTTTTGATAACAAGGAATTTGCAACTATAACGGCTGACTCAGCGCTGTTAGTAACTAACTACATACTTAATTTTGACTTAGCAAACACTTCATATCCAACAAATTACGCAGGAAAGGCATCTTTTACAATAGCGAAAGGTGCAAGTGGGTTGTGGGCTATATCAAGATGGCAGGATTACTCTGATGCTGATACAGAAGAGACCATTAGCGGATTGAAGGCGAGATTTGGGAAGTAAAATTAATTACTTTCGAGCATCGCTGCTGTGGCGAGCGTATTGGTGCCACTAACTATTTGTTCAATGAATGATTGAGTTTTGGAGAGGGGAATATTTGCTATAAACTCTACTTTATCGGTGTAGTCCTCTGTGAATGAAATTGCGGTTTGGCTAAGCATCCGCTTGATAAAAGAAACCTCTTCGTATCGGCAAGTGATATGGATAGCATTTGTTCTATGAACGATTTTTTTTACACATAACTTCAATACTTCTTCGGCAGCATCCGAATATGCACGTATAAGTCCGCCAACTCCCAACTTTGTCCCACCAAAATAGCGAGTGACAACGACTATTATGTCGCTCACTTCATATTTCTTTATAGCCAGCAATATTGGTTTTCCTGCTGTTCCGGATGGCTCACCATCATCAGAGGAGCGGAAGTCATTACCATCGCATCCGATTTGATATGCAAAGCAGTTGTGAGTTGCGTCAAAATGCTTGCTGCGAATAGCATCAAGATATGCAACAGCAGAATCTTTATCTGTTGCCGGTGCTGCATATCCGATAAATTTAGATCCTTTAATTTTTATTTCCGCTGTCGCTGTGTCTTCAATGGTGTAGTAATAATCAGGTTCGCTCATTATCTACCTTTGAATTGCGGATTACAATAGAATTGCATTTTTTCTTGGAATATCTTCACATCATTTCCGTATTGTGCTAATTGCTCTTTATTGAATGCTTTATACGAACGCTTGCCTTTTAGTTCAGTGAAATAGTATTGAGTGATTTCAGAGTTAGTGCCATCAAAATGGAATTTTACCATCATCACCACGCCTTCACCAACTACCCCTTTTTTGGTATTCGTTACTTTCATCTTCTTAACGCCAATGAAGTGATGTTGTAGCATAGAGTCCTTCTCGGTATCATATCCCATATTTTTGAATGCTTGTGAGATGTATGTATCAATGATTTCCGGCTGTTGCTCATTGCACGAGAAGTAATACACTATCGGCTTAGTTGCACAGGCGGAGAGTAGCAATGTGAATGCAATAGTTATGATTATGATTATGCTAATTTTTTTATTCATATTATTGCCCCATATCTTTTCTATATTGTGCTACGTATCGCATATAATTAGATGTAGTGGAGGTAACACGCTCTATATCATCATCGCTTAGGTCTTTAATGATTTTTCCAGGGACACCTGCCACAAGCACTCTCGGCGGAACAACAAATCCTTCGCGAACAACACAGCCAGCAGCAATAAGTGATTCCTCTCCGACAGTAGCGTTATCCAATACCATTGCACCGATGCCTATGAGACAGCCATCTTTGAGAGTGCAACCGTGTATGGTAGCCATATGTGCGATGGATACGTTGTTGCCGATGATAGTTGGGCAGGTGTCGTGTGTCACGTGCACCATAGCGCAATCCTGTATGTTGGTTTTTGAGCCGATACGAATGTAATTGACATCGCCTCGGATGACGACATTATACCAGATAGAGCAATCATCGGCTATCTCTACATCGCCGATGATGCGGACACCATCGCAGATAAATACGGATGGATGTATTTTTGGATACATACCTTTATAGCCAGCAATAGTAATGTTTGGGTTAGTTTCGTTTTTCATTGATTATATTATGTTTGTATGTTGAATTATATTTTCGTAGCCATAATCTACTTCGGTTGCAATTTCGGCAGCACTTTTGCATAGCACATCACAACGCTCATTTCCAGCAATACCGATATGTCCTTCTATCCAAACGAAGCGGATGTTGTGCTTTCTCCAGAGCGGGAGAAACTGTTGCCATAGGTCAATGTTAAGGACAGGTTTGCGGTCTGCTTTCTTCCACCCTTTGCTTTCCCAATTTTTGAGCCAGCCCTTGTTGATAGCATTTACAATTAGTTGGGAGTCGGTATAGAGCGTAACATTGCTACATTCGGTCTTCAATGCAGCGAGGGCATTGATTACTGCAAGGAGTTCCATTCTATTATTTGTAGTGTTGCGAAATCCACCGGATAGTTCCAATGTTTTTCCTTGCGTAGATAGAATAGCAGCCCAGCCACCTTTTCCCGGATTTCCGAGAGAGCTTCCATCAGTATAAATTATAATTGGCTTGCTATTCATTTGCTAAAAGTAGATTAATTTTGCTACAAAAATAAGAATATTTTTATTAATTGTGAAATAATGTTTATATTGAAAGATAATAATTTGGAAAAACACAATGAATAAGTTAATATTATGTATACTTATGTTCTTAGTTGGCATAAATCTTTTTGCGAAGCCGGTAGATATTTTTACTGCTCGAGCAGTTGCGGGCAATTTTGCTGGCGTATCCGCTGACAAATTAGATGTGCTAGCGGATGCAAAGCATATCAGTCCGTTGCAAGATGGCGGCGCTGCTTACTACATATTCAATAGCGACAATGGCTTTGTTATTGTCGCTGGCGATGATGCAGTTATTCCGATACTTGCGTATTCTACGGAAGGCAATATCTCACTAACGGATGTTCCGCCTAATGCCAAAGATTGGCTTAACTATTACGAGCAACAAATCCGCTATGTCATTGCTAATAACATACCTGCAACAGAACAGATACAGCAGGAATGGAATGACTACATAAAAGGAAAGAAGCAGGGTGATGCTCTGCAAGCGCAGTCCGTTCCACTTATCCAAACGAAATGGGACCAAGGTGGATATTATAGTTCCTTTACTCCACGGAAGTATTATACCGGATGCACCGCAGTGGCGATGGCTCAAATAATGAAATATTGGAATTATCCAGTTGTTGGGATAGGTAACCATTCTTATAATTGGAGGATAAATAAGAAAGATAGCCTCATATCTGCAGTATTTAGCGATAAGAGATATAAGTGGGATGAAATGCCTAATACAGCCAATAGTAACCAATATGAAGAGATTGCTACATTGATGTATCATTGTGGTGTTAGTGTTGATATGCACTATGGTGCTGATGGCAGTAGTGCTGCTGTAATCAAGGACGATAACGGTAGCAGTTATGCTTGCTCGGAGAATGCTTTGGTAAAATATTTTGGATATAAGAATTCATTGATTGGATACAAACGAGACCAATTTAGCGATATAGATTGGAATGCAATGCTTAAAAAAGAAATAGATGCGGGGCGTCCTATACTATACGTTGGCTATGGTCAAGAAGGAGGTCATGCCTTTATATGCGATGCTTATGCAACTATTAATTCAACGCTTAAATATCATTTTAATTGGGGATGGAGCGGTCATTATGATGGCTACTTCACTCTTAATATGCTTAATCCGGGAACAGGACAAGCAGGTGCTGGTTCTGGAACTTTTAATTGGTGGCAGCAAGCATTAATAGGAATAGAATCTCCTACTGGAAAGGGTGGTTTCATCAATGATTCTTTGACGTATGTAAATAGTCCATACCAATTAACATTAACAATGAGCGTAACGCCGTCCACGGATTTACTTAATTATACTGATAACCCATACACAATTACAGCAAATGTAAAGAATACAGGCAATATTAACTTTCAAGGAGATTTCTGTGCAGCGGTATTTGATTACAATAACAGATTGGTTGACTATGTAGAAATACTTCCAACATACGCATTGAATGCCGGCGATACCTATTCCAATGACTTGGTATTTAAGATGAACAATACCTTGAAGTTGCTTCCCGGCGATTACTTTGTTAGCGTGTATTACAGACCTACAGGAGGAGATTGGATACGGATTGCACAAGATAAATATTCTAATTGGTGCTTGCTTAGTGTCCGAAATATGTCTGATTTAGATATTGAATTGAAATCGGATTTGAATTTTTATCCAAGCACGACATTAGAGAAAGATAGAACCGCTTCTGTGTATGTGAATGTAGTGAATGTAGGTAAGAGCGTATTTAAGGGTGAATACCAAGTTGGTCTATATAATTTTGATGGCGAGTTGTTGCAGGAAATTGGTAAGTATAAAGAGGATTTGGGACTTCCAGTTGGCTCATCATATTCATCTAATTTGGAATTTACTACTCCATCTATAAGTGTAGATACCGGCAAATATTACGTTGCATTGATGTATAAAACAAGCACATCGGATTGGAAATTTGTTGGCTCAATGAGTTATCAAAATCCGGTAACCGTGGCTGTGAGTATTCCATCTCTTGCACCGGACTCCTATGAACCTAACAATACGGTAGATGAAGCATCTCTACTTCTTGTCAATATCGGGAATACTAAAACAACGGTTGTAACTACCGGTTCTAATCTACATAATGCTGCCGATGACGATTATTACTATATCTCATTAAGGAGTGTGGATACAACATTGGACTCTGTGTATCTATCTGCGAATTATACTGTAACGGCACGTGTAAGCGATTCAAAGAATTGGGTTTCAGGTAAGAAATATACGACAGATGTAGAATTTACTGTCTCAGACGATAAAGTGAATTGGTCTAATGCTTATGATGATGAAATGCCGGACACTATGTATTTTGAGAATGGTGGAAATATGTATTTTTATGTTAAGCCATACGCATTCGGTGAATTTGGAACATATCAACTTGAAATTACGATAAATAGGACGCTTATACCAAGGGATACAATAGATAACATATATGATGCAGATTTGAGCGAAGCAATCAGTGTTTATCCTATGCCTGCAAAGGAAGTATTGAATTTAGATTTTGCAGATTTAGAAGGTGTATCTGCAGTAGAGATGTATGACATAGCAGGAAGACAAGCATATAGATGTGAAGTCAATAGTAATGAGCGTTATTTGCAGATACCGCTTAAGTCGCTATCTGAGAAGTTTTACATTGTATATATTTATACAAAGACAGGAATAGCAAGCAAGAAAGTCGTTTTAGAGTAATTTTTTGCACATATAGCGAAAAAAAGTGTGTTATAACTATAATTATAGCACACTTTTTGTTATATTTGCTTATTGTCAATAATTAAAATCAAATATAATAGTTATGAATTTTGATAGTATATTATCTTTATCTACCGCAATACTAATTTTACCACTGATTAGTTTCTTAATACTAATCTTTAATCAAAAGCGAGTTGGACGGGCTGCTGGCTGGATAGCGCTTGCATTTCTCCTTGCGGACTTTGTACTGGCAGTTATCGTTGCCTATAATCGGCTTGTTTTGTATGCAGACCAAGCAATGATACAATGGAAATTTGATTGGTTTTCACTTGGAAGCACCACCATTAAGTTAGGAATTGGCGTGGATAACCTTACAGCAGTGATGCTTATAGTTGTAACGCTAATTAGTTCGTTAGTGCATCTGTTCTCTACAGAGTATATGAAGGACGACCCACGTTATCCACGCTTTTTTGCGTATCTTGGACTATTTTCGTTTTCAATGCTCGGCATAGTGCTTGCAAATAATTTCTTCAATATGTATATATTCTGGGAATTGGTCGGTATATCATCATATTTGCTTATTGGTTTCTGGTATGAGAAGGATACGGCAGCGAATGCGAACAAGAAGGCATTCATAACTAATCGTATAGGAGATTTCGGTATGCTTATCGGTATATTGATATGCTTCTCATCGTTTGGAACGTTTATGTTTGATGATATATTTGCCAATATCGGTGCGGGACATCTGCCATTTGATAGTGGAACAATGCTTACGGTTGCTGGTATATGCTTATTCTGCGGTGCTATTGGTAAGTCGGCACAGTTTCCGTTACACGTATGGTTACCTGATGCAATGGAAGGTCCGACACCTGTAAGTGCATTGATACATGCTGCTACAATGGTGGCAGCCGGTGTATATCTTACAGCACGTATTTTCCCATTGCTATCAGCCGATGCCTTAGTGTTTGTTGCATATATCGGAGCAATAACAGCATTTATGGCGGCGACGATTGCTATAACACAGACGGACTTTAAGCGAGTGTTGGCTTTCTCAACAGTGAGCCAACTCGGCTATATGATTATGGGTATTGGAGTGGGAGCGTGGTCTCTTGGCTTTATGCACTTAGTTACACACGCTTGGTTTAAGGCGTGTTTGTTCTTAACGGCTGGCTCTGTGATACACGCAATGCACGCATCTATGCATCATAAGGGTGACCACCATACTGACCCACAAGACATACGCAATATGGGTGGTTTGCGAAAGACAATGCCAATAACATACTTCACATATCTCTTTGCCTGCATTGCAATTGCTGGTGTTCCATTTACCTCTGGCTTTTTGAGTAAGGATGGTATATTAGCAGGAACATTGGCTTTTGCAAATCTGAGCGGTCATTGGTTTATACCATTCGCTGGCTTTACAGCAGCATTTATGACAGCATTCTATATGTTTCGCTTGCTCATCGTATCTTTCCACGGAAAGCCAAGCACAGAAATTGCTGCACAAACAAAAGAAAATAAATGGTCGGTTGTATTTCCGTTGATGCTACTTGCCGGATTATCATTCTGGTTCTTCTATTCGCCAAATCCATTTGATGCGAACAGCGGTTGGTTTTTGCAAAAAATACAGACGCCAGCAAGCGTTGTTCCAGCAGAATATCAATTTGATTTCATAACCGCACTTCCGGAAGGACACGGCGAACACGGTATATTAAATGAATTTGCGGAAGAGTTGCACCATATGCACGTTCCGGCGATGCTTATGTCATTGCTTATTGCTGGCTGTGGTATTCTCTTATCGTATTTGGTGTATCAATGGAAGAAAATTAATGCGGATAAAGTTGCCGATGCAATACAACCGCTCTATAAACTCTCCTTCAATAAGTGGTATATAGATGAGATATATGAGCGAAGCTTCATCGGTGGCACAGTGGCACTCTCTAAACTATTAAGTTGGTTTGACAATAAGATAGTGGATGGCTTGGTGAATTTATGTGCTAAGATAATGCGCGGGTTGTCTTGGTTTATTGGTAAATTTGATAATGTAGTTGTGGATGGAGCAGTGAATTTGACGGCTTGGATTGTAGGATTATCCGGACGTTTGGGTAGACAAATGCAGACCGGTAGCGTTCAAACTTATATTGCATTTTCCATTATTATCTTAATGATAATTGTGTATTTTGTGGCGTAAAATTATAAATAAAAATAATCACCAAATAGGTATAAATATATGGACAATAATTTAATATCTTGTTGCGGTCTTAATTGTGCAGAATGCGATGCCAGAACCGCTACTTTAAATAACGATGAGGCGCTACGTGCTATTACAGCAGAAAAATGGCGAATCCAATATGCTTCTCCAAATATAAAGACGGAGGACATTAATTGCACTGGTTGCCGTATGGATGGTGCAAAAATAGGACACCACGCAGAGTGTTCAATTCGCTCTTGTGCATCTTCGAAGACGTGTCCTACTTGTGGGCAATGCTCGCAGTTAGACACTTGTGAGCAGGTAGGCGAACTCTTTAAGTTTGTGCCAGATGCAAAGCAAAATCTTTTGTCTCTGAATTAAATTTCAGCCATATTTTTTAAAATAAATTACAAAAGGGCGTAGCATTATGTTACGCCCCTATCATTACATATTACAGTTATGAATAAAAATAAACTATGCTGTATTATCATTTCTTTTGTCCTGCTGTGCAGTTGTGCAACAACAGAAGAAAACAGCGATAATATAGAACACACCGGCGCTACTCTAAGCCAATTTGAACAGCAGGATTCTGCCAAAAAACTTATTGATTCAATTATAGCTGCATCTGATTTAGATGCTAAAAGTGCGGAATTGGTATCTAAGATGCTTAAAGATGCGGTAAATAATCCTAATCAATTTTCGCAAAAGATGGAGGATGTTGGCAAGAATATGCTTGTTGTTTCTCCAAATCCTACATCATCATCCGCCACGGTGGAGTTCTTCAAAGGGCAGCCGCCATCTCCAATTCCCGCTCTTAAATTAGATTTATTTTATGAAAATCAGAAAGTGCATACCTTTAATCTGCAAGATGTAAGGGGCTCATTTGTAATTCAAGAATCATATCTGCAACGCGAAGGAACATACACTATTGCTGTGGATTTCTTTCAAAATGGTTCGCCGGTATCAACCTCGTTCATCGTAGTAAAGAAGCGATAATATGGGATGTTACAGCAACTCGCATACAGCGGTATCGTTTGCGATTTTGGTAATTGTTGCGTTGCGGAATTCGTTATTCTGGACGTCGGTATGTTTGATAATGCAACTAATGTAGTTATCCGAATGACCAAGAGAGCAATTAGCCAGAGCATTATATTTTTCTGTTAGGATACGCACGGTTTTGTTAATGTTGTTGTTAAGAAACTCGATGTGCTTCTGTTTTGATATTGCAATCAATTCATTTGTTCTGTTTTTTTTGATTCGCTTATCTATTTGGTTGGGCATAGTTGCAGCGGGAGTTCCATCGCGTTTGGAGTAAGTGAAACAGTGCATTTCGGAGATGTTTAATGCTTCTATAAATGCTTTTGTTTCTCTGAAATTTGCTTCGGTCTCACCGGGGAAGCCGGCAATTACATCAAGTCCAATGAATGCATTCGGTAAATATTCATTAATTAGTTCAATAGATTTTCTGAATTGCGTGGTGTTGTAGCGTCTGTGCATTTGCTGCAAAATTTCGTCTGAGCCGGATTGTAATGGAATGTGGAAGTGTGGGCAGATATTGTGACTGCTTGCGATGAGCGAAATAAGTTGCTCATCTATGGTATGTGGTTCTATAGAAGAAATGCGGAAACGAACATCGGCATCAAACTTGCTTAGTAGTTTTACTAAGTCGTGAAAACACTCGCCGGTTGTGGCTTTATAGTCGCTCAAATTAATTCCACTCACAACAATTTCCTTGTATTTTGCTTTCACCAAATTGTTAAATAGAGGAGTTATCTCGCTAAACTCAATGCATCGGCTATTGCCACGTGCATTGGGGACGGTGCAATATGTGCATCGGCTGTTGCATCCGTCTTGTAATTTGACGAATGCTCGTGTTCGGTACTCTAAAACAGCAGAGTATGATGGTTCAAATCTGGTGTTGTCAATAGTTGTAACCAATGTTGCTTGTGAGTGTCGTTGCTTAAGTAGTTCTGGTATTTTGAATTTTTCGTTGATGCCATAAACGACATCGGCACCTGTAGTAGAAAGGATGTCTTCTGGATGGAGTTGTGCATAACATCCGAGAACGCCAATGTATGCTTTTGGATTGTTTTTTTTTGCTCGGCGTACAATTTGTCTTGACTCAGCTTCGGAATGGTTTGTAACTGCACAAGTATTGATTAGTATAATGTCGGCATCGGGTTCGGAATTTGTAATGTCAAAATCGGCTTCAATCAATAGTTGTTTAAGGCGGGAACTATCGGCGAAATTTACTTTGCATCCTATATTTATGATACGCACTTTTGGGTTAGTGCTTGTGTTATCGTTCATTTGTTGTTAAAAATTATGTAAAGATAGATAAAAATAATCTTTTTGACTTGCTATTGCAGCAAATAGATTATGTAAAAATAAATAAAAATTATTATATTGTATCAATATCAACTAATTATTAGAACATTATGAAACGTATTTTATTATATTTTCTTGTTGTCATATTAATAGCATCATTGGTAACATCTGTAGCAAATGCACAATCTGACTTAGGGGGCTTCAGTGGAAGTTTCCAATTGGAAGGACAAACATATAAGTCAGATTCACTTATGGAAGCCAAAAAGGTGAGCGAACAAATACAATCCAATGGCTACTTCAACCTTAATTATAACAATGGCGGATTGACAGCTGGCATTCGTTATGAGTATTACTTAAATCCATTGCAGGGTATTGATACACGCTATAAAGGTCAAGGGATAGCGTATCGGTATGCAAATTATTCAAATGACTTTATAGAGGTGACGGCAGGTAATTTTTATGAGCAATTTGGTAGCGGTATGATATTTCGAGCATACGAAGAGAAGGCACTTGGCTGGGATAATGCAATGGATGGAGCACGCTTCAAAGTGTATCCAACTGATGGTATTGAAGTGGTTGGTATTTGGGGAACACAACGCAACTATTGGACTCAAGGTGCAGGTGTGATACGTGGCGGCGATTTAAATTTCTCGCTCAATGAGTTATTGGGACACGGCATATTTGGTGCTGCCAATCTTACAGCAGGAGCAAGCGTTGTGTCTGTGTATCAGCAGGACAGGGATTTGTTGTTGAAGATGCCGGAGAATGTGCTTGCTTGGTCAGGTAGAGCAGCGTTGCTTGGCGATAAGTATAGTGTGGATGCGGAGTATTCTTATAAATATAATGCGCCGGATGCAAGCAATAAGAATAGTTTTAATCCTGGTTATGGATTTATACTTAATGGTTCTTATTTTACATCGGGCTTCAGTGCAAATCTTGGATTGCATAAAATAGATAATATGGATTTTCGTAGCGATAGAAATGCCAGCAAGGCAGACCTTATGCTTGGCTACATTCCGCCGCTCACTAAGTTGCATTCGTATCGTTTAGCGACTATGTATCCTTATGCTACTCAGTTCAATGGTGAGGCGGGTTTGCAGGCGGAAGTGGATTACAAATTTGCACGTAATACTTTTCTCGGTGGTGCTTATGGAACAGATGTAGCGGTAAATTATTCGCTTGTGTATAATTTAGATTCCAGCAAGACGGGTGACTATACTTATGATTCTCCATTCTTTGGTATTGGAGATGATTTGTATTTTCAGGATTTCAATATTAATCTTCAGCATAAGTTTAGTAGCGATTTCAAAGGAGCATTTACTTATTTCAACCAGAAGTATAACATAGATGTGATAGAGAATAGTGGAGCACCCGGAGCAGGCGGATATGTATATACAAACATTTTGGTTGCAGAAGGGACTTATAGATTTACAAATAAGTATTCATTGAAGGTGGAATTGGAGCACCAATGGGCATCGTTAGATACATTGACTTCACACAATATCATCAATGGGAATTGGTTTGGCTTCCTTGCAGAATTTACAATATCTCCGGGCTGGTATATAACATTTTATGATGATTGGAATTATGGGAATGACGAAAGTGATAGACAGATACATTATTACAATGGTAGTTTAGCATTTACAACCGGCTCGACAAGATTATCATTGGGATATGGCAGGCAGCGAGCGGGAATATTATGCGTTGGTGGAGTATGCCGACAAGTGCCAGCATCTAATGGCTTCTATCTATCAGTAAATACGGCGTTCTAAAATCACATTATGGTTGGAAACATACTATTAACAGCATTATTTATTTTCGCAAATGCCATCTGTGTAGCAGCGGAGTTTGCAATAGTGAAGGTGCGTCAATCACAGCTTAGAGTAAGAGCAAATGGCGGAAGTAAATTAGCAAAATATGGCGAGGATATAGTTCATCATTTGGATTCGTATCTGTCAGCCACCCAAGTAGGTGTTACATTGGCGTCACTTGGTTTGGGATGGATAGGCGAGCCGGTGGTAGGCGAGATAATACGTTCTATATTGGATGCAGTGAATTTTGATATTTCGACGGAATTGGTTCATCAGATAGCATTGCCGGCAGCATTTGTATTAATGTCTTTTTTGCATATAGTTTTTGGCGAACTTGCTCCGAAGTCATTGGCGATATTGTATCCAGAAGATATTACATTGGCGTTATCAATACCATTAAAGATGTTGCACTTTATCTTTAAGCCGTTTATCTTTGTTCTTAATGGGACGGCTAATCTTGTGTTGCGTATATTTGGATTGGAGCCACCGAATGAATCGGATACGCAGCATTCATCAGATGAGATACGTATAATATTGGAAGAGAGCAGTAAGAGTGGTGTGATAGAGGATTCGGAGCATATACTAATAGAGAACATATTTGATTTTGCTGAGACGCCGGTTAAGCAGATTATGGTGCCACGTAATAACATAGATGCAGTTGAGATGCGAGCGAGTATTAATGAGATTTGGGAGACAATTATAGAGCGAGGTTATTCACGTATACCTGTGTATGATACGGAGATAGATAATATTGTAGGTATTATTTATGGAAAGGATATGCTTGCATTGATTAAGAATCCGAATTTGATAATATTGGAAGATATACTTAGGAAGCCACTGTTTGTGAATGAGGATGATAAGATAGATGATGTGTTGCGTAAGATGCAGAAGACACACATACAACTTGCGATAGTTTACAATGAATTTGGTGGCACAGCGGGCTTGCTAACTATAGAGGACATATTGGAGGAGATAGTAGGAGAGATACAAGATGAGCACGACGATGAGCAGGAATTGGTTGGAGCGAGCAAGGATGGAGCGATGGAAATAGCATCCTCGATACCGATTAATGACATTAATGACTTGCTACCGTATCCATTACCGGAGAGTGAGAACTATGAGACGCTCGGTGGCTACTTGCTTAATACATTGGGTCGGATACCACAGGTCAATGAAGTGCTTGCGATAGATAATTATATATTTACAATATTAGAAGCGAACGAACGTAAGATAGAGCGGATACGCATAGAGCAATGTCCAATTATTACAGAAGAGGATAATAACTAAATATAATTTAACCTAAACTAACCTAAAACAATATTTTAAATTTATTTAAAAATGAAGAAAAAAATACGAATAATAGTAGATGCGATGGGCGGTGATTTTGCACCGCACAACGAAGTGGAAGGAGGATTACTTGCATTACAAGCAAGCAAGTCCAATGACATAAATCTTGACATAATCTATATTGGTGATAGTAGCAAGATAGAGCCGATAGTATCGTCAAGTTCATTATACGATGAATTTTCAGAGCATATTACAATAGTAGCTGCAAAGGAAATAGTAGCGATGCACGATGACCCGATACAAGCATTGAAGACGAAGAAGGAGTCGTCAATGGTGAAGGGGATACAGTTATTGAAAGATGGTGGTGCTGATGGGTATATCTCAGCAGGGAATACAGGGGCAACGCTTACGATAGCGACAATGATACTTGGACGAATAGAAGGAGTGTCGCGTCCGACCATAGGAGCATTCCTACCGACTTCGCAAAAGAAGCCGGTGTTGTTGCTTGATGTAGGAGCAACGATAGATTGCCATTCACGCTATCTTTTTGAGTATGCGATAATGGGGAGCATCTATAGCAAGGCGATACAAGGAATAGATAAGCCATCAATAGGACTGCTTAATGTTGGCGAAGAGGATACCAAAGGAGGAGCAGAGAGAGTAGATGCTTACAAGCAGTTGCAGGAAAGTTCTATGAACTTTTTTGGTAATGTAGAAGGAGGCGATGTGCTTCTTGGTAAGACGGATGTAGTGGTGACGGATGGCTTTTCGGGGAATTGTATTTTGAAGTTTGCAGAGGGTTTTCCGAAGATGTTCGCAGAATTGATACCGCAGTATGTTTGCAAGAGTAGCGACAGAGGAACGGATATGAATGTTGTGGTTCCTGTATTGAAGGATATGTTATCTGGCTTGAATGCGGAGGAGTATGGTGGAGTGCCTTTACTTGGCGTAAAGGGGACAGTGATAATTGGACACGGTAACTCAACTCCGCGAACAATAATGATGATGATATTCTCCGCAGTAACAGCGATAGAGAAGGAAGTAGATAAGAAGATAGAAGCAGAACTCAAAAAGAAATAATTGTGTGGAGTGTCTTATGAAAGTAATTTTGACTGGAGCAACAGGTATGGTGGGCGAGGGAGTATTGCTGACGCTGCTTGATGTCGCAGATATATCGCAAGTGTTAATAGTTACACGCAGAGAGTATGATGGGATGGAGAATGATAAGTTGCGCAAGTTAGTTGTGTCGGACTTCAATAAAGTAGAGGACGTATCGGAGCATTTAGTTGGCTATGATGCTTGTTTTTATTGTGCGGGAGTGAGTTCAGTTGGAATGACGGAAGCAGATTATACTCATATTACATACGCAACTACATTGCACTTTGCGGAGGTTGTGTTATCCAAAAATCCCGATATGATATTCTGCCATATTTCTGGTGGAAGCACTAACGAGCATAGTCGCTTGATGTGGGCGAGAGTAAAAGGAAGAACAGAGCGGGAGTTGATGGAGATGCCATTTCGTAGTGTTTATAATTTTAGACCGGGCATAATGAAGGCAATGGATGGACAGATTTATGTCAATCCGCAGAACAAGCGATATATTCGGGTTCTCTTTCCGATTATGAATTTTCTAATGCCGAGTGTTTGCCTTACTCTACAAGAGGTTGGTATGGCTATGTTGAATGCAGCGATGCACGGATATAGCAAGCCGATATTAGAGATAAGCGATATAAAGTTATTGAGCAAATGTTAGAGATGGTTACAATGTTTATTTGCGGATTTTGTGCGGCATATCAAATGGTATTTCCATAGAGAATTCCACGAGTCCGGCAATGGTTCCATTGTCATACCAAGGCGTTTGGAATATGAATTTCTTCGTTCCATTTTTCTCTATGGTGTAAGCGTTGCTGGTGTTCTCTGCTTTCATTTTGGCGATGATTGCATTTGATTCGGGTTTATGGCAGTTAGCCATATTGCTTCCGATATTAGAATCAGTGAATGTCTTTTTTGATTTTTCGTTCATATAGACGATGTTGTCGTTGATGTCTGCGACAGTTATTGCGATGTTAATGTTGTCAGCCCATAGCGCATTGTTTTCAGAATTAGAGTTCATAGTGTTTATAAAGTTGTATTTAGAATGATTTGCAAATATAGTATTTTATATTGAGATATAGGTATTGTGTAGTGCAAAAAATATGTAAAATAGAGAATATTTTTGCACAAAATGAAAAAATGGGATAAAAAGTATTGCATTTGTTTTGATATTTAGAAAAAAAACGATATATTGAATTTCTAAATTAGTATTGCTGCCGATTAAATTATTCTAAAATAGTATTTAGTGGTGCGAACAAATTTACAGACGAACTAAATTAATAATCAAATAAAGGAAACGGCTAGTAGTCGTTGGAGGAAAAAATATGGGCAAAGGCAGTCAAGCCAAGGTCTATTTTGTGCTATACCTTGCTATTGTAGTAGAGCTTCTAATCATCATCGTGGAGCGAGATGAGGCGGAAGAGCATTTGAACCGTCAGAACAACGAGACGATGAAGATAGTGGAAAGTATTCTTTCGCAATTATATTCGGGTTCAGGTTCTGAAGGCATAAATACCAAGCCGCAAGATGAGATAACGTTGCCGGCAGAATCAGATATGGCAGCAGTAAAGGAAATCTTTGGCAATGAGTTGAAGACGTGGCGCCAGTATCAGATAGATGTAGGTGTAACGGATGTAACACTTGCGATAAAGCGCAAAGAAGGCGAGTCCTCGAAAGAGTATGATGAGCGAGTAGCCAATATGCTTTCGTTAGCCAATGTAGAGGATTTGGAATATGAGATATTCTTTTCTCCTGCACAGAATATAGATAGTATACCGGCGTTCCAACCGGATGATTATATTCGTTCTAATAACATTGACTTTATGACTTTCACAGCCGGTCAGGTATTCAATGGACCGAATGGAGAGCCGTGGACTTTCGTAGGAGCGTATAGGTTGTCTTTTGATAAAGATGCCTCCTATTCAAAGATAGATAACAACTCGTTATCCACTACTTTGGACTTTGCTCCGGTTTATAAGCAGTTGATGCGCACCGGTATTGGAACAGCCCCGAGAGGAATGGAGGACTCAGTGTTCTTCTATTCAGACCAGAAGACACGGGAGTCGGCACAGACATCACGTAATGCAACTAAGCGTTCCTTTGTTGTTAATTTTGAGCCACCAGATAGAAATAAGCCGGGTATATATAAACTTCGCTTTGCATCACGGACGAATAGAATACTTGGTGTATCTGTTCTAAGTGAGGGGCAGCGTGCATCATCAGATGAAAACACGAAAGTGAACATAGGCACAGTGCAATTAACAGTGAAGGATTTGAAGAAAGTTGCATCGGAATTGAAACGCAGACATCAAGAATTGGATAAAGTTCCATCGCTTGACGAATTGGTTAATACGAGGGGACCGGAGTTTGTAAATAAAATGGAGCAATTCAATGTGGCGATAGCAGATGCTAAGCAGAAGGCAGAGACGAGTAACGATGCAGCGGATTTGATTGGAAAGATACGTTTGTATGAATATGTAGCGAAACTTGTAACACCGGGTCAGTCAGTGAACTTCGACCAGAATAGAAGTAACTTTGATATAAATGTTAGAGTTCAGACCGCTAAGCCAAGCACCGCACAACCATACGTATCAGTTCTTACCGATAATAGATGCTTTACAAATGCGAAGCATGTATTTGAGATAGAGGCAGGACCTTATAAGACAGGTGGTGGCAATCGTATTAGCGGACGAATAGTGAATGAAGGCGGTGCAACAATGGCTAATATTACTTTTGAGCCGATTGACCAAGGTCTAACCCCAAATGCAAAATATAGATTGATAGGCACAGTAGACAGAGAACTTCCGGAAGGCAAGTATAAAATGAGATTGGAACATCAGATAAGTAGCAAGACAGTGGATATAGAAGATAGTTTGCAAGTATATACTGCGGGTCTTTTGGACGATAAAGGTGCGACAAGTTATTTAGGTAACGCATTGTCCTACGGTAGAAATATAATTAGAAGTTTTATTCCTAAATCGGGGAATGATATACCAGCCAGCCAATTCAAAACGATAGTGACTTTTGATGGTGGCAGCAGGAAGGAAATCAACGGCTATAATATAACGCAAGGTGATGGCGTTACTTTGAATGCAGAGTATAATAATTGTGAAATAAATGTAGTTTGGATACAACAAGCAACTAATAAGTCATTCACATTATTTACTTCCAATAATGAGATTAAATTGTCGAAGCCGGGTATTTACGGTGATGGTTTAATGGGCGAGAGATATAGTGGAAGTGCAAATAAATTTACGGTGACTGCATCAGGTATAGAGATAGTTCCGCCGAAGTCGGGTAGTAAGACGCCTGTTGCTTTAAGTAAGCCACAGGCAGGCAATGCAAAGACAGAAATACAGGGCTATACAGTGTCATCCCAATCGATAGAAGAAGATGGCGAGCCGGGTTCAAATAAATACAGAGTGACTTTTGAATTGGTGAAAGCACCGAATTCAAAAGCAGATAAAACAATACAAGGAAGTGTAGAGATACCAATATCGGTGGATGCACGTCATCCAAGTAATGGCAAGACCTCGAGTGTATCAGAGACGATAAGTGTAGGAATATCTTATACGCCAAGCACAGGCACAAAGACAACTCCTACACGTAGTGGAACTACGGCTAAGCCAACAACCCCAAAGGCGCCAGCAAAAGCCCCTGCAAAAGCACCGGTCAAAAAATAAAAAATATATTCTTAACCTATGGCGAGATGCTGTAGGTTAAGAGATGTTAATGCAAATAATTGTAGGCATTAATAAAAAACGAATAATATTAAAAAGGGACATATATATATGTTAATCAAAAAAACCAAATTAGTTATTTATGCTTTCGTTGCATTTTTGTTTGTGGGTTTGTCGCCCTCTGCAACAAAAGCACAAGAAGCACAAGGTTCAATTTCCTTTCAAAATAAAATAGAATCATTAACCAGCAAATTTAGCAATGTTAGGTTTTCTTCTGTTTCTTATTACAAATTGAGCGATAAGGAAGTTAAAAGTTTAAAGGGAGTTATAAAGGAGAAACTTGGTATAGGACAACAAGTGCTTTCCCCTACAACTCCATCGGAGCAACAAGGTAGCACTTCAGCCCGCATAGATTCACTTGTTGATGTGATGAAGGATAATATGCACGGGAGAAGGATAAGTGAAGTAGAGGACTTGTTTTATAATGACCCTCAATACGCTTGGATGAGTCCAACAGGCGAAGAAATAGAGAAAGCATTTAATATCGCTTTTCCGAGGGGTACTAATGTTGATAAGACAGATATCAACGATATGTTTATCATAACAACCCAGCCGACCTCTCCTAATGAAGTTCCCCAAATTATAGCATTGGTGCTTTATACCGACCAAGAGAATCTTAGTAAAGAGACGATGGAGGAGAATTTTGCACTTATCAATTACTATAATAGTGTATTAGGAAATTCTCTTGCAAATGAGCGAGATGTTCTTACAAATCCGGAACTTATGAATTTTGTAATGCCTGATGAAAGCACGTTATATGAGAAGTTGGTGAATGAATATAGGCAGGGTAACTTCGTTCCAATAACCGCAGAGGTAAGAGGTATAGGTACCGAGCTTACTTTTTTCAATACATACGGCAAGTCAAAATCGCTATTATCCAATGAAAATGACATAACTGGGCAGGATGTTCAGAAATTTTTGCGTGTAAGCGATGGACAACCAATAGATTATATAAAGCAAAATGAAATCATTGTTAGTCCGGATTTGATAAGTTATAGGCGCTATAATATTGAGTATTATGAGACAGAAGACGAAAATGGAATTGTTACTCTTGAACCGTATGGCTTTGCAAATGCAAATCTTCCAAGTTATGGGGTAGAGGTAAAGTTTGGATTGGACGAGATAAATTATCCGAGTTTTTATAGTGAACGAATGATGCTTCGGGCAATTTGGGACAATGTAAAACTTGGACTTGTATTGCCGACTAATGGCTGGTCATCACTTACGAAGGATTTGTTTAGCGTAGATAGGCGTTTCACTTATGCTGGAGTTGGTTTGTCGGCAGCGTTGGATTTTCCAATAAAGGTAATACCACAGAGTGGCGTGTTTAGCATAAGCGGTTCTTATGTATTTGGCGATGCACACGAGGCGTCTTACAAAGATAGGGATAAGTATTATGAATTAAACGACTTTGCTTATAATCCAGATGACTTATTATTTAATGACTATATAGTTCGCTATACAGCACAGGCGCATTATACCTTTGGTTTTTCAATAGATGAGAGTTACCAATTGCGTTTTGGAATAGGCGCTTCGGTATATGGCACAGAATTATGGCATGATTATGAAGAGTTGAATGAATTTGAAGAGATGGTAATAAAATATAAGCAAGCAGAAGACGAGACAGTTGGCGGAATTTCTTTACGAGCAGAGTTTATGTCGGTAGATGCCTCCACTCCATTTGGAGCATCATTACAATATTTTGACGAGTCACTATACGCAGATGCTTGGTTGCAAATACCAATACTTACGAATACATTGTTTGCGCGCGTAGATGCAAAAGGATATGTAGCAGCATTTAAGAACGATTTGCATCCTTGGGAGAACAAAAGTGTTTTTATTCCAAGTATCAGATTAATATATAATTTCTAATTCCACATTAACCAATAGAGTAACAAAATAAAAAGCAAAAAAAATGAAAAAAATAATACATCTTATAATTATAGCGGCATTTACTTTCATTATGGTTGGAAATATAGCAACCGCACAAATAGACCTTTCTCCTGAAGAGGAAGGAATGATACGTGCCCTAAATACTTTAGATAATGAAATAGTAAGATATTTTCCACGTTGGAAGGTATGCGAGCCGTCGTTACAAATCCATATATATCAAGCATTTAGGAATGCTGGATATTCTGCTGATTCATTGGACCAGGGCAATATAGAAGTGCTTGCAGCCCCCGGTGGTTTTGATACCGATTATGGTTATTACCAAATACTATTGGTATCTTGTGGAGTATCGGCGATGTCTCCATACCAAGTATCAACATACTTTACGAGCTTGCTTTCAAAGGAATTGTCAGGCGAGTATTCCTACTCTGGTACGGGTTATGGCAGGACTTACTGCTATAAAGATATACCGCCAGAGGCGCCAGTATCATCATACCAAGCTGATGCAATAATCAATTATTATCAGCCGACGGATGTGACCCATGCAATCTCACTATCACTTTTTGAACAAGATTTGAAAATAGGAGAGACGGGCTTTTGGTTGCGTTCAATCTTTGGAAATGATGAGGCAGGTTATCAATTCTGGTCATCAGGTCAAGCCGGAATAGAATTGCAACGTCCATTGTATATAAATAAGGACGTTGGAACGAGCCGCGCAATACCATATTTGATAAACTTCTATTTTGGAGGTGGTTATAGAATTACATCAGGCATTAGTTCGGATGGAACTATATTTTCGTGGTTGCCAGATAGGACACTAAATGGTTCTCAAAGTGGCGATTTGATAATGGGTTTGAATTTTCATTTACCGATAATGCCTCAAATAGGATTAAGTTTCCACGCAAGGATACCAATTCAGTCGCCAAATGATAAGTCAATAGACCCGAGCAAATGGGGAAAAATATCATTAGAAGATATTTATACTTTAGACGAAACGAGAGAGGTTTATACCGAAGATGGCAATATTACAATTACGCACGTAATGCCGATGATGCACTCATCGGGAAAGGTATCGGTATTCTATAATTGGTGGTTAGATAGTCGCAAACCGGAAAATTACATACGGGGTGATTTAGGTTTATGCTATGTAGAGACACGCGAAGTAGCATTGGCAAATATAGGTGGCGATATATACAACAATATGTTAGCCGTTGATGGTATCAATGGTCTGAAGACCTACAAGCCACACGACTTTATGGATTGGCTGTATATAAGATTGGAATATAGAAATCAGGCAACTTGGCCCTTCGGAGCGAGCGTGCAAATAGCCAATCAAACTTTATTAGGTAATGTTTGGGTTCCAATACTTGGAAATTGGTTGCTACTTGAGATGAAATATTCAACAGTGCTACGTGATGCACGTCCATACGAGTTAAAGAACTTCTTTATGTTCTCCCCAGTAATCAGAATAACTATATAATATTCAAATACATACGGATAGTCCCTACTATTATTCCATATTATTGGATTGTAGTAGGGATTATGTTAATGTATATAATGCAATAACATATTAAAAATCAACAAAAATCATTAATTAAAAGAATAAAAAATATAATGCAGCATAAAATCATTAATAGTAGTGCAATACTACTATTCTTTTCGTTATTACTACTTCAGCCGGTGGCGACTTTTTCGCAGGATAATAATATATCAAAGGAAGACGCAAAAAAGAAAAAGGAATTGCTTAAGACATTGAAAACACAAGTAGATGAAGAGGATATAAATATAACAGTGAAAAGTGTGGAAATTACTAAATTTCCGGAGATAAAACTTATAATAGAAGCATACAATAGGATGGGCGAGCCGCTTGATAGCATAAGTCCTTCACATTTAACGATAATAGAGAACGGTAGGGAATTTCCTGCGACATCAGTAGAAAAAATACCGGTAGCAAATAATTTGCCGTGGGATTTTGTATTTGTGATTGATATAACTGGCTCGATGCAGCCACAAATAGATGGTGTGATAGAGAATTTGAATAGTTTTACCAATGGCTTACGTAGTCGTGGGATTGATTATCGGCTTGGTTTAATCCTTTTTGGTGATAATGTGGAGAAGGTTTATCAGCCGACAGGTGATGTAGATGTTTTTCTGAGTTGGATAAATAAAGTTAGGGCGTTTGGCGGTGGTGATGAGAAGGAGAACGCTTTGGAAGCACTGCTTGCATCAGCATATAGAATAAAATATAGAGATGAAGCCAATAAAGTTGCGATATTGATTACGGATGCAGATTATCATAAGAAAGGCGAGCATGGAGATGGCACAACAGCAGAAACAACGCAAAGTATTATAGATAAATTGTGCAAGCAAGATTTGCGAGTGTTTTCTATTGTTCCGCAAAAAATAAAGAACTATCAACAAATATCAGAGAATACGCGTGGCACAACTTACGATATAGCATATCCATTTTCCAATGTGTTAGAGAATTTTACTCGCCAAATTACTAATCTATTCCTCGTAACTTACCATTCTAACAAGGATGTTATACCGGATTCTATTGAGATTGGCTTGTTTGACCAAGCAAGAAGCACAATTGTAAAGAAGACCATACCGATAGTAGAGTTAGGGCGAAAACTTATAATAGAGAATTTATTGTTTAAGACGGGCAAGTATGATTTGCCTGCTTTTGTGAGCGAACTCAATATTTTAGCGGAGTTTATGCAGAGCAAGCCAGCGATAACGGTAATGATAGAAGGGCATACGGATTCTGTAGGTAGTAATGAGCTAAATGACGTATTATCAGAGCGTAGAGCGGATGCTGTTAAGAATTATTTGGTGAATATGGGAGTTAAACCCAATAGAATACAGACGACTGGATTTGGTAAGAGAAAGCCGATTGCAAGTAATGATTCTGAGTTTGGTCGTAGTTTGAATCGCAGAACAGAGATTGTGATATTGAGTAAGTAATTGATATATATAGATAAAAAATAAGTGTTCGATTTATTATTCGGACGCTTATTTTTTTATGCAATATTGTCGTTTTTGAAATTCTTTTGCACCAGCATCTCGGCTATTGCAAGTAGCAATGCAAGTAGGATAAACAATCGCCACAATTCAGTTCCGGTGCGAGTCCGAGCAATGCTATCAGCGACATCATCCAATTTATCTATTATGGTAATTTTCGTGTTATCACTAATTCGTTCCTTTATTTTATCTGTCAGTTCATCGGTGGTGAATATAGTGAAATCGGATTCAGATGCTTGTAAGTTCAATGAAATCAAGCCAACAACTACATTATTGGAATTGTAAATGGTATATACACCGGGCAAATTCATATCATCAAAATCCAATACCGCACCACTTGGTAGCATCGCTGCTTGTCTAAGAAATTCATTACCATTTGGGTCAATAATGCGGAAGTTGCCACCGGTGGAATATTTTTTCTGAATCATTACTTGAGTATTTTTGCCAATTTCAAAATTGTAAGATAGTTCTGGATGAGAGCCCAAATATGCAACACTGCGGATAATTATAGTTGGGAAAATGCCGGTAATTGGAAAATTACTCCACTCCAAAGTTGGCGGAACAGCACAATATAGCAACTTTCCATCGCCGAGAATGTTCTCTGCAAGGAAAGTTCCACCAGCCATTTCAATCATACTTTGTCCAGCGAGTGCCGGCATTGCTTTATAGATTTTGGGAGATTCCACAACTCCACGGGCATCATTATCTATTTTGAATACGCCATCAAATAGCGGGTGCATCTTATCGGTAGTAGTGAACTGCGAAGGTTGTGATTGAGAAAATTCCTTTGTTTTCACATTGCCGAAGCCCAATTCCAGCATTGCATTTGCGAAGACATTGGCATCGGTTTGAGTGTTTGCGAATAAGAAGGCATTACCACCATTATTTACATATTGCTTAAGTATATTAAAATCGGAGGAAGAATAGTTACCATTGGCAAGTAGCACGAGGTCAAATTGAGAAAGATTTGCACTTGCAACTTGATTGCTAGGGAAATGATTTACTTTAGCAAATCCATCTTTACCGGTAGCAGAGATAGCAATATTTATGAAATCAGTTGTTGTATTTGTATTTGAGAATAGGGCAATATTTGGTTTATCGGGAATAATGAAGCCGAAATAGCGAATATTATCTTCCATAAAGGCATCATTTTCCAACTCAATAGCCGCGGTGAAGACGCCAGCAGTAGCAGGAATAGCACCAATTGGAATAGAGCGGATTTGGTTTGGCTGTAAGTCAAATGAACGCTGTGCTACATTATCTCTATTGAAAGACAGAGCGAGCGTAGTGCCATTCACTATATTATTAGAATTATTATGGACATATCCTTCCACCTCAACGGATTTGTTAATTTGGAAAATACGCGATATGATATTTAGCGAATCAACCGAACTATTTCGGCTATTAGAATTGGCGGAATAGCCAATAGGAATAAGGTATATAGCGGAATGTTCTGTGTCGATTTTTTCTATTTCAGTTTGTTCAAAGATATTTGGCTGGGCATCGGAAACGATAAATATATCTTTGGAGAAATTAGATGCTTGGTCTAACATTTTTCCGGCAAGTTTCATACTTTTGTCAATGTCAGCAGGACGATACGAGAGTTTTATTTTTTCCAATACATCTTTTAGTAGGTCTTTATTTCGAGCGAATTCGTAAATTTTGCTATCGGTAGGATTAGCCATTTCAATAATTACAACTTCGTCGCCTTCCTTCATTGTTTCCAATATTTCATTTACGGTGCGTTTCATTTGATTGAAGCGGTTACCATTTTCATCGGAATAATCCATAGAGAAAGAGTTGTCAATAAGGATGACGCTGCTGGACTTAGCAAAGGACTCAAAACCTGTAATAGTTCCATCAATAGCGGGTCTGGCGAATGCAAGCACAATGGATACAATGAGTAATGTCCTCAGAATAAGCAGTATAATTTGTTTTAACTTAATTCTGCGGATTTTATTTTTCTGCATTTCTTTGAGGAACTGTAATGAAGAGAACTCTACGGTTTTGAGTTTCCTCAGATTGAGCAGATGCAGAATAATTGGCATAGTAGCGGCGAGTAAGCCGAACAGCACTATAGGATTTATGAAATTCATTTAGTTATTTTATTCAGTTCAGACGATTGATATTTATGATGTTATGGATTAATATTTTTATTAATGTCTTTTTCAATATCGTCAAATTGTTTTTTCAGTTCGTTCTGAGCATCTTTAACTTTACGCATACCTTTACCCAGCGTTCGCGTAATATCCGGTATTTTCTGTGGACCGAACAGCACAACGAATGCAACGAGAATAAGAATAAGTTCGCCGCCACCGATGTCAAACATAGTTAGTTATTTTTTATTTGCTATAAGTTCAGAGAAAATATCAATAATTTCTGCTTGTGTTTTAGCACCAATATCGCCTTTGGTATGTTGGCGAACAGATATAGTATTGGCATCCATTTCCTTCTGACCGATAATAAGAGCGAAAGGAATTTTTTGTTGTTCGCTTTCGGCAATTTTACGATTAATTTTTTCGTTACGAGTGTCTATTTTAGTGCGGAAGCCAAGTGCCGTAAGTTTATCATCTAATTTTTGTGCATATTCAAATTGTGCTGTGCCGATAGGTAAGATACTGATTTGAGTAGGGCAAATCCAGAATGGGAAGTTGCCTGCGTAATGCTCAATTAGTATAGCCATAAAGCGTTCCATACTGCCGAGAGGAGCGCGATGAATAACTACTGGACGATGTGGAGCATTATCTGCACCTATGTATTCCAAATTAAAGCGTTCCGGCATAACGTAATCTACTTGCACGGTGCCGAGTTGCCATTTGCGACCAATAGCATCTTTGATAATGAAGTCAATTTTTGGACCATAGAACGCTGCTTCACCCTCTGCAATGACGTAGTTAAGACCGAGTTCTTCGGCGACTTCTGTGATTTCACGCTGTGCTTTATCCCATAGTTCTATTTCGCCACCATATTTAGTTTTTTCATTATCGCGGAAGGACAAGCGTGTTTCAATGTTATCAGCCATACCGAATACTTTGAATTGGTAATGGATGAGAGCCACGACATCTTTCACTTCGTCTTTCAGTTGCTCTACTGTGCAATACAGGTGGGCATCATCTTGAGTAAAGCCGCGAACACGTGTAAGACCGCTGAGTTCGCCAGATTGCTCGTAGCGATAGACAGTGCCGAGTTCAAATAGACGTAGTGGTAAGTCCTTGTATGAATGCGGATTGTTAAGATATATCTGGTGATGGTGCGGACAATTCATTGGTTTAAGCAAATACTCTTCATCATCAATTATCATTGGTGGAAATTGCGAATCGGAATAATATGGATAATGTCCGGAAGTTTTATACAGATTGAGATTGCCCAGATGTGGCGTAACCACTTCTTTGTATCCGCGTTTAATATGCTCTTTACGCATAAAGTCCTCAATGATGCGACGCATACGTGTTCCATTAGGCAACCAAACAGGAAGACCGCCACCTATGTTTGGCGTAATCATATATATATCAAGTTCTTTGCCAAGTTTGCGGTGGTCTCTTTTTTCTGCTTCCTCACGCATAGTTAGGTAATCATCCAACAATTTCTTTTTTGGGAAAGTTATGCCATAGATGCGTGTCATCATTTTGCGATTGCTATCGCCACGCCAGTATGCACCAGCAATAGATAGTAGTTTCACGGATTTTATGAAGCCGGTATTTGGTAAATGCGGACCACGACATAAGTCGGTGAATGTGTTGTGTTTATAAAAAGATATTTCTTGTCCTTGGAAACCTTCCAATAGTTCGGCTTTGTATTCGTCTTTTATTTCATCTCGCCAATGTTTCATTGCATCATTCCACTCTACATTCTCGCGGACGAAATTGGCATTTGTTTTTGCTAATTCCATCATCTTTGCTTCTATGATAGGTAGTTCTTCTGCTGTCAATTTAGTTCCTTCGGGCAAATCTACATCGTAGTAGAAGCCCATTTCTATAGCAGGACCGATGCCGAATTTGATACCCGGATATAGATGTTGCAATGCTTCAGCCATAAGGTGAGCAGATGAATGCCAATATACTTTTTTGCCATCTTCGTCGTCAAAAGTGAGAATGCGTAGGTCGCAATCTTGTGAAATGGGATGGAATATATCGTAAATAGTGCCATCTACACTGATAGCAATGGCGTTGCGTGCCAAGCCATCGGAGATAGATTTAGCTATTTCGTAGCCGGTCGTATTATTGGGATACTCGCGTATGTTGCCGTCAGGAAATTTAATTTTCATAGTAAGCGTAATTTTATATTGTTAATAGACGTGCAATATACGAAAATAATGGGAATTTATTATGGTATCGGGCAATAGAAACAAAAAAATAGCAATATACTTATGATGTATATTGCTGTTATGCAAATGATTTTGCGGGTTAAATATTCTCTAAAGCGTCAAAGGAAATGCCATTCATAAAGATAGTTGGAGTAACAATATCGCAAGTGATGTAGCGTGTTTCCACACCGGACTCATCAAACATATCGTGCATTATTTGATATGACTGAAGCCATTTTCCATCGGTGTGTTTATCGTAGAAGTCCTGTCCATTTTGGTGTATTATCACTTCGCTAATTCCTGTTTGGATAATAGCACGAGCGCAGTCAGTGCAAGGATTCCACGGCACATACAATTTGCATCCCTTGAGTATTGTTCCACGCCTTGCAGCATTATATATAGCATTGCGTTCAGCGTGTTCAATCCAAAAATACTTTTCGCCATTCTCGCGTGAAATACGCTTTCCATCAGCATCTACTTCAATACCGCGTGGCAAGGAATTATAGCCGGTTGAGACAAGCACATTATCTGCATCGGTAACGACAGAGCCGACGTGCGTATGCTTATCCAAACTACGCATTCCTACAAGGTAGCACATTGTAATATACAATTTGTCCCAATCTGGACGTTCCATAATATCATATATAGTAGATGGTGTGTGAATGGCTATTTAAACATTTCTTTGAGCATACCGAGTGTGCGTTTGATGCTACTCATATTGCGTGTAACGGTAATTGGTTCCGAGTAAGCTGGTTGTTCTGGTGTTGCTGGAGAATAGCATATTTTGAGGCGATATGTCGCTGTGGTAACAGATTGTAATTGTGTTTCTTTGGTGAATATGTCGGAGTCGGTATATTTATAAGTCCCTGGTTTATTTAATGCTTTTTGCGTATTGATGACGGTATATCCATTGGTAGTCATACGTTCAACTTCAAAACGCTGCACACCATTTTCAAGGGTTGTTTTCCATTCAATATTAACCGCTTCGCCGTTTGATGTAGCTTTGAAGTAGTCCAATGTACAAGTCCCAGCGTATAATATAGCAACCGAGATTAAACAGAGTATAAGTATTGTTATCCTTTTCATTTTACAATATAGCATTTTTTTTCAAAACAAACACTATCGCAAATAAAAAGTATAGTTTTTTTTTGCTATATTGTATGTAAATGAAAAACGAAAAGTTATTAAAAAAAGTTGAACTTGCAATAAAAAAAGTAGTAAACAAGTTGGTTACTCAAAATAGATTGACCTATCCGCTCACTCGCATAGAAAACGCATTTTATTTTGATACCAAGCCAAGAATATTGTTGCTACGCCAAGATAGGATAGGAGATTTGCTTATCTCTACTTCATTTGTTCGCATTCTGCGGAAGCATTTACCAGATGCAGAGATTGATATTTTGTTGAGCAGCCGCAATGTTACAGCGAAGAAATGTATTGAGAGATATGTTAGCAATATCTATGTATTAGAGAAATCCATAGGCAAGTATATAGCACTTCTTAGGAAATTGAATAGGCGGAAATATGATTTAATTATTGACCTATTTGATGCCACCTCTACCACTTCTGCAATCATTATCAAATATGCAAATCCTATTTTTGCGCTGGGTATTGATAAAAAGAATTCACAAATATATGATTATACCGTTCCAATGCTCAATAGATTTAACTCTAATATTGTAGAGCGGTTATGCAATTTACTTATCGCATTTGGGATTAATCCATCGGAGCAAAATTTGGAATTGGAATATCCTGTTCAAACAACAAAACGCAATCAACGAATAGGCATTAACCTTTCCGGTGTAACTAAAAGTAGATATTGGAATGCTTTTGATGCAATAGAATATTTGTATAAACATTATCCGAATTATGAAATACGTCTGTTCTATACCCAGCAATATATGGATGTTTCAGAGAATTATGCAAACAAATTCCCAAAATTAATCACCGGTTTGTGCAAGGACTTCGATACTTTTGCAAATGAAGTGGTTACGTGTAGTTATATTATCACACCGGATACATCTATTGTGCATCTTTGCTCTGCATTCAAAATACCAGTAGTGGTTATGTATTTAACATCACCCAATATGCAGCATAGCCCTTGGTATCCGTATCATTTAGAGTATAGAGCAATAACAACAGCGGATGAAACATTGGAGCATATCAATTTAGAAGACATTGTTCGGCAAGTAAATGAAATCATTAAAACTTAGATATTGTGAAAAAAAATGCACAAAAAATAATAAAATAATATGATATTAGTAAAATAGTATTATATTTTGTTTAGATAAGAACAATTAATTAACAAATGTTAAACAAAATAAGAGGTATTTATGTTTAATTCAGGTTCTACTGGTTTTATGCTTGTCTGCACGAGTTTAGTTATGTTAATGACTCCGGCGCTTGCATTCTTTTATGGAGGTCTCGCCTCCAAACGCAACATATTAGGAATTATGGTGCAAAGTTTCGTCTCAATGGGATGGTCTACTTTGCTCTGGTTTTTAGTAGGTTACTCTCTATGCTTCAGTGGCTCGTTAGCTACTGGGAGCGACTTCCTTGGTATCATCGGCAACTTTGACAAAGCTATGCTAATGGGTGTTACGCCCGAGTCAATGTTCGCTGGTAATAATGAAATACCGGAATTCGTATTCATTGCATTCCAGATGATGTTCGCCATCATCACTCCAGCACTAATCACTGGTGCATTCGTCAATCGCGTTACATTTAAGGGATATATGATATTTCTTACTGTATGGCAATTCTTAGTGTACTACCCATTCTGTCACATGGTTTGGGGCGGTGGATTACTTGCAGATTGGGGCGTATTGGACTTCGCTGGTGGTATAGTTGTTCACGCTACTGCTGGCTTCGCTGCACTTGCATCTGTATTCTTCGTAGGTGAGCGTGTAGATAAGGACTCCACGCCAAATAGTATTCCGCTCGTTGCTATCGGAACAGGGCTACTCTGGTTCGGTTGGTATGGCTTCAATGCTGGTAGTGAGTTGCGAGTAGATGGTGTAACTGCCAATGCGTTTTTAAACACAGACGTTGCTGCATCCTTTGCATTAGTCACGTGGCTGGTTATAGAATGGATACGCAAGAGGCAGCCGAAGTTCGTTGGAATTCTTACCGGCTCTATTGCAGGATTGGCGACCATTACTCCGTGTGCTGGCTTTGTGCCGCTATGGGCTGCACCAATTATCGGTATATGTGCTGGTGCTGGTTGCTACTTAGCGGTGGAATTGAAGAACAAAAAGAAATGGGATGACGCCCTTGATGTATGGGGCGTTCATGGTATCGGTGGTGTTATCGGAACTATACTCTTAGGCGTATTCGCATCTAAGCACGTAAATCCAGGAGGTGCTGATGGCTTATGGTTCGGTGATTCCACATTCTTCTTCAAAGAAGTAATATCCGTTGCTGTTGCTGCTGCTTATGCTTTTATTTTCACTTACTTTATGCTCTGGGTGATTAATAAAATTACTCCGGTGAGAGTTAGCGAGAAGCAAGAATTGGCTGGACTAGATTCAGCTATACACGGAGAAATAGCTTACGATGAAGGCGTGCTATAACACAAGTTTCGTATTCCAAATACAAATATCCTCTGCTGCAAAGTGGAGGATATTTTGTTATATGCTAGTCCTTTGCTACAAAAGAGATTTCCCTTGCGAGTCGCTTTGTTAATTCCTTTCGCTCATAGTTCTGAATGAATTCTACCGATGGTGTCGGCAATTTATGCTGCTTCCATAAATCATATAGAATGGAGATTTTCTTTTCAATATCCGCTACATCAGTTGGCTTGGCTATTAGTGAAGCGTTGCTTTCTTCTGCTATCTCACTAATGCTACCTTTTGGAATGCAAATTAGCATCGTTTTCCTTGCTCCTATATACTCGTAGAATCTGCCGGGTGTCTCTATATTGTTTCGCAGCATCATCCACAATACATCTGATTCTAATAACTGCATCACTGATTCTTTATGTGGTAAGTATCCGGTAAATTTGCATACGTCCGATAGTTTATAGCGATTAATCAAATTAATATGCTCCTTTTTCATAATTCCAACGAAGCGTGCTTCAATGAATTTGCGTGCTTCCGGTTGCTTGGATAAGAATTGGTTTAATGCTTTGAGAAAATACTTAGGCGTTCTGCTGTCGGGGAAAAGCCCGCAATGCGTAATTACAAATTTCTTTCCATCCGGTCTAATGTTCCTCGGAGAAAAGTCCGCTTCATCGTAGCCGTGTGGAACTATTGCAATGTCATTATGATTAAGAAAATGATAACTACCAAGCAACTTCTCCTTCATTGCACGCGTAATCACAAATGTCTTGCGAGAGAACTTTAACACATCGGTCTCTAAATTCAAATGCTTTCTATGATGTAGTGGTGTTGGAAAAAAATATTGCGGATTATCAGTCCAAAGGTCGCGGTAATCAGTAACAAATGGAATATCATAACGTAGCGATAACTCCTTCGCAACTAAGAAGTCCGTAAATGGAGGGGCAGTTGCAAAAATCAGATTAATATCCTTATGCTCTTCAATAATTTTGCTACCTGTCGCCACTGCATACTTCTTCCACTTAATTCTACTATCCGGCACAAGAAGCGTTTGCGTGATTATTTGTCGTGTTTTCTGCATAAATCGGGATGGATACGCTGCTGTTTTATATTGTGGGTTCTTACTTGGATTAATTGGGTCTTTCTCTGTCCTATAAATGAGCGTTCCTGCAACTTCTTTCTCCATCGTTTCGTCAAAAGCGTAGTAATTTGTAGCACCGGTTGTAAGAACGATTGGCTGCCAATCATAATCGGGTAAATAGCGAACAAATTTCAATGTTCGTTGCACTCCACTAAGCCCCAATGGCGGAAAGTAATACGCTATCACTAACACTTTGCGGATATTTCGTAGAGGCGAATGGCTCGGTTGTATTTCATTGATGTTTTTTATTGCATCAAATAGTGTTTCTGACATTTTATTATGCTGCTTATAGGAATTAAGATTACAAATATACGAATATTTCGGTAAAAAACCTAATTGTGAGAGGTAGTGTCGCAAACTTCCAAAAGATAAAAGGCGACCTTCCGTGGTGGGGAGGTCGCCTTACGATAATTAACAAGGAAAGATTATGATAAAATTTCGGCTTTCTTTGTGTTATAATCTTCCTCGCTAATTAGCCCGGAGTCCAACATTTCTTTGAACTTTGCTAATTGCTTCATTTTGTTGCTAGTAATAGCTGATTGCTGTGTATTATTTATTGCTGTTCCAGCAAGTTGAACACCTCCGCCAATCGTATCTACTGCGCCAACTATTGCAGTATCCGTAAGAGTATCTGCTGCATTAGCAATTTTTAGGATTGTTTTGAATGGATTCATATCTCTTACACCTCCTTTGAATTAGGGTTAATAATCTCAGGAATCTGCCTTACATCGGCTAAAATAATATCCAACGGCGAAATACGTGCTGTTGGGTGATACGTTACAAGTATTTTGGTGTCCTGATAATCAAATACTTTGCCGTGAATATTACTCATCAAATCATTTTGGCTGATTTGTTTTTTGAGTAATGATTTTGCTGCAGTCAACCCAAGTGCCAATATAAATTTCGGCTTAATAATTGCTATTTCTTTTTGCAAATATGCTTCGCAAGCATCCACTGCTGATTGATGTTGATTCAGGTTGTTTTCAGGCGGACGACATTTGCATACATTTGAAATATAAACTTCCCCTCGGGTCAAATTTACGGATTCCAAAACTTCGGTAACCAAGTTGCCTGCTTTTCCTACGAAGGGACGTCCTTGCTCATCTTCGTTTGCACCGGGTGCCTCGCCGATTACCATAATATCGGCATTGGGATTTCCTTCTCCAAATACGATATTCTTTCGAGTTTTTGATAACTCGCACTGCTGACAGTCAGAAACTTGCTTTTTCAATTCGTCAAGTTCTGCTTTTTGTTTTTGTTTTTCCATAATAATATAAGTATGTGAATATAATTTCGCAACATTTAAAAACAGCCCCCCATCACCAATAGGGGAGAGGGCTCCGCACATTCCAACTTTACATAATGGAGTTTATATTGAAAAATGTAAGTGCTGAAATATGAAGATGTTAAGTTTTTGACAAGACGGGGAAATGGAGATTTTGGGAGATTTGATGGTGGAGTGGCGTTGCTAAGTAGCGATAATACAAGGAGTTAGATGTGGCGTCAATATAAACTCCATTATGTAAAGTTGCCGATATGGGTAAGAGTGGAGGATAAAAACAGAATGTTTATGAATACAAATTAGTATATTTCCTTCATATAAAAAAGATTTTTTTTGTAGTGTGGATAACTTTTTTTGTGTCTGAACTATGATTAAACAGATTTGGATGATGGACTATGATTTTACTGCAATAGTTGTCCCCCTTCCTTGTGGGAAGGGGGTTAGGGGGTTAGGTTGAGCCCTTTCTTGTGGTTAGGGGGTTAGGTTGAGACCTTCCTTTGTGGGAATGGGGTTATTAGGATTACATATTCTTATAAACGAGGCGGGAGACAAGTATGCTGATTTCGTATAATACAAAAATTGGTGCTGCGAAAATTAATTGGCTTACAGGGTCTGGAGTAGGAGTTAGAACGGCAGCCAAAATTAATATAACGAGGATGGCGTGCCTTCTATATTTGGATAAAAATTTTGGAGTAATGAGTTGCATTTTAGAAAGAATGAACGATAGCATTGGTAATTCAAACAAACCGCCAGCCGCTAAGAGAATCATTGATACGAAGGAGAAGTATTCGTTCACATCAATGCGATTTTCTATTAAATCGGAGCCGAAATTTGCTGCGAAAGTTAGCATTGTCGGTATAAGAACGAAGTAGGAGAATACTACGCCGCACAAAAAACTAAGAGATGTGAAGAGTGTTGCTCTGCTTATCCATTTTTTTTCGTTTTCGTAGAGAGCGGGTGCTATGAAAAGCCAGAATTGATATAGAACGAATGGCATTGCTACTATAATTCCGGTGATTGCAATTACTTTGAAGTATAGAAATGGTTGTCCGAATGGCTGTAAGTTTTGAAGCGACAGACCGCTCGATAAAGCAGGATGCAAAAATACATCACGCATTAAGTCAGAGATAAAGAAAGCGGTAGCGGCGCATCCGATAATGATGCTAACGAGAGCAAGAATTATTCGTTTTCTTAGTTCGGTGAGATGTTGTAGAAAACTCATATTGCTTTCTTCCTCATTATTTGAAGAAGGAGCATTGTCATCGTTTAACGGAGCATCATTTATGTCTGACATTTGAAAATTGGTTAGTTATAGCAGTAAATTTAATGAGTTCGATTGATAATTTACGAAAAAAAGTTATATTACATACAAATAAAATTGTGCAGGATATAAATGCAACCAATCATCAAAGAGAAAAAAGATTACGAAATTAGTTCATTTCACCATTCCAAAGTTATTAAAGTAGTAATAATTTCTGTGACCATATTGCTATGCTCGCTATTTTCTTTTCTAAATTACAAGAAAAGTATATTGGAATCAGATAAAGATGTAAATAGTGTGGGTAATATCTGGACTGACCCAACTCTTGTCGCCGACCATAGTTTCTCTGTCTACAAGCCAAAGCCACAATACGATGCGGAAGTGAAAAATGCCAGAGATAGTGTAATACCTGTATTTCTTTTAAACAAACAATCAGAGAAGAATTTAATTGAAAAATTGAGCGGTGATATTCGCGAAGCGATATTACAACATAGCGATGTTGTTCTTCAACAATACGCAACGAATGAACATATTACACGTTTTTTCAATCAGCCAGAAGCAATACAGAATGAGGTTGTGACAAAGATAAAGAATAGTGTTGTCCCATTTCTTAAACGGCAATACAAGCGTGGCTACATTGACCAGTTATTAGATAGATTTAAGATTAATAATGTTCTATCAATTAGAGAGTTGTCAAATACCGATTACTTAATAGAAAAAGATTTAGCGATTGATAGGCAAAAGTTTTCCATAGAACTACAACGATATTGCGAAGAAATATTTAATGAACAATCGGCACAATTCATAGAAGATATAGTATTTAAGTTATCGCAACCGAATTTAATATTCTCTGATGAACTTACAGAGCGTTCCGCTGTAGCAGCAGAGCAATCTGTTCGTAGAACTATAGGCATTGTGCATACAGGCGATAAAATAGTAGAGCGTGGTCATACACTAACTTCGGAAAAATTGCTCATAATCCGTTCATATAGAGATTCCAATATCGCAAGTGAAAACGACCAGCATTATATGTTAATAATTATTGGATGTATAGGTCATTCGCTGGTGCTGTGTTCCATTCTGCTAATATTCTTAGCAATTATCCGTAAACGCATTTGGGCGAGCAACTTGCAATTACTTATCATTTGCATTGCACCGGTGTTTGTCTCGTTTTTGGCGTGGCTTACGTTTTACTTGCAATCCACCGCAGTGGATGCTCCGATAGAGTATTTAGTGCCGATACCTGCACTGGCTATGTTTGTAGCGATTGTATTTGACTCTCGTACCGCATTTTATACTACCGTAGTTATGGCAATGTTGCTTGCTGGAGTGCGAGGTAATGACTACTTCTTAGGTCTAACTATGCTCTTCACTGGCTCTATCGCTGCTTATGCAGTGAAGGATGTTGAAGATAGAACGCAAATGTTCAGTTCCATACTGTATATCTTCATTGGCTTTGTGATTTCCATTTTCGTAATTGGCTTCCAGCGTGTATATGAATTCGATACGATGATGCCACAATTATTTCTCGGTCTTATCAATGCTATTCTTGCTCCTATTATTACGTTCGGCTTGCTTATGATAATCAATAGATTCAGCACAGCGATAATAACTAATTTGAAATTACACGAATATGTAGCTAAGGAGCATCCATTAGTTACAGAACTACGCGAGCGAGCAAGAGGCACATTCGAACATAGTAGAGAAGTGGCACACCTTGCTACTATGTCTGCTGTTGCAATAGATGCAAATAAGCATTTGGTATATGCTGGCGCTATGTTCCACGACATTGGGAAGTTGGATAATCCACAATTGTTCACCGAAAACAAAGAGCAATATAAAATAGATTTGCACGCAAAGATGACTCCCAAGCAAAGCGCTGCTGCTATTATCAAGCACGTAGAAGACGGAATTCGCAAAGCAGAGATAGCAAATCTACCACAATGTATCATTGACTTTATACCACAGCACCACGGAACAACGTTAGTTAAGCATTTCTATAATGTTTCGCTAAATAATTCCAAAGATAGCGGAGATATAGTTAATAAAGACGATTACAGATACCCAGGTCCGAAACCTCAAACCAAAGAAGCAGCCATTCTTATGCTGTGCGACACAGCAGAGGCGCTATCTAAATCTACTCCTGATTCCGAGCAATTCGTTTCAGCATTTAATGCAATCATTGATGATAGAATTAAATGCAACCAATTTGATGATGCCGATATAACTATAAAAGAAATAAAAATAGTTAAGGAAACTATTATCAATGAACTTAAAGGGAAAATCGCAACAAGAGAGAAATATGCCGAAGCAGAACCTGAAACTACTGCTAATGCAGACGAATCATAAACTAAAACTTAATTATAAACTAAAACTCTCTCTTCAAATATTGCCCTGTAATGCTATCGGGGCAATTTGCTACTTGTATTGGATTGCCTTCTGCTACAATATAACCGCCTTTTCTGCCGCCTTCTGGTCCGAGGTCAATCACCCAATCAGCACATTTCACCACATCCAAATTATGCTCTATTACAATGATGGTGTTGCCTTTATCTACCAAATGCTGCAAGAGTTCTAATAGCACGCGAATATCTTCAAAATGCAGACCTGTAGTTGGCTCATCTAATAAGAAAATAGTTTTTCCGGTTGATGGTCGTGCTAATTCTGTTGCGAGTTTTACTCTCTGTGCTTCACCACCGGATAGAGTTGGCGCCTGCTGACCGAGTTTTATGTATCCTAACCCCACATCATTTAGCACTTTCAATCTATTCTTAAGCATAGGAATATTCTCAAAGAAAGCGACTGATTGCTCTACCGTCATATCCAAAACATCCGCAATAGATTTGCCTTTAAATTTGACTTGTAGCGTCTCTTCATTATATCGCTTGCCATTGCAAGAGTCGCAAGTGACATACACATCGGGCAGAAAGTTCATTACTAATTTCTTTATACCAGCGCCTTCGCACTCTTCGCATCTACCACCGGGGACATTGAATGAGAAGCGACCGGGCTTATATCCACGAATTTGCGACTCTGGCAATGAAGAGTAGTGGTTGCGAACGATGTCAAATATCTTTGTATATGTTGCTGGGTTAGACCTTGGTGTGCGTCCTATTGGGCTTTGGTCTACTTCTATTACTTTATTTACATTGCCAATACCAACAATTTTTTCGTAAGCCAACGGAATAAGAGTAGAGTGGTGTAATCGATTGGATAGAATAGGGAATAATGTATCATTGATGAGAGTGGATTTACCGCTACCACTCATACCTGTAACGCATACGAATAGCCCCAAAGGAATATTCACCGTGACGTTCTTTAGATTGTTGCCTGTTGCTCCAACGATTGAGAGCATTTTTTCGGCATCTGGCTTTCTATATTCTGCTGGTGGCTCTATTTTCTTAATGTTGTTAATGTATTGGTATGTAAGAGATGTTTCTTTTGCCTTTTTGCCAAGTTTTGTGATTTTACTTGTTTCCGTTGCAAGTAAAATTTCTCCGCCGTGGGAACCAGCACCAGGACCAATATCAATAACGAAATCGGCTTCTTCCATCATTGACCTGTCGTGTTCAACGATGATAACTGTATTGCCGAGGTCGCGTAGTTGCTTCAGCGAACTAATCAACTTGTAATTGTCGTGCTGATGCAAGCCGATACTTGGCTCATCTAGTACGTAAGTGATGCCAACAAGTTGCGAACCAATTTGCGATGCTAAACGAATACGTTGTGCTTCGCCACCAGATAGCGAGGTGACCGTTCTATTGAGTGAGAAGTAGGGGAGACCAACGTTGAGTAAGAATTGCAATCTATCCTTAATCTCTTTGGTTATAAGTGTTGCGATTTGTCTATCTTGCTTGCTTAACTTGTTATCAAATTCCTTAAAGAAGTCGAGGCATTGCTCTACATCCAATGTGACAATGTCGTTCACACCATAGCCGGCAATTTTCACCGCAAGGGACTCTTGCTTTAAGCGTGTGCCATTGCAAGTGGGACACTGGCTAACTATGCGGTATTCTGATAGTTCGCGTTGTTGTGTGCTGGAATATGCATCGTTATACAAACTGCGGAGGTTAGGTATAAAGCCATTGAACGCCGTTTTGTGGTTCTTCAATGTATCGCTACCGTATAGCAGTATGTTATATTTGTCTGGTGGAATTTCGGATACTGGAACATTTAGCGGTATCTGAAATTGTTCTGCGAATTGCTCTACTTTTGACCAGAGCCACGATTTCATTTTTGGACCAAGTATTCTTATTGCACCATTTAGAACGGATAGTTTTGTGCTTGGTATCAGCAGATGCTCATCAAAATCTTCCACCAATCCGAGTCCATTGCATTCTGGGCACGCTCCATAAGGTGAATTGAAGGAGAACATATTTGGTGCAAGCGTGCGATATGATTTATTGCATTTTGGGCAGGAGTAACTAGTAGAGAAGAGCGTCACATCAACATTGTATGGCTCGTCTTCATCATACTTTCCGCTTGCTTCCGTCACCATAAGTGAGCCGCTACCTTTGTTAATAGCGAGATTTATGGAGGATTCAATGCGTTTCAAATGAATATCATCTACGGTGCATTTATCAACTACAAGTTCTATATCGTGGTTTTTATATCTGGAGAGGGACATATCAATATCTAATCGTTGCACTTGACCATCTATGCGGACGCGGGAAAATCCTTGTGAAATTAGGGTTACAAAAAGTTCGTTATATTGTCCTTTACGTGCGAATACGAGCGGTGCTAATATTAGTATGCTCTTGTTTTTATATTGTGCATATATGTCGTCAATAATTTGTGAAGTTGTGCGTTTGATTACAGGGACACCGCAGTCGGTGCAATATTGAACGCCAATTTTTGCATATAGCAGACGAATGTAATCATATATTTCGGTTGTAGTTCCAACAGTAGAGCGAGGGTTGTGGTTCAATGTCTTTTGCTCAATAGAGATAGATGGAGACAGCCCTTCAATGCTATCCACATCTGGTTTCTTCATCATTCCTATAAATTGCCGTGCGTATGCGGAGAGGCAATCTATGTATCGGCGTTGTCCTTCTGCATAGATGGTATCAAAGGCAAGCGATGACTTACCAGAACCTGATAGACCAGTAATAACAATAAGTTTATCACGTGGAATAGTAACTGAAATATTTTTGAGATTATTTTCTCTTGCGTTTTTTATAACTATATCGGACATTGAGTATGGGTAATTAGTAATGATTTTATATTAGAAGCATATATATTAGCAATGCAACGATTACGTATTTATAGAAGTAGTTGGCAGCAATATTTTTATTTGAAGTATCGTATAAATAGACAATAAGAATTGAGAAGAATATAACGAAAAAGGCACAATAGAACGCTGTTGCTGCATTGACATTGAAGAAGAAGTGCCTCAAACCAGGTGTTATTGGTGAGCCATAAATTATCAACAGATGTATAACGTAGATTAGTAAGGAGCGCTTACTAAGCATAGATATTATGTTTTCCCAGCTAGATAAAGCGTTACAGACCAATGTAGAGAAGGATATTACCCACATAGCAACACCGACGCGTCCGATACTAAGACCAAGTTGGATGCTTGGCGAGCCAAGCACATTATGCCCATAAGTTCCATACAAAGAGCCAAACAGATGCCCTATGACTATGTATGGTAAGCCAATAAGAAAGAGGTTTTTGACAATATAAGCATTTCGTTTTTCTGGTTGCACTCGCTGTATCAAATATCCCATAGCCGAGCCAATTAGCAAGTAGCCGGAGAATGGCATAATAGGAAATATCGTTCCTTTAGACATAGAGAAGAAAGCAGCAAAAGGAATAGGAAGATGCTTATACCAATCCACCTGTAAAGAGAATTGCGAAGCAAGTATCAGAGCATTTCCTACGATAAAGCATATTGTAGCCAGCTGTTTGTTAGAGTTCGTAAGTTTAAACAGGATATTAAGAAATATCAATGTAACGGCAAAGAGCTGTAGCACATTCACTTTAAGGAAAGAAGCAAGTGTTTCGTAATTAAGAAATGGTAGGTCAAATAGATTATTTGCAGGGAATTGCAGTAAATATCCGACAGCAAAGAGCATAAGACAGGTCTTAATACGTCTCTTTGTGGTTGCATTAGGAACGATGCCGTTTTCGTCTCGCTTGTTCGCAAATATATGCACAGCACCAGATACCATAAGGAATATAGGAGCGGTGTAGCCACGGATAGCTGTCCATAAATGCCAATACCAGATGTCAGAATCAACAATACCGGATGTGAGCAAGCAATATACAGTATGCCCTTGCACCATCATCAGCATTGCTAATAATCTCGCTACATCTAATCCGAAAATTCTGCTACTATTTGCCTTGCTCAAAGATATTATAATAATGTTATCAATTACAACCTTCTAAAATACAAAAAATATTTTAGAAAAACAAGTATTCGTTACATTGAACTATCAGTGTAGCGGTGGAATGGATAAAAAAGCGATGTTATATACATTTATTCCTATTTATTTTGCTTATTCCTTTGTTATGACAAAAAAAAATATTAAATTTATAGTTATCTTATTGAAGTTTGTAATGAAAGAAAAGAGTAAAGCATTCAAAGTGCTATTAACCATCTTCATATTTGGGTTCGTAATTTGGCTCGGTGGCACAATATTCAGGACAACCATAGCATATAATCTATTTACAATAGGCAGTAATGGGATGTTCCTAAAGCCCGAGTATTCCAATATAGAACGCTTAACCAATATTTACTTATTCTCTACAACATCATTGCTCACCGGTATAGCATACGGTTTGGCAGCTTGTTGCTCAATAGTGTTAGCAATAAATACCCGCAAAGATTTCAAAAGACGTGGCTGGCTATTTATGGCTTTTGTGCTATTTTTAATAACAGTGCCGATACAAGTATACTTCTTCTATATGGACTTCCAACTTGCACAAGCCGTCTATTACGATGGCATAAGAGATTTCAATCACCCATCTATTCAAAAGTATTTCGTTGAGCGATACATAGATGTGAAGAACGCATCTATGCGGGCTATTTTGTTGTTAGCTGCTTTTACGAGTATGTTGTATGCTATCTGGCGTCCATTGGATAACGAACAATTAGCGACTAATTAACAAAAAACCACAAAAAACAACACCAAAAATAACTAAGATTAATAATAATAAAATAAATAAAATATGGAAAAAGACATTTCAATTTTAGCAAAAATTGCATACGTAGATAAGATATTAGATGAATTTGAGGATGAACTCGGCGACCTTCCAAAAGCTATAAACTCGCAAGAGGTGGTAGTATCAGAAAAGAAGGATAGAATTACCGAGACAGAAGGCATCCTTAATGACATCAAGGTTTTTGTATCTACTGCAAAATCTACACTCGTTGCTCTCAAAGAGAAAGAAGATAAACTTTCGCAACAGCAGTTCTTGGTTAGAAATAATAAAGAATTTGATGCTATCAGCACTGAAATTAAATCGCTAAAATCAGAGCACGAGAAGTTATCTGTAAAGATGCGAACGGAGGGCATTAAGGAAGGCAATTTGTTGTCAATACTAGATGACCAAAAGAAAGAATTAGAAGATGCTATTGAACGACTTGCAGAAGTTCATCGCCAATATGATGAACTTACAGAAGAACAAAGCGAAGATGTCCAAAACTATAATAAAATCAGAAAGCAGCTTAGAACTAAAATCAACGATACACTCTATGATAGATATGCTGTGATTCGCGCCAGAATACCGGATGCAGCTGTTCAAGTAAAGCGTGGCTCTTGTCAAGGATGCTACCGACAAATACCATCGCAACTTATTGTTGATATGCGTAATCAATTGGATAGGATATTCCAATGTGAGAACTGCGGGCGTATCCTTATACCTGATTGGGTAGAATTTGATGAAGATGATTTGTTGGCTGATAAAACCGAAGATTAATTTAACAACCATAAATGTAATGCGAGAGGATGCGAGATAAATTAAAACTTGGCTTTATGTGTTCGGGCAACGGTTCCAATATGCAAGCCATAATAAATTCGGTTAGACACAGAGAATTAAACGCAAGTTTATGTGCAATGATTACAAATAATCCAGATGCTGGGGCTATAGCCAAAGCAAAATACGATGGTGTTCCTACTTTTGTTATCAATGAAAAGACAAACGGACCGGAATATGATGGTGAGATAGTTCGGGTATTTCTCAACCACAACGTAGATTACATTGTCTTAGCCGGTTATATGAAACATCTTACTCCTTTTGTGATTGATTGCTTTCAGGGGCACGTCTTAAATATACATCCGGCATTGCTTCCCAAATTTGGCGGTAAAGGTATGTATGGTATGAATGTCCATAAAGCCGTATTAGAAGCGGGCGAAAAGGTTTCTGGTGCTACTGTGCATCAGGTCAATAGCGAATATGACGCTGGAACTATACTTGGACAAATGGAAGTGGCTGTAATGGAGAATGATACTCCGGAAACGCTTGCAAAACGTGTGCTAAAAGCGGAGCATCAACTATATTCCAAAGTGTTAATTAATATCTCTAAGGGGCTGCTCAAACTTGAATATAACAGACCAGCCGACTTACCTACGTATGAATAATTATCTCACAAATCATATATCAAATGAATACCAATTTTTTTGAAAAATATGCTGGATTTAATCCGAAAACGATGACTCTAAGGACAGAGTTCTTTGCAGGATTAACCACGTTTATGACAATGTGTTATATACTTGCTGTTAATCCAAGTATACTTTGTGTTACCGGTATGGATAAGGGGGCTGTATTCACGGCTACTGCTTTAGTATCTGCAGTCGGCACGCTGATAATGGCTTTCTATGCTCGCTTACCTATTGCATTAGCTCCAGGAATGGGTATTAACGCTTTCTTTGCTTTTACGATTGTATTGGGAATGGGTTATAGTTGGCAATCTGCTTTGACAGCGGTATTTCTTGAAGGTATTATATTCATAATTATATCGGTTACAGGAGTTAGAGAAAAAATAGTGGATTGTATTCCAAAGAACCTGCGTTTTGCAATTTCCGCCGGTATTGGTCTATTTATAGCGTTTCTTGGCTTCCAAAATAGTGGGTTAATAAAAGCAGACCCGACGACTATGTTAGCAATAGGCGATTTCAATTTGATTACGGTTTTATCCGTTATTAGTATCATTCTTGGTGCCGTATTAATGAAATTAAAAATCAGAGGTGGATTGTTTATATCCATATTGATATGCACTATTGTCGGAATACCGATGGGGCTAACTACTATCGCTTCTGATTTCACTCCTATAACATTACCACAATCATTATCACCGACTTTTTTCCAATTTGATTTCGCATCCGTTCTAAATCCAGATATGATATTAATTGTGCTATTATTAGCATTTATGAACATATTTGATACATTCGGAACGCTTGTAGCAACGGCTTCGCAAGCGGGCTATATAAATGCAAAAGGTGAGATATATAGGATAAAGCAATCTTTACTTGGAGATGCAGTCGCTACTACTTTGGGTGCCGTATTGGGAACATCTACTGTTTGCACTTATGTAGAAAGCACATCCGGTATAGCGGAGGGAGGTCGCTCTGGTGTGACAGCATTAGTTGTGGCGGTCTTATTCTTATTAGCATTATTCATTTCTCCGATATTTTTACTTGTTCCCGGGGCTGCTACGGTTGGTCCATTGGTCATAGTAGGTGCGTTAATGGCAAAAGATATTAACAAAATTTCATTTGACGAAATTGACGAAGCACTGCCAGCGTTTATCACGCTACTTGGCATCACGATTACGTATTCTATTGCTGAGGGCATTGCATTTGGTCTAATATCTTACGCACTTATAAAATTATTCATTGGAAAAGCAAGGCAACTCACGCCGACAATTTGCATTTTATCCGTGTTGCTATTACTACGATACATCGTTAAGTTTTTGTAGCAAGCAAATCCATTCATATCAATAAAAAAAAGAAAAGGTATCAACATTTCTGCTGATACCTTTTTTAATTGTCGTATAGGAGAACAACAATATGCATAACATTCTTATTTTATTAACGCATTTTTTGAATTTGAAGATAGCAGGTCAGCCAAAGTGAAGTTCTTTACTTTATCTGGCTTAGATATATTGCCTCTTGCACCGCCTGTGGAAGATTTTGCATCCCAATCTACATCGCTGATATTAGGATTATCTGGCTTAATCGCTGATTCAAATACTAATGAATGGCGTTCATCATCTCTGTTAAATAGTTTTACTTGGATTATGTCTTGGCGTTTAAATGTTGGTTTATTGCCATTATACAATGCTTGCATCTTCATACGTGGGATAAAGCCATCTATCTGGTTATCTAATGAGATTTCCACACCTTTATTGTTTGGTGGAATGAACTCAATAACAGCGGAATATGTAACACCCATTTGGTATTTATCGGCAACTTCAGACCAATCGTCTGGCTGTAGCTTGCGATATGACAATCCTATTTTGCTATTTTCTTTATCTAATTCAATTATCTCTGTTTCAATTTCTTTGCCTTCCTCAAAGAGTGCTTTGAGGTCAACATTGCGTCTTGTCCATGATACTTCGCTCATACGTAGATAACCATCCACATTGGGTGCGATTTCAACAAAGAGACCGTTTGTAGTGATGCGAGCAATTTTTCCGGTAATTCTTTCGCCAACATTATGTTGCGTGAAGAAAGTTTCAAATTGGACATTTGCAGCATTTTTAAGGGAGAGTTGAACTCTATGCTTGTCAGCATCTACGCCAATGATTTCTGCTTTAAGGACGTCACCCTTTTGAGCGAAATCGTTTATATCATTTACTCTATTGCGAGATAATTGCGAAATGTGGATAAAGCCATCAACGCCGTTAATATCAACAGCAAGTCCGAAGCTATGAATAAATGTAACCGTGGCTTCCACTGTTGCTCCGACCACAATATATTTCCATTTTTCTTCCTCTTCTAAAACACGATGGCTAATTTTTAAGACCTTTCCAAACTCATCTTCGGTGAATTCTATTATTTTCACTTTCAATTTTTGTCCGATTACAGCATCTGCTTCTTCATCTGTTACAGATTTTTTTGTGCCGTATTGAGCAAATGGTAAGAAGATTGGAACGTCGTTAAATGTTGTTTTGAAACCTCCCTTGGTCTTCTCTACTATTTCTATTTCTATAGGAGTTCCAGCATTAAATGCGGTCTTTAATTCATCGTATGCTTGAGTTAATTTTTGGCGCTTTTCATCAGCAGCACTAGTTATTTCTGCCATTGGTATCTGGTATTGTTAATTATGAATAAATTTGTATGTAGGTGCCTATACTTGTATTGTAGCAACTGCATAGAATACAAATATACTATTTTTTTATTATATAAAAAAGATATTTGCATTTTTATATGCTTTTTACGACTATGCTGCTATATGCCCAAGCGATTGTATATGTAATCTACTTTGGAAATGATTTCGTCAAAAGCAAAGAATTGCTCTAATTCGCTTTCATTGAAATACTGCATTATATCAGCGTTTTTAATAATTGTCTGCTTAAATGGAATGCTCTGGCTCCACGTTTCCATAGCGGACTTCTGCACCATTACATAAGCATCTTGCCGCTTCAATCCTTTATTTATAAGTGCAAGGAGAATTTTTTGAGAAGCGTAAAGTCCCTTTGTGACGTTCAAATTGCGTAGCATATTATCGGGATACACAACAATATTTTCTACTACATCTATTGCTCTATTCAGTATGTAATCAAAAGTAACGGTAGCATCCGGCAGCACAATTCGCTCTACGCTGGAGTGAGATATATCACGCTCGTGCCATAGTGCGTTATCCTCCAATGCAGGAATGACGTAAGAACGTAACAGACGGACTTGTCCGCAAATATTCTCCGAAGAAATGGGATTGCGTTTATGTGGCATTGCACTGCTGCCTTTTTGTCCAGCGGAAAAATATTCCTCTGCTTCCAAGACCTCTGTTCGTTGCAGATGGCGTATCTCTGTGGCAATTTTTTCCAACAGAGTAGCAGCAATGGCTAAGGCAGTAATATAATTTGCGTGTATATCCCGCTGAACAACTTGCGTTGACACATTGGCTGGCTTCAAGCCGAGTTCGCTACAAACATATTTTTCCACCTCAGGAGAAATATGCTCGTAAGTTCCAACAGCACCGCTAATCATACCAACAGCGGCGTCATCTATTGCTTGCGTGAGTCGTTTAATGTTGCGATTGCATTCGTCATACCAAAGAGCCATTTTCAAACCAAACGTAGTCGGCTCGGCGTGTATTCCGTGGCTTCTGCCGATGCAAATGGTGTGCTTATACTTAATGGCTTGTTGCTTTAATACATCCCGCAAGCGCTCCATACCTACGAGTATTAACTTACCAGCTTCCACCATTTGAACAGCAAGAGCGGTATCAAGGACATCGCTGGAGGTCATACCAAGATGAATGAAACGACTATCCTCACCTACAACCTCTTCTATGCTGGATATGAAAGCAATGACGTCGTGTTTGGTTTTCTCTTCTATCTCTGCGATGCGCGGTATATTCAGCGTTGCGTTTTTGAGGATATTGTTAAGAGAACTTTCTGGGATAATGCCGAGTTGTGCTTGTGCCTTGCAGGCGAGAAGCTCAACTCTAAGCCATAGTTCGTATTTGTGTTGGTCTGTCCATATCGCAGCCATTTCTTTTCGGGTGTATCTTGGTATCATAGTTTAACTCATAGGTATATGAAAATAACAAAAGCGAAAAATAACAAAAAAAAACGAATTAATTTTGATATAATTTGGTGAATATAAAAAAAAGTGTTAATTTTGTATTCTGTTTTTATTCCTAACTATGGCTAATAGTAGGGTTAGAAATGGGATGGTTTCGTAGCTCAGATGGTAGAGCACTTGACTTTTAATCAAGTGGTCGCGGGTTCGATCCCCGCCGAAGCCACAAGCGAAACGCCCCGTAATCATTGGTATTGCGGGGCGTTTTTTTTTGTGTGCCTTATAGCCACTATTCCAACAACGCTAGTTAGGTCTGTTCCAATTACTTACCCATACGATATTTGATGTCTTAGTTCGCAGGATACTTAACTACCACCTCCCCATTCATCAACATTGGCAACAGAAAATCTCGCAGTTTAGCGAGTTCGGCGGATTGCTGGCGGTTTTGCACGATTTGGGCGAAAATCGGTTTTACGACTTTTGAAAATGCGGAAAGTGTGGTGGTGTCGGGGATTGGGAGTTCCAAATATTTTATTGCACCGCTTGCGTGTTTCAATACCGAACCTGTCGCATATTGTTCTATTGTGGCAACAATTTTTGCATCGCTAAAAATCAACCAAATCAAAGCATTTGAAAATTTGTCTGTCGGGTCGGAAATCTTTTGCAAACCTCCCGAAATCGCACCTTCCAAACCAATTCCCATTTTGCCAACCGAACCGTCAAAAGTTACGACCACATCATCAGGTTTCACAAACACTAAATCGTGAGCGGTTTTATCAACCCAAGTGTTGCAATTTCCGTCAATATCACCGACACGATAAAACTTCACAAAGTTCTCGTTTTCTTGTGTGTCGCTGTAAGCACTTGAACCCGGCTCGCTTCCTTTTTCAAATTTCAATATTTCTCCCAACTTCTCCACTTTCCACTCCTTTTTTCTGTTTTGCACAAAATACCACTCATATAAAGTCCTTGCGAGGGCTTCCAACTCGGCATTTATGTTGCGGTTCAACTCTATTTTGTCGTCCAAAAGCGAGAGGACACTGGAAATGGATTTTTGGGTGGGGAGCGGGGGGAGGGTTATTTCTAAGTTTTCTAAATCACTCGGATTTATTGACGGATAAGACGAAACATTGTTTGTTGCAATCGTATGAAGTGCATTTGTGAATTTGCTTTGTGTCAAATTGTAATAAACAAATTTTGGCTCTGTTTTTTTTTCATTTACATCAATCGTTGCAAATCCTGTTGAAACAACAACATTTTCTTTTGGCTCGCTGAAAATTCCCAAATGTTCCAAATTTGGGCGAACTGTTGAATAAACAATCGTATTATTTTTGACCGCTCTTTTTGCTCTGCTTGGTATTTTATCGTTTTTTGATAAGTGCATAAAATCGCCAAAAACACCTTTCGTAACGGAACTTGTATCTAAATACAATATTTCGTCAAAGCCGTTTGTGCGAAAAGTTGTCCCGTTGATTGTCGCAATATCTTTTAACTTTACTTTTTCCATATTATTTTTCACTATTAAGAGTTAAAATTGTTAATAAAAACTTGCAGGATTGAACCCTGTAAACCTCTTTTGTATTATAAATTATATTTAATGTTGCTCTTATCTATAACCATTTCGCATTGTGCTTCTGTAAATGAGTATGTTGTCCAGTGTTCTTTTGTGCCTCTTCGTGTTAATGAACTTTCCAACATAATTCCAGCACAAGTGCCTGCGTTGTTAATTACGTCTTGTATATTATCTTCTGTCAAGTCGGCTTCGCTCACTTTATTGTTAGTTTGAAACATTGAACTTTTCCATTCAGCAGTTTGGCAAAGTAATTTTTTCCTATCTGCAAAAGGCAAATCACTTTGGACTTTTTTATTAAGTCGGTATTTGCATAACTCCCATAAGTAAATAACTCTTTGACTCGGATTTTTGCGTTCATTATCTATTGCCTCGCTTAATTGCTTTATAAATAATGATTCTTTTAATTCTGGCTGTTCCTTCCAGTAATCATTCCTTGCATCATTTTCTTTTTTCTGCATATTTAGAATGTTTTTATATGTAGCATCAGCATATTTTAATATATAAACACTATTTTCCCCACTCGCTAAATTTCCATACCACATTTGGTTTGGTTCAGTCGGCATTGGCAATGAAAAAATCTTTGACCCAAAAGTCATATTAAGTTGCTTATAATCTTTATATGTCGTTATTATTTTTTCATTTTTATAATAAATGTTTAACAAATATAACGCAGCCATTGTTTTAATAAGGTTTTCCAAATTTCCTTTTGATAAATTTTTTGCTCTATTGTGTTTTAATGCTTGGTATGCTTGTTTCCATTTTGCACCACTTGTTCCTCTTTTATTGGCTTTATTGAGCGGTATTAATATATTATTCTCATTTTTTTCAAAATAAAAGGTCGTTGCCGAAACCAATACGTTCTTCTTACTTAACGACCATTTGTTTTCTAAAAATTCCATACAATCTGTGTCAAAATACAAATCTCTATTTTTACCGTTTGTATCAGCAGGATTCATATCTCCACCCTCTTGTTCATACAATTCTTTGGCAATAGATTCAATTTCAATAGAACATCTAATTAAAAGTTCTGTTATTTTAATAGAATAAACATTTAACTGATTATCATCAAAATGAATTTGATTTGATAATTCAATCATTTCTTTTTCTAAATTCTTGTATATTGCCCAATATAAATTTTGTTTTTTATTCATTGTTTCCACCGTTAAAATGTAAATTGTTCAAACTTGCCAAAATCTCGGTTTCAAGGGTTTTACTCTTAGCAAAATAGTCAGTCAGAGTTTTTTTGCTCTTTTCCATTTTCGCTTGAAATTCATCTTCCGTCATTTCGCTGTATGCAATTTTGATTTCAAAATATTGTCCTGCAGCGAGGGAGTAGTTTTTTGTTTTGATTTGGTCGTAATCAAGGACAACGGAAAAATCATCTTTTGGCTCACGAGTAGTGAAAGCATCTATAATCTGCTGTTCGTCATTGGAACTTAAATATGTTTTCTGGGTTCCATCATCATTTCTTTTCTCACCCAATTTGGAGGCATCCACCAAAACAACCTTTCCTATATTCGCTTTGTCAATCAACAGCACGGAAACATTTGTTCCGGTAGTTGCAAAAATATTACTCGGCATAGAGACCACACCCTTTAGCCATTTGTTGTCTACGAGTAATTTTCTGATATTATAATCAATTCCACCTTTTCCCCCCTTGCCTTTCTTGTTTACTTTTGGAACTCCGCCTGTAACAAAACCTGTTGGGACAACAACTGCTGCTTTACCATTTTCATTTAAAGAATAAATGATATGCTGCAAAAACAAAAGGTAAATTGCCATTTTGTCGGTGTCTTTATTGGGAATATTCGGCACTCCTGCAAAAAATCTGGTTTGTGAATTTGGCAGAGTTTCCACTTCGTTTCTCCATTCGGAAAAATCAAGTTTAAAGGGCGGATTGCTGACGATATAATCCATTTTCTTGGTATGGCGGCTGTGCAAGATAGTGTTTCCCTGCACAATATTATTGATAGAGTGCGAGAGGTTGTTCAAAATCAAATTCAAACGGAGCAGGTTTGAGGATTTTTGAGAAATATCTTGCGAATAAATAGTGCAGCGGTCGGTGCCGATTTTACTAGCGATATTCATCAGCAATGTTCCCGAACCGGCTGATGGGTCATAAACGGTTTTGTTGCCCGATTTATCATCGCCCACAAGGATTTCTGCCATAATTTTGGCAACTGTGTGCGGAGTGTAATATTCTGCATATTTTCCGCCGCCGTCTTTGTTGTAGTCCTTAATCATATACTCAAAGAGTGTGGAGAAAAAATCGAAACTCTGTGCAAAAATTTCATCGTCAAATTTTACTAACAACAGTTTGCCGAGAATAGATTTTGAAAAATCATTTCTTTTGCTCTGGTCGGCAACGCTGCTTTGAATCAACTTTTCATCAAAAAGACGAATTTCGGTGTTCACATCGGTATGCACCGAATAAATGCCGCTGTTGAAAACGGCAATATCGTTCAACACATCATCGAAAGTTTCTGCGAAATCGCTTTTATCTTGCAGTGAATGCAAATGTTCGAGCAAATGCTGCGGTTTCATTTTAGCGGCTTTTGTGCCAACCAAACGAAGCAGCAGATTGTATTCCGCTTCGGGCAATGCCTTCAAGTGAGCGTAGTTTTTTTGTGTGACAAACAAAAATTTGTCGTTCAAAAATTTATACAAAAACATTTGCGTAACGATTTTATATTCGCTCGCTTCGCCACCGAGTCCGTTATGGGCGCAAATCGCTTTAATGTCGTCAACAAGTTGTTTTACTGTCTGTGAATAATTATTAACTGTCTGAATCATAATTTACTGAATTTTAGAATTTTACTTTTTGTCTTAATCATAATTTTTAGAATTAGCAGAATTTTTATTTCTGCATTATTCTGTTCATTCTTTAATTCTAAAAATTTTGATTCAGACATTTTACGCTGAATTTTTATACTCTTCAAAATATTCTCTGATAACATAATCAACTAATTTATCCACCACTTCGGCATTTATCGCTTGTTGGTAGTCGGGTTTTTTCCAAATTTCAGCGATTTTTTCGCCCACAAAAGTTTCAAAATAAGATTGATTTTGTAGTATATTCTCATTTACAAGCACCTGCGCATCAACTTCTTGTTTAATGGCTTTGAGAATGTTATAAAGCGGAATGTTCTTGCTTACTTCGCCCGAAGATTCAATTATTTTGTAAGTGCGGGCAAATTTGCGGTCGCCGCCGAATTTTGCCTGTAAAACCGAATTTTTGCGGTTGAGTTCGAGGATTTTTTTGTAAATGTTTGATAAATAAGCGTTTTTAACCTTCATTTTTTCAAGGTCGAGCGAATTATTTTTGTCAATGTTATCTTTGCGCAGTAATTCTATAAATTCTTCATAGAGCATCACCCATACGTGGTCTTTCTGGTTGAAATTATTGTTGAGTGCCAGCCGTGTCTTACGTGCAATCTCCAGCAAATCATTTCCTGCCATTTGCAATTCTTCTTCACCGATTTTTGTAAAGTCAAAAATCACATTTTCAATGGCTTCGTTCAATAATTCGCGAGAATTTACATTACTATTCGCTTCTTTCAAATTGAGCAGTTGCAAGCGATTTGAAACTTCGGTCAATAGTTGCGAAATATGCTTTAAATCAAGTGTTTCCAAAATTTCCGCATACCCCACAAGCCGCGAAACATTATAAATATCTCGAGCGTCTTCCAAAGCGTTTTTAAGTTCAAGCAGTTTGTGCCGGTCGTCGATTGCCTGAATTTGTTGCGAAAAAATCTCTTTGTTGTCGCCAAGTTCGGCGGAATAATCGCTAATAATAAGTTCTATTTGTTTAATTTTTTCGTCAATCTCTTCTTTTGGCATAAACAATGAACCGAAAATATCGTTTCCGTTTTCACCGGTTGTATCGGTGTCGTATTCACGGTTGAGTTCCTCAAAATAGGAGCGATTGGTAACATCAAATTCTTTTGAAATATCGGCAAAATCAACTACATATCCCATACGAAAATCTTTGTATGGACGATTTACGCGGGTTAAGGTTTGCAAAAGGTTGTGTGCCTTAATTTTTCGCCCCAAATATAATTTCTTTAATCTCGGAGCATCAAAACCAGTGAGGAGCATTGAATAAACAAAGAGGAAATCAATTTTGCCATCTTTGAAATCTTGAATTTCATTTTTGCGTGTTTCTTTGTCGTTTTCGTTGTGTAATATCAAAGCGGCTCGTAAATTGTCTGAATCAGGATTTACAGGATTATCATTTATTCTGTTAATACTATCATTCTGAAAATTCTGTTTCAGACAGAATTGCCTAAACATTTCTCTTGCCTGTTCGCTGCTGTAGCACACCACCATTGCGCCGATAGTTTTGTCGCCAAAACGGATACGCGAATTTTGAAAATCGTCTATAATGTAATCCAACATCGGTTTACAAAACTTTTTGTGGGCTTTTAATTCTTTTCTTTCCAAAGTTCCCGATTTGATAAATTCTTCCAAATTCTTTTCAACTGCTCTTAATTTTTCTTTGTAGGAAGTTTCTATTTCTTCGCGTAGAAGTTTCAATGTGTAGCCGTCTTTGATTGAAGAATTGTAGTAGTATTTATGAATATAGTCGCCGAAGATATTGCGGGTAGTTTTCAAATCGGCTTTGTCAAATAAATCTTCATTTTCGTCGTCATTTTGCCGCTCTTTATACATAATCAGTGGCGTTCCGGTAAGAGCAATTTTTATCGAATTTTTATCGGAATTATAAAGATTTGCCAGCGAACTCCCTTTGGGGTCATAACTGCGGTGTGCCTCGTCGATAAAATAAATTCGCTGAATGTTTACATCGTATCCGCTATTGTTGAAAGCAGATGTATCTTCATTGAATTTTTGAATATTTATTACCGTAATTCCGTCATTTGTGGTATTTGTTTTGAAATCATTTATCAATTCATCTTTGCTATTAACGGTAGATACCATCAAACCTCGTTTTTTAAACTCTTTTGCCGCTTGTATGAGCAAATCCAATCTATCGACAATAAAATAAAATTTTGGCACAACGCCTTTTTTGCTGAAATAATCGGTGAGATAGCGATAATTGTAAAATGCGAGTGCGGTTTTTCCGCTTCCTTGTGTGTGCCAAATCACTCCTTTTTTCACCCCTTCGTCCAATCTTTTGCGAATTGCTTTTGTAGCGAAAAATTGCGGGTATCTCATAATGTGCTTTTGTAAAATCGGCTCGCCTTTGTCGTCTATTTCTTCACAATACACAATGCCGTATTGCAAAAGCATTTTCAGGCGTTCTTTGGTGAAAAGCGAGGAAAGAATGCTGTTTGTCGGTGTTTTTTCGTTTTTGTTTGTCAGAAATTCGGGAGAATATTTGAGCGTGATTAGATTGTTGTCTTTCAGTATAAAATTTTCAGTTTCCTCGTTAATCGGCTTGACATTATCCACAATTTCGCTTCTCAGTTCTTCACGAAAATTGTTGAATTTCACTTTTGAATTTCTGGCAGTTGTCGCATAAAACGCGCCTTGCAGTTGGTCAATACTTGCATCGTCATACTCCATATTGTTTGAAAAAACAACTAACTGCGTAATATTGACAAATTTGCGGAATTTATAGTTTTTGAAACGGTAATTGATTCTGTCGCGTTCTGCTTTGATGCCTTCTGGATTGTTCGGCTTTTTCACTTCAATAAATGATAGCGGAAGTCCATTTACAAATATCGTAATATCCGGGCGAAACTCATCATCTCTGTTTTTGCAAGTTAGTTCTGTGCAAACGTGAAAAGTGTTTTTGTTAAAATTGTTCCAATCAATGAGTTTGTATTCAGAATTTCCGTTGCCAAGAAGTCGATTGTAAAAACTTTTTCCCAAATCATTGTAGCCGAGTTCAAGTGAAATATTTTGAAATTCTCTCTCAAAATCGCTTTCTAATGGCGTAGTAGCAGCATTCAATTTTAGAAATTGTTTACGTAAAACATTTTTGATAATATTTGTTTCACCATCAAATTCAAAAGCAGTATCTTTCAATGAAAAATACTTATAGCCCAATCTTGTCAAGTGCAAGATTGCTGGAAGTTTTACGCGGGAGTTTTCATTAAACATAATGAGGGGTTAATAATTTGGTAATATGACTACTTAAAAGTCCTGTCTCGTTGTTAGTGATTAAGTGCCTCTCTACATCGCAAAAAATAACTATTTTGCTGACAATATTACAGAAACGCCTTCAATCATTTTTTTTGCTTTGTTTATGTATGCTAAATCATTACTTCCGAATAAATTTTATAATCTCATTTATTACCCGCACATCTACATTTTTCTTTTCACCATAGTCCGCTGGCGAAGGAATTCCACTTCCACTTTGCATTAAATGATTTAGGTCTTCAAATAAAACAAACGTAGCGTTGTCTCCACCTTGCTTGTTATGAGTTAGTTTATCTCTCCAAATCTCCAAATCCGTTTTGGTTACTTGATAGTCCCGACCGCCTTGTATGAATAGAATTGGACGCGTCTCATCGGCAAACTCATCAGCAGGATGATAATCAACCAAATCCAACCAATACTTTGCAGGAACATTTAGTGGTAGCGAGTCAGATGGGGTATCAGCAGTGTAGTTACGGCTGGTTATTTTATCGCATCGCTCTAATTCTGTATTCAGTTTTTGCCTCGTTTCCCAACTATTTGTATTGCCAAAATTCTCATACATATATTGCAGTTGTTCTTTGATAAGTGCTTCCATTGGTCTGGCATTGCCCGCCAATAGTATGAAGCCGGTTGCATTGTTCGCTAATTTAGCAATTCGCGGCATTACATAACCACCAAGCGAATGACCAAGTATGTATACGTTGTCTATTTTATCTGCATAATTTGAGAAGGCGAAGTTCGCAGCATTCACAGCATCAAATACTGACTCTTCATTCACTGTAATATTCTTTAAATCAATACTCGTATCTGTCAATATCCGCTTGTCGTATGTTCGCTTATCGTATCGTAGAACCGCAATGCCATTGCTTGACAGCCCATAAGCAATATCGCGAAATGGTTTATTGACCGATATAGTTTCGTCATAATCGGATGGACCTGAGCCCTGAACAAGTATAACACAAGTCACTTTGCCGATGGTATTTGGTAGCGTTAATTTACCATTCAATTCTATATTTGAATTTAGCAAGGGCGATGGTGGCAACGCAATGTCTATCTCTATAAACTTGGTTGTATCCACGTAGGTGGCGTCATCGTATGCGAGCAGCGATGAGTAAGTGCAGACGAATAGCAGTAGTGCGAGTAGTTTTTTCATAGATGTTAATTAATTTTGAATTAATAGTGCTGTTGAATTGCTTCAAAATATTGTCGTATTACTTGCTCATAATCCTTGGTGTAGCCCTTCTTTATTGACTGCATAAGTTCTTGCATAGCGCGCATTTTTCCTTCTTGGGTAGATAGGTCAATGCCAGATGGAGATTTGAGTTGCATATCTTTTCCGCTATTGCTCTCACGCTTCTTTTCGAAATCCCTATCATTTACGGATTTAGTAGCATCAAGCATACGTGATAGTATTTTTTCTTGTCGCTTCAATGTTTCTGGTGAGATATTTCCTCTATTTATGTCAGCGGTAATCTCCTTCATTTCTTCTGCCATTTTTTGCAATTCATTTGCTAATTTACGTTGCTCTTCTCTATCTTCTGGCTTTGTGCCTAAGTCCTTTTGCTCTTTGGATAGTTCTTCCATTGACTTACGCATTTGGTCTTGCTCGTTGGATAAGCGTTGCATAGCAGCACGTTGCTCTTGGGACATACCACCTTCACCGCCTTGTCCCATCATTTCTTGCATTTGCTGGTTAATCGCTTGCTGTTGAGCAGCCATTTGTTGCATCTGCATTTGCATAGATGAGCCCATTCCCATTCCACCAGCGGCACCACCTCCACTACCACCTTTTCCGGGTTTCTTACTCTTGCCACCACTTTTATTACTGCTACCATCACCATTGTCGCAATCGCTTTCGCTTTTCATTTGCTCGAGAGCGTCCTTCATTTGCACTAAGGCAGAGTTTATATCTTTCATAGCGGTGGTTTGTGCTTGCTTTGCATTTTGCATTTGTCGTTCTGTTAGATGTTCCATTGTCTTACGCATCTGTCGCATTGCATCGTTAATGGCATCAGCCATTTCGGGAGTTATTGCGAATGATTTACCACCAATATCATTCAGTTCATTTGCTACATTGTATAGATTTTCAAAGATGTCCGCCTGTTCATTTGCAATATCCGGCACGCGAGTAGAATTTTTATCTGAACGTCCGGTGAAGTTTTTCGTCTGCTCCTGATGCTTAGATATTTTCACCATATTTTCAATTGCCTTTTGCATTTTTCGCATAACTTCTTTGGAATTTTTGTCCTGCATTTCTTGCTTCATTTTTTGCATCTTCTTAGCAAAATCGTCCAACTTTTTGCTTGCTTGTTTTTGCGATTTATCGGCACTACTCTTATCTCCTTTTTCCATTTTTTCGGAGGAGTTATCCATATCGCCGGAGATGTCTTGGTTGTCTAAAGCATTCATTGCGTCCATCATTTCTTGCAATGGCATATCCTCACCGATTTCCTTCATCAATGATTCCAGCGATTTCATATCCTTGGATAGATTTTGCAATTCGTCCTTTAACTGCTGTTGCTTCTGGGCTAATTCGTTCAATTTATTTTTGTCGGTTGTGTTCTGCATTTCCTTATTAATTTCATCTTGTTTTTTCTTCAACTCCTCGGCGCGCTTTGTAAGAGCATCTGTTTTCTGCTCTGCCTGCATACGTTTTAGGACTTCCATAGTGCGTTCAATACCTTGCTTAAATTGCTCTTCATCAAATTTTGCTTGTTCCATTGCTTTGCGTAATTCTTCGGGAGTCATCTTTTGCAACTGGCTTTCTTGCATCTTGCGCATTTGGTCTAATTGTGGAGATTTCACTTGTTGCATCAATTTCTGCAATTCCTGATACTTCTGCATAGTTTCTTGTGAAAGCATATTGTTCTGCTGGAGTTGCTGAGTAGTTTCTTCTACTTGCTGGCTCATTTGTTGCATTTGATTTTGGAGTTGCTCCTGCTTCTCCATAATGTCTTTCATTTGCTTTTGTTGCTTCCAATCTAGTTCCTTATTCTTATTGTTTTTAAGCAAATCGCGCTGTAGTTCTTCAATATCTTTTTTCACTTGCTCTGCATCTTTGCGAATGTTTTCCAACTGATTGGTCATCTGGTTTTGCGATACATCCGCTTCCTTAGCGACCTCTGCGAGTGATGGCAGACGCACCTTGAGTGGCTGGGTTTGTGCTTTCTTTGGTCCATTGCTGAGGTCATTGTCGGCTACTTCGAGGTAGAATTCATAAACATCTTCAGGGATGATATTGATTTTATTTAAGTTCCAGACATAAGCGATTTCGGCAAGTAGGTCAGTGGTCGTTAGCGGTATATTTATTGCTTTGTAATTGGTTTCCGGTAATGCGAATTTTGAGGAAGCCAATCTGTAATAGAGTTTCAGAGAAGTGAAGCCGTAGTCATCAGATATTGCGACTTTCATTGGTAGCAACGCCTGAGTTGTAACTTGCACATCATTGGTTGGATAAAGCAATGTTATTGTTGGCGAGCCGTCGCTCAATGCTACAACGGAATATTTTATTGGATTTATATTTGTCTCGCCATCAAAATCCTCAACGACAAAGTAGTAATAGCCATTTTGATTGATACGCAAAGTGCCGGATGCCTTGTTATCGCTTACTTTGAGTGGAATGTGAAATGTATCGGCTTTGTTCTTACTTGTATCTTCTATCTGTATGGTGGTCTTTTCAAAAACGATATAAGCATTTTTGAGTGGCTTATTTGTAGAGATGGAGAGGTTTGCAGAAGAGCCGCTAAGTGCTGCAATATCTGCCGATTGTTCATCTATGTCCTTCGGCTGTAAATGGGCATAAGCAGGGAAATGTAACGTTCCAGAAAGCGAACGAATGAATGGTCTATCTATAACTTTGATATTGCCAATTTCAGTAACGATGGCGGATGTAATCCAAGTGGCTTCGCCGTAGAATGTGCAATTCTGCTTAACTGTCGCAATTTCATATTTATACATACCATCTTTATCTTTTTTCAATTTGTATTCGTCAAAATCGTTCTGTGTTTCTTCCTTTATTTTCAGTAGAATGTAATCCGGTGCTTGCCCTGTTGCAGAGAATATTATTTCTGCTTTTGCTCCGCGAAGTAGCGTCATCTCTGGTGTTTCCAACTTTATAGTGAACGGTGCTGGCGGTATGAACGATTGAGTAAAGTTTCTTAATCGGAAAAATGCTTCGCCCATTCCTTCTGATACGCCAAATGTTGTGATGGTGAGAAGTAGCGATGCTACGAAAAAAAGTATTAAGTAATAGTTGCGTCTCTTGTTGATAATTACATCAAAGTTTTTATCCTTTGCAATGCCATAAACGCTATCTACTTCGGCAGTTATCAAACTACTAGATGAGCCGATATTCTTATCGGCATTGGATATTAATTGTATAGCATTGCCTAATTTGTCTTTGATTTCCGGATAATATTTGCCGACTCGCAAGGATACATCATTGATAGATGGTAGTCCTCGCACTCCAAAAGCACGCAATATCGGTGGAACGATAAACACTATCATTGAGACGTGGAATATGACTAATGTAACGACTGCGACGCAAGTTCTGAAAGCGGTGTCGCCACTTGCAAAAAACTCTATCATTGTCGCCAATAGCACAGCAAGCAGTGTGATACCAGCCGAAGTTAGTATGCCGGATAAGAGTTGTAATGCGGTTTCCTTTGCTCTTGTAGCGCTTACTTTATTGAGCAATGATTGATATGATTGTGATTGTATTTTTTCCATAACCTTAAATATACGATTTTTTTTCAATATATTTATGATGTTGTTGAATATAAAAAAACAGTGAGTGTCTTTACTGCCTTTTTAGTGTAAAGTTATTCGTAATAATATGTTCGTGTTACTATTTTGATAAGGGACGTATATTGTATCCATTAGTAATTTTTTCATATTTTTTTCGTATATTGCGAAGTGACTAAACTGATTTGAGAAATATTTTTTGAAATAACTATGGCTACAACTTATGATGTAATTATTTTGGGCTCTGGTCCTGCGGGACTTACTTCCGCTATCTATACTTCGCGTGCAAATCTTAACGTATTGCTATTTGAAGGGATGCAGCCCGGCGGACAGCTTACTATCACAAACGATGTGGAGAATTTTCCAAGCCATCCGGATGGCATTGCTGGACCTGTGCTAATGGATGAAATTAAGAAACAAGCATTGAAATTCGGCACAACTATTCTAACAGAAACAATTGATTCTGTGGATTTTAGCAAGCGTCCATTTACAGTGATTAACCAAGATGGCGTTTCATACACCGCAAAATCTATTATCGTATCCACCGGAGCAACCGCAAAAACCCTTGAAATACCATCGGAAAAGACGTATTGGGGTGCTGGAATATCTTCTTGTGCTACTTGTGATGGTTTTTTCTATCGCAACAAAGATGTAATTGTAGTTGGTGCTGGTGATACAGCTATGGAGGACTCGCTATACCTTGCCAATCTTGCTAAATCAGTTACAATAGTGCATCGCAGGCAGGGCTTTCGTGCATCCAAGATTATGATTGATAGAGCAAAGGCACATCCAAAGATTAGTTTTATACTTGATTCGGTGATTGAGGAATATGTTGGTGAAATCCAAAACAATGTCCAATCTTTAATAGGTGTGAAATTGAAAAATGTCCTTACAGGAGAAATTACAGATAAAACGATTGACGGAGTTTTTCTTGCAATAGGACATACGCCTAATACCAATATTTTCAAAGGGATATTGGATATGAACGAGGAGGGATATTTGATTACGAAGGACAAATCAAGTTACACCAACATAGAAGGTGTATTTGCCTGTGGAGACGTGCAAGACCCAACTTATAAACAAGCAATATCTGCTGCTGGTAGTGGTTGTATCGCTGGCATTGATGCCGAAAGATGGCTCGGAGCCAATAACTAAATATAATACTTAACTAATGAACAAAACACTTTTTTCTATAATACTGCTGCTACTTCCGATACATATATTTTCGCAAGGCGGCTCCAATTACTCTATATTTGGTATCGGAGATATTATTTATGGGCAATCTGCTGCATCGCAAGCAATGGGTGGAGCACAAATTGCTGTGCCATCTAAAAATACGATTAATATGCTAAATCCAGCGCTCTGGGGTATGGTAAATACTACGAGAGTGCAGACCGGATATAGATTTAACCAGAACTATATTGAAAGTGCAGAAAGTAGTTTGCTACAGAACAATGGCACTATCAATGGATTTTACTCCATTTTCAATTTTGACCCAGTGCGTGAAATTAGTGCTGCTCTTTTGTTCCAGCCAATTTCATCGGTAAATTACTATATGTCTACTCCTATATCTATGCCTGATAATGACTTAGATGTTGTTGGTGATAAGATATATAAAGGGAGTGGTGGTTTATCAAATCTTACATTTGGGCTTGGCACAAAAATCATTAATGGAGTATATATTGGTGCTTCTGTATCAGCGATTATAGGAAAGATTGACCATAACATTCGCACAAACATTACTACCGCCGGTGCAGATAACTACCAAATCAGCAATAACAATGTATTTTCGGGACTTAATGGAAGTATTGGTGTTTTATTTGTGCCGATTGACAATTTGTGTGTAGGTGCATTTTATCAAATGCAAAATGAAGCAAGTGTAGAAAATAGAATGGAATACATATATGTGCCTGCATCATCTTTTCTAAGAGACACGGCATTAGTGAAGGATATAAAACAGCAGTTGCCTAATTTTTTTGGTGTAGGGGCATCATATACCTTTGGAAGATATTTATTGGCTGCTGATGCGTTGTTCGGTAATTTTTCGGATGTGCAGACATATCAATCGGATGCAGTAGGGGAGTTCTCTAATTCGTCCAAATTCTCATTGGGGCTTTCCATACTTGGTAATCAAAATCCATACGCTTCGCTTGTATCGCGTGCTTCATATAAAGTTGGAGCATATTACGAAAAAATGTATTATAACATTGATTCTAAACAAGTTATAGAATATGCAATCACAGGTGGATTACAATTTCCTATATCTCGCACTGCACAATTAGATTTCTCGCTTGCATTGGGCAGACGTGGAACGAATGATGCCTTGATAAATGAAACCTTTGGCAGAATAATAATAGAAATAAGCATTGGAGATACGTGGTTCAAGCCCGTTAGGAATGAATATTAAAATCAAATGCTTATCGGATTCTGCTCAATCTATTCATTAATTGCTTTTATGGCGAGTTGGTAGATTGTATCTACTTGCTGTACAAGTGTCATATCTGATGTATCTATTTCCACAGCATCGGCTGCTTTTCGTAGTGGAGAGATGGTTCTGTTTGAATCATACCTATCACGTCCTATAATTTGGTCAGCGATTTCATTAAAAGATAAATTAGAAATGCCCTTCTCTTGATATTCTATCAATCTACGTTTCGCTCTTGCACCAATAGACGCAGTAAGATATATCTTCAACTCCGCATCTGGAAACACAGTCGTTCCAATATCTCTGCCATCCATAACGCAACATTTGCCTTGTCCCAGAATGCGCTGCAATTCAACGAGATGTCGCCGAACGAATTCATTTGCACTAATAGGGCTAACAGTCCGATTAACAATATCGGAGCGAATTTCTTTACTTACATCCACTCCGTTGAGTAACGTAATCTGTCCTTGTGGAGATGGTTTAAGTTCTATTTTTGAATTATTTATAATGTTTTGCAAGACCTCATCGGACATTTCCAATTTGGATTCTATCCATGCAAATGTAACAGCACGATACATAGCGCCTGTGTCAATATAAATATAATTAAGTTTTTCGGCTAATAATTTAGCGGAAGTAGTTTTTCCTGAACCTGCCGGTCCATCTATAGCAATAATAATTTTTCGCATAAGTTGTTGTTTTTTATGATTATTTTCTTTTATTTAGTCAAATAGATGAGATAAACTTAGTGTTGGCGATCCTTCTCCTGAGTTAGTATCAAAATAACTAATTGTATCAGCGACATCTTTTTCTATTTGTTTAACTAAGTATTCTATGCTGGCGAATTTTTTCTCATCTCTAAGAAATTTATTGAAACTTAGCACCACATTCAATCCGTATAAATCACCAGCAAAATTTAGAATATGGACTTCTATCACTGGCTTTATAGTTCCGCTATTCATAGTTGGTCTCACTCCGATGTTAGTAACGGAACGGTAGCGACTGCCAAGAAAATCAATAGTAGATACATATACGCCATTCTTTGGTATTTCTTTATTTAGTTCAACCTCAATATTTGCTGTTGGAAATCCGATTATTCTTCCAATACCTTTTCCTTTGACAACCTTTCCTATAATGAAGTAGTTGTATCCGAGCAATGTATTCACGATTTCCACAGAGCGATAGCGCAACACCTGTCTAATTAGTGTGCTTGATACTCTAATGAAATCCATCATAAAGCGATTAATTTTAATTATTTCAAATAATGGCTTGAGTTCGTGTATTGTATCGTTCCTAATATCTTTCAAAACCTCATAGTTACCTAATTTATCTTTTCCGAATGAATGTTTGTCGCCAACAAGAATTACCGAAAAGCCAATTTTAGCAAGCAGAATATCCGTAATGAATTCGTAGTAATTGGTGTTAGCGAGTTTAGCATCAAATTTAGCGACATATACCTCATCTACGCCAAGCAAGTCAATTATAGATAGTTTTTCCTCAAGTGTAGTGAGTAGTGGAAATGGTATTGGTGAAGTTTGTTGGCAGTTGAAGAACATTTGCGGATGCGGGTCAAATGTTACAACAAAAGACGAGAGTCCATCTCTTTTAGATACAGAAGTGAGTTCATTCAAAAGGTCTTTATGTCCTGAATGCACACCATCGAAAGAGCCGACCGTAATTGCACGGTCAGTTCTATATTCTATATCAGATATATCTCTATATACTTTCATAATGTATAGGTTAAACTATTATTGATAGTATTATAATCCTTTAATGTAATCTCCAATTAACCTAAAAAGGGATTCGTATTTAGTGAATGGCAGATTTTCGTAACTGTCATAAATGCTATGACTCCATTTGTGTTCCTGTCCGCAGGTCATCAGAAATACTGCCGGAATATTTTTCTCTACAAAGACACAATGGTCGCTATTGCATCTATTGTCTGCCGATAGAATCTTCCAAAAATATTTCTCTGAATTATTAATGCGTTCCAATTGCTTGACAAATTTGTCTTGCGAAGTTCCATTAACTATGCTAAGCCCTTCACTACCGGAGCCAACTAAATCCAAATTTATTACTAAATGTATTTTATCCAATGGAACAAGCGGATTGTCTGCAAAATAGTGTGAGCCAAGCATTCCAACTTCTTCCGCTCCAAATGTAATGAATACGAGCGAATATGGTGGTTTGTTCTCTGCGAAGTAAGATGCAAAGTCAAGCACAGCAGCCGTGCCACTTGCGTTATCTTGCGCTCCGGGGAATACTTTATCGCCGAACATTCCAAGTGCATCGTAATGTGAAGTAATTAGAACATATTTATCTTTGTTCTTTCCTTCTACGTAGCCAACCACATTCTGTGTTTTATGGCTGAGGGTGCTTGTCGTTTTAATATGCAATTTTAAGTAATCGATGGTCTTGCCAATTGGCTCGCCAACCAATTGAATTACCGGAACTTGCTTTACATTCTCTCTACCGATGTAATAGTTAATATGTTCATATCCTTGGAATATCACAAGCTTCGGCTTTACTTGAGTGAAATCGGAATCTATGAATTTCGCCATTTCTTTCAATGAAATAGGCATTGTTTTTTGATTGAAGACAAGGATAATATTATCTAACTTGGTCTTTTTAATGAGTTCCCAATGCTCCTTTCCATCAATGAAGATGGGCTTTTCGTTGTTAATTTCAATGTCGTAGGTAGGCGAGAATCCCAGAACATAGAATTCATCTTCTGGTTTAAGTATCTGTCCTTTGCCGAGTTGTAGAGACACCTCCGATTGGTATACCGCTGGCTGAGTAAAGTATTGGTAGTAATCGTTACCGAAGGATTTCAGTTTGAAGCGGGAGAACTCTTTTGCTATGTAATCGGCAGCAATGCTATCGCCGTTGTTTATTGCGGCTCTGCCATACATATTTGGTTGCCCAAGTTCTCTAACAACCTTATGCACGTAGTTGAGATTTTGGGAATGCGCCTTAGTAGCAATTGAAAATGAAATGATTACAAGAAAACAAAAATAGGATAATCGTTTGTTATTCATAGTATTTGTATAATCCATCGTAATGCTTTTAATTTGTTCGCACAAATATAATGAAAAAATCGCAATTATCCAAATTGCAATATCCATTTCCCTGTGAATTATATTATGAAACAAGTGCAGAGAAATGGATATTGTTTATGTTCAATGTATTATGTAATCTATACGTTCTTAAATACCATTGCTGTTCCCATTCCGCCACCTATGCAAAGCGATGCAAGACCTAATTGGTTGTTGGCACGCTTCATTTCGTAAATGAGTGAGACAATGATACGATTGCCGGATGCGCCGATTGGATGTCCCAATGCAATAGCACCACCATTTATATTTGTGCGAGCACGCAACCATTCGCAATCAACGCTATGCTCTATACATAAGTCGTGCATTACGCCGATGGCTTGTGCAGCAAATGCTTCATTGAGTTCTAATACCTCAATGTCTGTGAGTTTCTTGTTCGCCATTGTCAATGCTTTTTTTATTGCTGGAACAGGACCAAGTCCCATTACATCAGGAGCTACTCCGGCTTGTCCGATGCCAATAATTTCTACAAGAGGGAGCAGATTGTATTTCTTCACTGCATCTTCGGATGCAATCAATGTGAATGAAGCGCTGTCGTTGATACCGGAGGCATTGCCGGCAGTTACTGTTCCATCCTTTTTGAATGCTGGTCTAAGATTAGCAAGTTTCTCTGGAGTAGATGTGCGATTAGGGAACTCGTCCGTATCAAATGTAATATCTCCTTTTTTATTTGGAATTATTACCGGAACAATCTCATCTTTGAAGCGTCCGGCATCAATAGCAGCGATTGCTTTCTGTTGTGAGTTATAGGAAAAATCATCTTGCTCTTTGCGACTGATATTGTATTTTTCAGCAATATTCTCAGCCGTAACGCCCATATGCAAGCCAGAAAAAGCATCGGTAAGACCATCCAATATCATATGGTCAATGATATTGAAATCACCCATCTTCACACCATTGCGGATAGTTGCAGGTATGACGTATGATGCACAGGACATACTTTCCGTTCCACCGGACAGCACTAAGTCGGCTTGTCCAGCCAGAATATCATTATATGCTTGCATTACAGATTTCATTCCACTGCCGCAAATCATATTGATACCATAAGCGGAAACCTCTTGTGGAATGCCCGATTTGATGGATAGTTGGCGTGTTACACCTTGCTTATGTCCGGCACTTAGGACGTTCCCGACAATTACTTCGTCGAGTTCAGAGCCATTTAGTTTAGCATCTGCAAGAATTTGTTTTACTACCGGAACAGCCAAATCTACAGCATTAGTTGTGCCAAGTGTTCCGAGGAATTTGCCGATAGCCGTGCGTTTTGCGGCTACGAGATATACTTTTTTCATAAGTTGTTATTTTATATGTTGGATAATTTATTTTATTATTTGTTAGAACTCAAATTGCAAGCCGACATTAAAACTCTCTAACATAACAGGCGATGCTGTGTTAAAGGGCCAGTTCATATTCTTGCGTTGTAGTTCGGTGAAGCCCCAGTTCAATGCACTTTTTAGAACAAAGTTTACCGCAGGATAAACATAAGGACTGGAGTATTTGATATGTCTAGTAAAACTGCCAACAACGAAGTCAGCCAAGCCGTAACATATCATACTGCCAGTGTATTTCCAAAATATAGTGCGTGGAAATATCACGTCGCGTTTTGCATTTGCAAATACTGATATACCATTATATACATTGAAATTCACCTCGCTTTGGTAGGAATGTCCGAAGCGAAAGCCGTGTGCCAAATAGTCAATATCTATAGGGGAATTAAGAATCGGTTCTACTTGCTCGTTGTTACTTTCTCCATTTATGAAATACCAATTTACACCAGAGCCAGATAGCAAGCGAATCCCACTATGCTCCGAGAACTTATAGCCAGCGCCTTCCAATGTTGTGAAACCAACAGATATAAGGTTGTCTATGCTTTCGCTAAAATCGCCCGTCTCAAATTGAGAATAGTTTATGGATAATCCGTGATGGAAGTAGTTAGACAAGCAAGCATTATATTTTGCAAGTTGCTCGGAAGTAAAGTCCTCGCTGCTGTATTCAAAGAATGGAAATGAAATATTCCACTTGTCAGCCGGAAAGAAATTCTTATCCTTTGCATATCCAAACTCAGCACCAAATGAATATTCGGATGAATTCAAAGTGCCATCAAAGCCATTACCTTTGTAGTTGGCATCAGTGACAAGCGAGCCGGACAAGCGGATTGTAGGATGTTTAAGATTGAAATGGTGGTTAAATACAATCGTATCGCTTCGGTCGGTTTTCTTAACTATAAGAGTATCTGGTTGAGCGAATGTTGCAGATGCTGCAACAAAGAAGATTAGAGAAATTAGGGTTGTGTATTTCATATTGATTAGTATGATTAGATAAATGATAAATTTTAGTTCGCAATATACTTATTTTTTTTATTTATAAGTGCAAAAATAATATTTATTATTAAAAAAAATGTTATATTAATAGCAAAATGCTGATAATTTACATTAATTAATAAATTTGGAGAAATAAAAATGAACAAACTCAATTTTATTCTATTGTCTGTTTTCTTATGCGTCATTCTATCTGCTTGTGATAGCGGACCAGCACCAGTAGAAATCACAGACCTAAAAAACTACACCGATAGCACATTGAAATTTGCTGTCGACTATCCATCCAATTGGGTAACATCATCTACCCCCGGAGCACGCTTTATGGTGTTCTCGTCTAACGATGCAAAAAGTCGCTTCGTTGATTTCAAAACAACAGGTTTCCCCGGTGCTATGATTGACTTAAATGCAATGAAGGTAGATGAAACTCAAACTATTGATTCTATTTTAGCGAAGGTAAAACAAAAATTCGACATTGATTACAAAACATCCGACATCACTGTCGATGGCTTTGATGGTAAGAAGTTGGAATATGGCTTTGAGTTGAATGATGGAAACTTCAAAGGCGTTTTTGTTGTTGCCTCTAAGGACAATGTGACTTATACTACATTGAAGATAGAAGCGTTTGCGGATAGTTGGGACAAGTATGACGACAACTTCAGCAAAGTAATATCATCCCTCAAACTTGCTCAAACACAAGTAAGAGGTACCGATACGCAAACTGTAATTATAGAGCAACCATTCCCATCGGACACTTTGACAACAGAAAAAGGCACTGGCTTTGCTATCTCTATACCAAAGAATTTCTATCGTGGTAAAGCAGCATCATCTGGTGTTATCGCATCATACAATTACATTGGTGACAGACGAGGCGACTGCAACATACAAATAGATGTCCTTGATGGCTCGCAAAATAAAGATTTCAAAAAAGCTGCAACCGAACTCGCTGCAAAATATCCGGGTAATCCTGCATTATCAAATGCAAGTGTTGGTGGTGGCGAGAGTGCTTATATGATTAACTATAAAGCCACTAAGGATGTGAAAAGTAGAGTGTATTTCGTAAAGAAGGGAGATAAATTCTATCGTATGACTGTGAATTGGTTTGTGCCGGAGGAATCTAACTACTTGCCAATTTTTGAGAAGTGTATCGCATCTTTCAAATTAGATTAATATAAATTAATCGCTGTTATTGTGGGCTTGACGCGCAATAACATTACATATAGAGACAACGTATGGGTTCAAAATTTTGAACCCATACGTTTATATTAACAAATATAACTATAAATTATCCAACTTAGTATTGTCCGAATCTTGCTGTCTGTATAGACCTATCTAACAATGTATCATTGGTTTGTATTACCTTGCTTCCCGTCTCAAATGCACGCTGCAACTCAATCATATTTACCATTTCGCTAATAATATCTACATTGCTATTCTCTAAATAGCCCTGCTTCAATCGCAGCACATCATCATCTATTTGTCGCACACCAACATTGTTTAACGGAAGGAAACTTTGCTTGTCTATTCTCTCTAATTGGGAGTAGTCATCGCAATCCACCACCAATAGTTTTCCAATCATAACATCATTTGCATACAATTCGCCGGTATTTGCGATGACAATATTTACTGCTTGTCGTTCATTTGGATTTTCGCCATCATTGATAACAGCGAAGTCCGGTACGTGTATCGCATCTTCGTCCGTTCCAACAATATACCTCCCATCCTTGGTAGTAAGGAAGCCGTTAGAGTTTAGTCCAAATGAACCGCTGCGAGTGAGCGACTTATCGCCATCGGCATTCTTAGTAACAAAGAAGCCCGCACCTTCAATGCTAACATCTAATGGATTGGCTGTTTGTGTGTAATCGCCAACTCTCCAATCGAGGTATGAACCAATAGGCGGGTCGTTCTGTTCTATCTCGTGTGGATTATTGAACAGCGATGCCTTTGCATCAACAAGATTGCGTTCAAATACCGCTTCCTTCTTAAATGCGGTTGTATTCACATTAGCGATGTTGTTAGCAGTAACTTCTAATCGTGTCTGGCTATTCATCATAGCCAGAGCAGCTGTATGCAAATCTTTTATCATAGTAGAACTCCAATAAAATCCAAATATTTACCCTTCGCAAGCAAAAATTATGCCTATCGCCAAAAACAACGGAATATATAATGTTATGCAATAATATAGCGAAAAAATATATGTATATTATCCAAAGGTGGCGACTATTGAACAAACGAAAACGCTATAATTATTTTTTGTGCAAAAATAAAAATAATGTGTAGTTTTTCCAATTTATTATTTTATATTGTATGTATTAAAATGCAATTTACTTATTACTTTTTTTGTTATCACCGGAGATAAAATGGATAACTTTCAAACATATACTTTGAAAAATGTTGAACTCGCTCCTTACTTACAATTAGCAACTGCCCTAATAGGAAAATCCAGAAGAATTGGCGGAAATCAATTCCGGCACATCTGGGCGACTGTTGGAATATTAATTGACCACAAAGTTATTGACTCTACTATACTGAAAGCGGCTGCGCTACACGACTTAAAGGAGGATGCTCCTGGCGAGTATTACCCGGACCAAATTAGAAAGATTGATAGAGATGGACCGCGTGTTGTGGAATTGGTGGAAGAACTATCTATTAGAGATGGAGAGCCGAAGAGTGAATACTTACTTAGAGTGATGGTGCATAGTTCCAATGAAGCAAAACTCATTAAACTTGCCGATAGAATTAGCAACCTTACCGATATACAACTCGGAACGTTTGACATTGTTAAAGTGCAGAAGACAATTAGCGATACCGAAAAATATATTCTACCTTATGCTAAGGACGTCAATCTAAATATGTATAATGAAATTGTAGACCTGATACAAACCAGAACGAAATATGTGCAGAAGACAATTGAACTGATTGCCAACAAGGTATTGGGATGCGTAAAAAACACCATAAACGATTATGAATCGGTATTCCAAAAATTAGCAGACCTACAAGTTGAAAATACCATTAAAGATATTAATTCACTAATTACTATTGACAATATTGCCAATAGGCAGGAAATTGAAGAAGACATAAATGACGACTTAACTGGCTTTAGACAACTACTAATTAATTCTTTCGAAAAAGTAATAACAGAGGTATCATCTGAAAAAATTCTACACATCACATACAGCCAATTTTATTAATGGCTCTCTTGTCCTGCTACAACTGTAGCCCTTGTGGAACTAATTTTTGGTAATGTAAATTTGAATGCGCTACCAACGTGTTGTTCGCTTTCTGCCCATATCTTGCAATTATGCTTGGCAATAAGTTCTGCACATAAAATTAATCCAAGTCCTGTGCCGTTCTCGCCTTTTGTGCCTTTGGTGCTTATCTTTTCTTCTATCTTAAATAGTTTAGATAAAGAAACTGCTGGTATGCCAACCCCTTCATCACGGATAGTAACAATTAATTGTGAGTCATCTTCAATGTAATCTGCTATCTCTATCCAGATGCTCGAATTATCTTTTGAAAACTTAATGGCATTGGATAGTAAATTGCGGCTGACAGTTGCAATCATATCTATATCGCAGAACACTCTAATACCTTTTAATATATCGTAATTAAGTATTAACTTTATATTCTTTATTTTGGCTTGGACTTCTAAATCACTCACACAATCTTCAATAAGGTCTGCTATATATACTTCTGTAGGCGAAAACTTAATGCCACCAAGATTTGAACGTGACCATTCTAATAGGTTCTCCAATAGACGTATAACTTGAGATACGGATGCAGTGAGTGTTTGTAGTGAATGACTGGCTTGCTCTTTGCTCATCACGGTGAAGTAGTTAGAAAACACTTCTACAATATTTGATACTGCTGCCAATGGGTTGCGGAGGTCGTGTGCAATGATTGAGAAAAATCTATCTTTGGTGTTATTTGCTTCTTCAAGTTCCTTATGTTGCTGTTTTAATTCATTGGTTTGTACCTCCAATTCATCTCTCTGGCGGGCAACTTCTAACTCGCTATTTTTACGCTTATCTATTCTATGCAGAAGCATATATATTGTAGCGATTTTGCCGTGTCTATCTGGCATAAAAGTAGCACCAATACTTACCCATACCGCTTCTCCCGTCTTGTGCATAAACTTTCCTTCTGTAATAAAGTGAGACGATACATCTGTATTACCAGATAAGTAATCTGCTATCTCAGCATCTAATTGTTCTACCGTGAGCATTTGGATAAAGTCGTGGGAGACGGATGTGAAGTATCGTAGTAGCGATTTCCCTAATAATTCGCTGGGTTGATAACCAGTGACTATGAATATAGAATTATCCAAGTCAATTATTCTGAACGTCTTCGCATCCAATACTACAAGTGAATACGAAGAGTTTTGTGATACTATGCGGTATCTATTTTCCACTGCTGTAAGTTTCTGCAGGTATGAATTTAGCAACACATATAAGCCAATGGATGCTAAAAATATAGCAATGAAAAAAATCTTATTCTGCTCAGCAATTGCATCAATTATTCTGCTAAAAATATCTCCACCCCAAATTTCAATAATGAAAGTTGTTCCGGCTACTGAAGCTGTATCACTCGCAAGTTTAGTATTATAAGTTGTTTTTGACCTTTCAGAAGAATATAGCGTATCTCTTACATTTGTTTTTATGATAAAACTGACATTGGTGTATTTATCTTTAATGGAATCCAATACTTCATCAATATTTCTAATCTCGTATCCAGCAATAAAGTAACCATTTTGTTTTATTCTATCTTTATCATTAAACAATTCGCCTCTGAAAGTATGATTAAACTTAACACTTCGGGTGACTGGATGTACCAAATATAAACGCAATGTATCCATCATATTGTAAGGTCCCAATATGATAGTCGCAGAATCTTTTAGTGGATGATTAGTGAAAATGGTATCGTTAAGTAATTGTTCTAATATTGCAGATTCTTCGCCATCTGGCAATATAAGAGTATCTTCGAATAGAATCCTATCCATTAAAAGTGTGTCTTTACCTTTATATTTAATGTTAGTTATGAATCCTAATCTAATATGGTGGGCGCTATCTAAAAAATCAGCTTGTTCAAATCCCTTTATTATTTTTGCCCATCCTTTCAGTGTTGGTGTATCATCAACTTGCACGGTATATATGAATCTATACGAATCTTTGATAATCTCTTCTACTCGTTTAGTTAATTTGGATTCTATTTCGTATAAAAAATCATTTTCTATAGCGGTTACGTGAGCATTAAATCTAATATAAATAATCAAAACATTTGCAAGAATCAATACCACTGATGCCACAATAGCAGGCATTAGTTTATAGGTTAATATACCCTTATTTATATTTCTTTTTCGTTGTTGTTTCTGTTTCATTTGTTGTATAATGGTGTGCTCGATGGCATTCGTGTTATCCTAAATATGATTTATTTGCTAAAACTATATGTAAATTATCATTAACTTCTGTAAATTCAACATCTTTGAAGCCGGCTTCTTTAAGTAATACCCACATATCAGAGAATGTATATGAGTCGCCATTTTCCGTATTCAATAGCAACGTAATTGCGTTCATTGTTGCTGCTTCCGGAAAAGTTCGAGTGTCATTGATTATTGGCATACAGAATATCAATTTTCCACTATTTGCAATGTTGGAATATAGATTTGTTAGCAACCGCATACTATCTTTATATGAATACACATCAAGCAGATAATCGGCGAATACAATATCATAATTGTTGGTATTATCCAGCGTATCCATCATATCATTACATTTAATAAATGATATGTTTTCAATCTGTTGCTCGCTTGCAAGTATATCTGACAATACATCTATTACCTCCGGATAGTCCAAAATGTGGATTTTTATATCCGGATGCTTCTTAGCGATTTCCAAAGACAACTGATAGCCGGTCGCTCCAATCTTCAATATGCTATTAGCATTCCTTAGAGGTATGACATTTAACAGCCGCTCCTTATCAACAATGATGTCAATATCATAAGAGGATAGATAATTCTTTATGAAATCCTTATTCTTCTTATGAAATGGAGTATTGGCAAGGCATCTACCTGTTTTAATGACATCCGGTAGCGTTTTCCAACTATCCCATAGGTAAGAGTTGTGCAATAATGAACCGGAGTAATGTTTGCTCGTCTTTACCAAATACTGCGTCGCACTTTGCGTATTGCTATAATATTCTTGTTTCTTATTTAGCAACTTCAATGCAACGAGAGCATTTAGCAAGCGTTCTATCGCACGTGCATCCGTATTAGTTGCAGTAGCAATAGTCGCAACAGTATTGGTGCCGTTATGTATGTGCGTAAATATCTCAAATTCAATCGCAGTCCATAGCAACTGGCTATTTTGGAAGCCGGTTGCCATATCTGCTATGTATTGATAATTGGACTCATTATGATATTGGGAATGTTCCATAATATAGTTAGGATTAAATATGAAATGAAACAAAGCTTCATTTGTCTCTGCAGTTACATTAATATACCTATTTTTGTGGAATTAAACAAAGAATATCAATATTTTGTCCAATTAATGCCACAAAAACTAAATTTGCGAAACTATTTTTATTTTTCTATGTATATATATTAGGACAAAAATATTATGTTGCAATTATTAATGGGTAATATAATGGCAAGTTATTCGGTAAATATCATTCGAACACCAAAACGGCGGTCGTTCAAATTAGAGATAGACAATCAGGTGAATATCACTTTGCGTGTTCCTAATGCTACGTCCAAAGAGGATATTAAGAACTTCATCGATAGCAATGCGGATTGGATAGAGCAGACAATTACAAAAGTAGAAGCAAAGCCACAATTCATCCGCAAGTATGAGCCATCAGAACAATTCCTATTCCTCGGGCAAACATATCCACTCGTATATAGTTCTGAAGCAAACCATATATTCAAATACGATGGAGAAAGATTTGTCGTCTCTGAAAACATAACTAATATTAAACATTACTTTGAAAACTTTTACAAAGCAAAAGCACGCACAATTATCAAAGCCAGAGTGATAGATATAGCATCTAAACTCGGCATCAAATTCAATAAGTTACGCATCACATCGGCTACAAGTCGTTGGGGTTCGTGTAATAGCAGAGGCAATGTGAATTTTAGTTGGCGTTTGATTATGGCTCCACCTATGGTAATTGATTACGTGATTATTCACGAGTTTTGCCATCTATTTGAGTTCAATCATTCAAAAAAATTCTGGGCTTTAGTTGAACGAATGATGCCCGATTATAGAACACAAAAGAAGTGGTTGGAAACAAATTCCATCTATATGCTCCTATAAAAAATGAATTATCACATAATGAAAAACATACATAAATTAATCCTAATATCTATACTTATACTTGCCACAAACATTTCTCAATGCTTTGCATTCTCTATTAGCAAGTTTGCAAACCTATACGATACAGAAGATAACGCTAAAGAAACATATATTGTCTCACTTCGCAACGGCGATGTTTTCACTTGCAATATCCTTGATTGCATTGATGCACCCGATAACAAGCAAAATCCAGATAACTTCATTCCATACATTCTAATCCGTTTGTATGAACGCGATTTAATACTCTATGAAGATGAAATTTTAGATATTAACATAAAAAAATATGCCAATACACTGACCAACCAACTATATCTGCTACCAACTGCAAACCCCATAAGCAACAACCATTTCATCGGAAATTGGGAACTAATGCTATTCTATGGTGGAATTGGCATTACCGACTGGGTATCTATCACTGCTGGACGCACTATTTTACCATACACCACCGGCGAACAGCAGGTTTCATTGGTCAATGCGAAGGTATCATTTCCAACAATAGGCGATGTAGATAGTTCCAATCTCGCTATTGCCATAGGTGGAAATATGGCTTGGCTAAATGCACACAACCGACTGCTACACTTCTACGGAGTCGCTACTTACAACTCGCTGGAACTATATAACTCAAACTTCACCTTTGGCTTCTTCTACAAACTTGGCTATGGCGACTATTACGACAACGTGCATTTCTTTGATGGACGCAACTATCCATTTGACTATGCCGATGGTGGCTTCGGGCTTTGTGCTGGATTTGAACGCAGATTAGAAAAACGTAAAGACCTAAGTTTGATAATGGAAATATGGAACGCTGATGTAGCAAGTTCCTTCAACACCGGCTTCCTATTCGGATTGCGACTGAAAGGCAAGCATTTACGCAGCGATTTTGGGCTTGCTGTATTTACAAATCCATTCGTATTGCCATTCTGTAGTTTCGTATGGACACCATTCTCCAACGATTAACATTAGTGTTCAATGAATAAAAATTCCAAATTTATTCGTATTTTTGTATTCCACTACAAAAATAGTTTTAATTATACGCCATATATAAATGTTATTCATAAAACCACTTTGGACAAATTCTGAACCTGCCTCCAATACGCGCAAAAATTTCGCTAAGGCATTAGTGCTTGTGATATTCGCATTATTGGTAGCCAGATTAGCACAACTCCAGATATATCAATACGGTCAATTCTCTACTCGCTCACAAGCACAAGCAATTAAGCGTCTATCAATTACCCCCGTGCGTGGTATGATGTATGATAGAAATGGTATGCTAATGGTGTATAACATTCCTTCATTCTCCATTACCATAACTCCATACGAATTTAGAAACGAAACATTGCCTCTGCTTGCTTCCATACTCAATATGGATACAAGCGAGATTACAACAATAATGAAGAGGTATAGAACATATTCCAAATTTACGCCTATTAAGATATTGCGAGATGCTTCGGATACCGTTGTAGCAAGAATAGAGGAGTACTCCGACCATTTACCCGGTGTAGATGTAGCGATTGACTCTAAGCGTATATATAACTTTGATTGCAATATGGCTCATCTGCTTGGCTACATCCGCGAAATTACAAGAGAGCAGTTGGAAAAAAATAAGTATTACAAACCCGGCGATATGATTGGACAAAATGGATTAGAGCAATCTTATGAAGGTCTATTGCACGGTAGAGATGGCGTTAAATTTGTTGCGATAGATAAAATTGGACAACGTGTAGCGTCATTTGAAGATGGCAAAAATGATGTATTAGCAAGCAATGGCTTCGCAGTAAATCTCTCTATAGACCTGCAATTACAAGAGTTGGCGGAGAAGTTGCTTTCCGGTAAGCGTGGGGCTGTCGTTGCTATTGACCCAAATAATGGCGAGGTGATGGTATGCGCAAGTAAGCCAGATTATGACCCTCGTTTTTTCAGTGGTAGAGTCCCAGCCGATATATACAATGAACTACACGCTGATAAATCGCATCCTCTGCTTCCCCGTGCATTGCAATCACAGTATCCACCGGGCTCTACTTGGAAGATGCTAATAGCACTCGCCGGTCTGCAAGAAGGCATTATCAATGAACATAGTGGAATTTTTTGCAATGGCGGCTACCACTTGGGGGAGAGGATATGGAAGTGCCACGGTGCTTGCGGCAACTTAGATGTTAAGCGGGCTATACGTTCTTCCTGCAATACTTTCTTCTGCGAATTGGGAGTGCGTTTAGGTATGGAGAGATTTGAGAAGTATGGCGATATGTTTAATTTTGGGAAACGCACACAGATAGATTTGCCATTTGAGGCGAGAGGTAAATTGCCAACACGAGAATGGTTGCTCAGTAAAGATAAGACCATACGCTCCTTCACCGGACGCTTGGCTAACTTCGGAATTGGGCAAGGCGAGATACTTGTAACACCGCTCCAAATGGCTGCATACATTTCAACAATAGCCAATGGTGGCACTTATTACCAGCCACACGTTGTTAAATCCGTAGTCAATCAAATTACTAATAAGACGGAGGTTCTACATTTTGATTCAAAGCGTATGCCTATTGATAGCAAGAACTTCAATCTTGTAAAGGATGGTATGTGGATGGTGGTAAATGCTGGTGGAACTGGCTCTGTTGCTGCTTTACCCGGCTATAATGTATGCGGAAAAACCGGCACAGCACAGAATTCACAAGGACCAGACCACTCGTGGTTTGTATGCTTCGCTCCGAAGGATAATCCGCAAATTGCAGTTTGTGTATTTGTAGAAAATGGTGGCTGGGGTGCTTCTAATGCTGCACCTATCGCTGCAAAAATTTTACGGAAGTTTTTTAATCCAAACGAGAACGTTCGCTCCGATGATGCCACAAATACGGAAGTTGTAGAGGAAGAGGTAGTAGATAATCAAATAGCCGACTAAATTATAACTCGCCAATCAGCAATCCAATGGAAATCGTAAGACCAAATATTAACACATTGCGAGCGGTCTTCCCAAGTATCACAACTAATTCGGCACCGCTTCCTATACGCACCATTTCACGCCAAGTCGCTATGTGCAGTAGCAAATATAGCAAGGGCAATACTGCTGCAAGGAACACTTCTTCCAATAAGAAATATTGGCATAGCACCACTGCTACTATGCCGTTGCACAAGTAAAAGTAGCGACCAAAGCGCTCACCTAATAGCACGATTGACGTGCATTTATTGCTCTTTGCGTCTGTCTCTCTATCCCGATAATTATTTGCAACTAATATATTGATAACGACCAAGCCGGTTGCTGCTCCGCAAAGTGTTACCGGCAATGTCCATTCTAATGCTTGCACGAAGTAAGTAAATCCAACGGGAACGATGCCAAAAAATACGAATACGCATATATCTCCAAAGCCGTGATAAGACAATGGATACGGACCGCCAGAGTATGCCAATGCAAATATTGCAATCAACACACCGACAATTAGCAAATGCACTCCTCCATAATATATTAGCGAACAGCCCAACAGACCAGCAATAATCAATAGTATGCCAATAGCAACGAGCATACGTTTCGGTGCAATCCAACCTTCCGCTACAGCACGCTTCGGACCTATACGTTCATCGTTATCAATCCCTTTTTTGAAATCAAAATAGTCGTTCGCAAAGTTGGATATAACTTGTGCCAACAGTGCGAATAGCAAGCATATCACGGCTGAAAGTATGCGGAAGTGTTGGTAATGGTATGCTAATGCAGAGCCAATAATTGCAGGAGTAGCAGATGCAGACAATGTTCGCGGACGTGCTGCTAATATGTATGCTTTTAGTGAATTTTTTCTTATCATAATACAAAAATAATATAATAATGTTAATTTTACACTCACTTTAATTTAACAAAAATGAAAAATGAAGTAGAGGCGATACTCCCATTTGCCGAAAGCGACACCCCAAAGAGCAAGCAGATAGAGATAATGTTTGACAAAATAGCCGTCCATTATGACTTACTGAATCGGCTAATGTCATTTGGATTGGACAAGTATTGGCGTAAGAATAGCATACTATCTCTTGCTGATATTGCTCCCAAACAGATATTGGATATTGCGACAGGAACGGGCGATTTGGCGATAGAAGCATACAAATTGCTACATCCGGATATGATACTTGGCGTGGATATTTCAGCGAATATGTTAGAGATAGGTAGGCAAAAAGTGTTTGATGCTGGGCTATCGGATAACATTAAATTTGATATACAGAATTGTGCGAACTTGCAGATACCGGATAATTCATTTGATGCAGCGATAGTTGCATTTGGTGTTCGCAACTTCGAGTCGTTAGATACTTGCTTGCGAGAGATATTGCGTGTGTTGCGTCCGAGCGGACGGTTGATGATATTGGAATTGTCATCACCTACTGCATTTCCATTTAAGCAAGGATATGCGTTATATACAAAACTTATTCCATTGTTGGGCAAATTAATTTCTCGCAATCAGCCGGCATACAAGTATTTACCGGAATCCATTAAACATTTCCCAGAACCAGATGCAATGAAAGAACTTATGACACAAAGCGGATTTGTTAATGTGCTACATAAAGCATATACATTTGGCGTATGCACGATGTTCACCGGAGATAAGCAAAAATAGATACATACGTAAAACTCAAAAAAAGGCAGCATAAAAATCAAATATGCTGCCTTTTTATTTTTTTATTGGTTATCCAATCACTATTTTATAAATAGGAATTGCTTAGCCATAGTTCCTTTGGTGTTGGAAACTTTAATGATGTATGTTCCTGTTGCGAGGTTCAATTTTGATAGATTGAATTCTTGCGTATTCATTCCAATATTCGCTATACCGGAGTATAGAGAAGTGATAGTAGAGCCGGTTAAACTGCATAGTTCAATGGATGTAGTTGCCTCTGTATTAGAATTGAATGAAACAGATACAATGTCAGTTACAGGGTTCGGGTCAATAGCCAATCCAATAATTGTAGCATTTTCATCTACTCCAGTTTTGGAATCGCCATCATCGTCAGCATTTTCTAATAGCACGACCCAAGTTGCAGTGAAAGTGTTTCCGCAAACATCAGATACCGTTACGGTGTAATGTTTAACAGAATATTTATCTAAGTCATCTTGTGTAATTGTAACGTTTTGGAATTGAGCGCTGGTAACCGTTGTGTTAGGGATAGTAGAGTTAAATATGTAATTATCTTCTTCTATATCCTTCAATTGCAACAAGTATGGACTTGGCACATTGTTTGCTTTCCAAGCGATGCTAAATCTAATGATGGTGCCGAGTGTAGCGTGAATAGTATCGGTTGTTGGATATTTAGAATCAAAAATTAAGAAACGTTCTTGTAATTCAACTTCATTAGAATTTACCCAAATAGTTGGGTCGCTCTTTAAATAAACATAGCAATAGATTTTCAAAGCCAAATCGGATGCTTGAACATTGCTAATAGTTAGATTGGAAGTAGCCGCCCCCAAAATGCGACCGTTATCAGTAAGTTGCACTCCATCCATATACCATCTATATGCGATGTCGTTTAAGTCAGTAGCGTCTGCGTTAATAGCGAATGTTGCGTCATCGCCCAAATTGCAAATAATGTTATTGGTTAAGTTTGTTTTAATACTAAGACCTGTTCCCGGATTCAAATAGATAGGGTTGTTCTTTGTATCTAATGAGTCGCATCCACCAATGATTTTAAGGAAATAGTAATCGCCATTGTAACTATATACAGACGATGCATTTGGGTCAGTTGTTGGTGGAACACTAATAACTAATAGATTGGATTTCGCACCTTTGAAGTAGCCATTATCAACGACAGGAGTTTCGCCAGCACCTTTTCTTGCTCTATACCATTGGAAAGAAGAATGGTTGCTTATTACGTTATTAGCGTATGAACTTTCTACTTTGAAAGATACTTGTGTGTTTGGCATAGCATAGTTTTGTGATGGTGTAATATCGTATATCTCCAAATATGGATACAAATATATTTGGAAAGTGTCCGAATAGAATGCCATTGAGTCCAAACGCAAAGTGCCATCTGGATTTGGAACGGTAACGCGTGCAAATGCTTTATAGTAGTATAGCCCCGGTGTTAAGTCATTGGCTTTTGTGATAGTTAAATATCTATCTGTTATCTTGTCACCATTTACTAAGTAATCTGTTCCATCTTTTTGCCAGCAACTTTGACTTAATATGATTTCTCCGGAAAATGCGCAACTTAGAGTTATAGAAGCATCTTTGCAGAGGAATATATTTTTCTTATCTATGACAGTGCTGTCTGTAGGATTAATATCTATTGGCGTAAAGTCAAATGTATATTCTGTAAGTTCTGCATTGAAGTTTATTGCTTCCGAAATCACAGTTGTCGTGCATTGGCAAGCAGGAACTTGGTCTACAACTTCTATCATAAGGCGAATACCAATGCTACCGGAGCGTCCTATTGGAACGGTGTAAGTAGCAGTAAGTGCATCGGGGCTTTTTAGGAAGTCAGACCATCCAGCATTATTATAATTAACTTGCCAGCGATATACCGGACGTGAGTTTGCTCCTTGCACCAAGGTAGATGTGAATGTTAATATATCATTGCCTTGCAATTTTTGTTGTTCTGCTGGTGTAAAATCGCCTGTATAATTGATAGATACTGATTTATTTGTCTGCTCGTAATTTATAGTATATACAACGTTATCTAAGTCGCCATCCAATGACTCGCAACCCTCTGGATGAGTCACTACGCCTTTATACATAGTCGTATTAAGGTCTTTGGTGAATGTATATGCTTCATTTGTTGCACCTGAGATTAAGTTCCAAGTAGCACCATTGTTATTTGAACTATACCATTGATAGCCATAGTATGTGCCGTATATAAAGCCACCAAAAGCAACGCCAGTAATGTGTAGTGTATATGTAGGATCGCCCTCTTCGTAGCAGAGAGGAATCACTTTATCATCGTTATTTACTAAATTCACTCTGTCGTATTGCACTTCATTTGTATTAGAGAAAGTTACATTCACAATATGGTCTATAGCATCACTAACTATTTCACCATCACATCTATCAACTACATAACTAGAAATGCTTATGCCTAATTGGTCGCCGCATTTATTAGTATTTGGAATTTCATAAACTATGCAATATTGGTTGGTATCGCTTTGATTCGTGTGTTTGCTTAATGTATCAAGGAAGTTAAAGGTTAGATTTCCCGTTCCCGGATTATTAATCACGGCGAGTTGAACTTTCTGTGAGTAGTTGCCATCCTGCAAGCGATACAAAGTTGCTTTATCTACAGTCACACCAGTTCCTGTCCCCGTTTTTGCAAAAGTAAGGGATTTCATACGTAAAGCGAATTGTCTTTCTGATGCAACGACATTAAATCTTTGCATTATATATTGGTTATCAATACCTGTCGGCTCTGCATCAACTGCTATCGTGTTTTCTATATTCATCAATGGAATATAGAAATGGGCTCTCGGTTTTATTGAAACGTTAGTGTAAATACTCCCCCCAATGTAATTATTGGTATCCGGGTCGGTTGAGCCACCAATTGAACCCCACATATAATATCCTACAGATGCACCTGCAGCGTTAGTGCTTGGACCATAAGAGCACAATAACCTATTGGAGTATGAGAACAAAGGACCAGAATAGATGCTATCAGGTAGAGATGCATTGAAATAGAGTCCATAACATTGCATACGATATGAGCAAGCTTGTGATACTGTTCTAACATAAAGGCCTGCTCCATTATGGTAGATGCAGGCAGTAGGGTCGCCGATTGTGGTTTCAGTGGTTTTGCCTAAATTTGAGAATATCAAAGATATATCGCCACCGGTATATTCAAATGGTTCATCAAAAGTTAGTTCTAAGAACAATGTGTCGCCGGACAGAAAAAACTGTTGCGTATTGAGTGCTGTTCTGCTAGCATCAGAGAAATAGAAGAATTCATCATCCCATACTTTTCGCCAGCCATTAGCATAAGACGTATCTACAGGCATTTCTGCTCTTGTAGTAAAAGCAGCCCCATTCTTCATATGCAGCGTGACGTGAGTAGGCCAATAGGCACGATATGTGGCGCTGTTGTAGTTATTGAAGAACTGATAGTATAGGTCGTAAGGATAACCTGCAGCGGCGTAAGATGCGTTAGGGTCTTTGTGAATAGGGATGCGGAGTTTGTTTATTTTACAATACACATCCGGAAGTCCGACCTCCCAACTTCTGTAAACGAAAATAGCACGTCCTCTGTCGTTGTCTTGGATTGGTGGAAATTCGCAATCAATGGCGGTATTCTGGGCAGCAACTCCCAAAGTAGCATACGGGCCAACCGGGTTCCAAGCAGGATAAGTCCACATAGTTTGTGTGGCTCCGGTAGGATTGGTATAGCCAATTTTTCGAACAAAATTTGAAGGAATTGTTTGTGCAGAAACACAAGTGATAGCAGCGATAAACACTGCTATAAGAATAAGTAATGATTGTTTTTTCATTATTTTACCTTTATATAATTATTAATATGTTCTTTAATTAATGATCGTTATTGTTAATCGATGGAATGTCCAATTCTATTCCATCTAATATTAGCGAATTTATGAAATATATCTAATTCGTTGTTGTATTCGTCATACATATTCCAACTAAGCCAGCATATAATAGGCGAACCCAATATAGCATCTCTTGGAATAAAGCCCCAATAGCGACTATCCAAACTTCTATCTCTGTTGTCGCCCATACCGAAATAATAGTCCTCCTCAACAATGTATATATTGCTGGCGTTGTCGTCTATTGTGGCTTGGTGACCGTTCCACTCAACATAATGTCCCTCACGCTGAATGAATATAGCCCAATTTTCGTATTCAGATGTAGTGCGAAGGTGAATGGTATCGCCTTTCTTTGGGATACGTATAGGACCATAATTCCTATGGGTGAATGTTGCATTTATAGGAAAGGTATGATATGTCTCAACAGCATCATCGTGATCGTCATTTTCGAAGCGTGCCTTTGGAGCAAGCGGCTGTTTCTTTCCATTTACATACAGCACGTTATCTCGTATTTGTAGCGTATCGCCGGGCTCACCAACACAGCGTTTCAAATAATACTGAAATTCCTTTGCTTCCACTTCATCTCGCATACCAGGGAATACAAAGACAATGACATCGCCTTTGTGTGGCTCACAAGGAGACGGCAGCATTGCATAAGGTAGCGGAATGTTAAAGAACGGAATAATCTGTGGTGTAGATGGTCCAAATTTCTTATTTACAAGCAGGAAATCGCCAGTCATTACAGTATTTTCCATAGAGCCGGTAGGCACAATGAACGAGGCGATGAGCAAACTATGTAGTATCATAACAAAGACCAACGCACCGACGAACGTTTTTATCCAAGAGAGTATAGATTCGGTTACGGTTAATGGTTTTTTGGCTTCTAATTCCGCCTTTCGTTTTTTGCGATATTCCCTATATTTATGAAATAAGTTGTTTTTGTTATCTGTCATTCTAAATTTCCTATCAAAGTCCATATAATATAATACATTTTTATTACAAAATAACAATAATATAATAATATTTTTTACACAATTGCCACAATGGAGGTTGTTTATAGTGTTAATGATAATTATTTGAACAAAAAGCATTATATTGATGTTCTTTAAATATAATATTAATATAGAAGACAGAAAAATACTATGCTCGGATTTATAACCAAATTGTTCGGTGGAACAAAAAGCGAAAAAGATATTAAAGAAATTAACCCTATCATAGATGAAGTTAATAAATTTAATGCAGAATTTGAATCTCTCACAGAAGACGAAATCAAAAATAAAACAAATGAATTCATAGAAACAATTGCTAAGAATAAGCAAGCATTGGAAGATGAAAAAGAATTCATTCTGAACAAATTGCGGACAGAAAAACTTTCGGCTGATGAAACTGCGGATTTATCCGAACGTCTCAAATCATTAGAAAAAGACATTTTCGCCAATGTGCAGGATACTCTTAATGAGATATTACCGCAGGCGTTCGCTGTTGTTAAGCAAGCGTGTAAGCGTCTTGCCGATGAAGGTTTTAGTTACGAATATGCTGGAACGCAGTCGCAATGGAATATGATACCATTTGATGTGCAGTTGATTGGTGGTGTTGTTTTGCATCAAGGTAGAATCTCTGAAATGGCTACTGGTGAAGGTAAGACGCTCGTTGCTATCCTTCCGATTTACCTAAATGCACTTGCTAAGAAGGGAGTGCATCTCGTTACCGTCAATGATTACCTAGCAAAGCGTGATTGTGATTGGATGCGTCCTGTGTATGAGTATCTTGGTCTTACTTGTGATGCTATTCAATCCAATATGTCGCCGGAAGTTCGTAAGCGCATTTACAATTCTGATATTACTTATGGCACGAACAACGAATTTGGCTTTGACTACTTGCGCGACAATATGGTTACAGACCCAGAGGATATGGTTCAGAGAGAGCATTGGTATGCTATTGTGGATGAGGTGGATTCGGTATTGATAGATGAGGCGAGAACGCCACTCATCATCTCCGGACCAGTCGGGCAATCCGACCAGAAGTTTGAGGAAATGAATCCACGTGTTAGACGGCTTGTAGAAGCACAAGGTAAGTATGTAACATCGATGCTTGCCGAAGCAGAGAAGTTGCTAACGCAATATAGCACTGACCAAAAGAGAGAAACACGCTTCGAAGCAGGTAAACTTATATTCCGTGCATACAAAGGACTTCCAAAGCATAAGAAATTGGCAAAATTGCTGCAAGAGCCGGAGAATTTGAAGTTGCGCCAAGAGATGGAGATAGAGTTTTTGAAAGAGCGAGGTGCTCGTATGCCGGAAATTATAGAGGAATTATTCTATACCGTGGACGAGAAAAATCACCAAATAGATATTACAGAGAAAGGTAGAACGCTACTTAGCACTGCACAAGAGGATGTAAGTATGTTCATCATACCGGATATCGCAGCCGAATTGAGTGCATTGGAAAATGAAGTGCTAACTCCGGATGAGAAGCAATTAAAGAAAGACCAAATCTACTTACTCTTCGCAGAACGTAGCGACCGCATACATACGGTTAATCAACTTCTACGAGCATATTCACTTTATGAAATGGACCAAGAATATGTGATACAAGATGGCAAAGTGATGATAGTGGATGAATTTACTGGACGTATTCTTGAAGGACGCCGTTATTCCGATGGACTTCACCAAGCGATTGAAGCAAAGGAGAATGTAAAAGTGGAACGTGATACGCAGACCTTCGCAACTATTACATTGCAGAACTACTTCCGTCTATATCACAAACTCGCTGGTATGACCGGAACGGCTGAAACAGAAGCAGGCGAGTTCGATAAAATATATAAGTTGGATTGCGTTGTCATTCCTACGAATAGACCGATTGTCCGCGATGATATGGATGATTTGGTGTATAAGACGAAGCGTGAGAAGTATAATGCGATATTGGAGCAAACGCGTATTTATTTGCAAGAGGGACGACCGGTATTGGTTGGAACTGCAAGTGTAGATGTATCTGAAGTGCTGAGTAAGATGTTCACGCGTGCAGGTGTAAAACACAATGTTCTAAATGCAAAGCAGCACGCCAGAGAAGCCGAAATTGTTGCTACTGCTGGTTGCACAGGTGCAGTTACTATCGCAACGAATATGGCTGGTCGTGGAACAGATATTAAACTTGACCACGAAACCAAAGCCGCTGGAGGACTTGCCATTATTGGAACAGAGCGCCACGAAGCAAGACGTATCGATAGACAGCTACGCGGAAGGTCTGGCAGACAGGGCGACCCGGGTAGTTCGCAATTCTTTATTTCATTGGAAGATAACTTGATGCGTCTATTCCAAAGCGATAGAATTGCAGGTGTAATGACTAAGTTGAATATACCGGATGGCGAGCCGATACAGCACTCACTAATTACGAAATCGGTGGAGAATGCGCAAAAGAAAGTAGAGGAAAATAACTTCGGTATCCGCAAGCGTTTGATAGAATACGATGATGTAATGAACCAACAACGAACCGTAATTTATAATCGTAGGAAGTCGGCGTTGCGTGGCGAACGTTTGCGTGGCGAATTGATGGAATACATTATTGATATGGCGACCGAATGGTATGAGACAATGCAGCCCAACAACGAGTATGACCAATTTATGAATGCTGCACGTGCTACATTGCTCTGCGAGCCGGACATTACAGCGACTGACTTTAAGTCAATAAAACAAGATGAATTTGTAAAAAAAGTATTGAAATCGGCAGAGGAATTTTACGATAGAAAAGAGGAGATGCTTGGTAGCGAGTTTATGTCGCGCTTAGAGCAGGTTGCAGTGCTACAAACAATAGACGATAAATGGCGGGAGCACTTGCGTTCTATGGATGACCTGAAGGAAGGTATTCACTTGCGTAGTTATGCTCAGAAAGACCCATTGTTAGAGTATAAGCAAGAGGCATTTTCGTTATTTGTGGATTTGATTGAAGACATAAATAAGAATTCTGTGCAATTTGCATTCCGCTATTTCCCGCAAATGACAGCACAAGACGCACATCAGCGCTCTGCAAGAAATGCTCCAGCGGTTCGTAGAACAAATGTATCTGGTGGAAATTTCCACTACGAGCATTCGGCTACATCCGTGCCATCATTCGTTACAACTGGCTCTGCTCCAAGAGCACAACAAGCAGAAGGAACAGAACCCGGTGGAGTTAGTGTTCGCACTGAAAGACGCGACCAACCAAAGATAGGAAGAAACGACCCGTGTCCTTGTGGAAGCGGTAAGAAGTATAAAAATTGCCACGGAAAAGCTGTTGCAGTGGAGAGTTAAGACATCTAAAACAAATGCGGATACATCTGGCGCTCAATTAAATCGCACAAAATATGCTCTATCAGCAAATGCGATTCTTGTATGCGTGCAGTTTCAGATTGTCGCACAATGATAAAATTGTCGCACATATTTGCAAGTTTTCCACCATCATTTCCAAGCAAGCCAATAGTATGTAACCCCTTGTCTTTAGCGGTTGTAACGGCATTAATTACATTGGGGGAATTACCGCTTGTGGAGATGCCGATAATAACATCGCCACGATTTCCGAGTGCATTCACTTGCTGAGCAAAAACATTATCAAAGCCAATATCATTTCCACCAGCAGTAAGAATAGAAGTATCGGTTGTAAGCGCAATCGCCGGTAGAGCGGGGCGTTTGACCGAACTACGAAAGCGTATAACCAATTCCGCAGCGATATGTTGGCAGTCAGCAGCACTACCACCATTTCCGCACAACAGCAATTTATTACCACTATTGAAGCAATTTGCTAATATGCGTGCAACCTCTGCAATACTGGCTATATCAAGCGATTGCATTGTTTCTATTGAGGCATTAATTTGTTTTTTTATTTGCAATTCCATAAATATTCCGATTTATTTTATGCAAAATAGCAATAATAATTAAATAAATTTGTAATTTGCACAAATTTAATTTCAAAATAAATGTAATTTATGAAGGCAGTTATACAAAGAGTAAAAAATGCAAGTGTAGCAGTAGGCAATGAAATTGTAGGAAGTATAGATGCCGGGATACTTGTATTGCTTGGTATCACTCACTCTGACGGCGATGTAGAAATTGATTGGTTAATTAACAAAGTGGTAAATCTCCGTATTTTTGATGATGAAAATGGCGTAATGAATCGTTCTGTGCTTGATATTGCTGGTGGAATACTTGTTGTATCCAATTTTACTTTATATGGAAATGCACAAAGGGGCTTTCGTCCAAGTTATACAGATGCAGCGCCGAGTGCAGATTCAGAGCCAATTTACAATAAATTTATTGAGAAAATAAAAGAGCAATACGGCACAAAGATACGCATTTTTACAGGTGTATTCGGTGCAGAAATGGATGTTTCACTTGTTAATGACGGACCGGTTACTATCATTGTAGAAAAGTAAATTTGCAATATATATTTCTCTATGCGTATAAATTCCGTTATTTTTAGTATATTGAAAGATTGAAAATTATCAACTATTCAATTACAAATTATGGATAACAACATTACTTATGAAGCGAAATTGCCTGAAAATGCTCATCGCGAGCTGAAGCCGGGTGAGGAATATGTTCCAGTGATGCCCGTTAATGCTACATTCCCAGAGGTGACGCTTTGGTCAGTCGGAATGGGCTTGCTAATGGCAATTATATTTTCGGCAGCAGCAGCATACTCGGGATTGAAAATCGGACAAGTATTCGAAGCAGCGATTCCAATTTCTATTATCGCAGTGGGCGCATCAACAGCACTCAAAAAGAAATTTGCATTATCGCAAAACATCATCATCCAATCCATCGGAGCGAGTTCCGGTGTTATCGTAGCAGGTGCTATATTCACCATACCGGCGCTGTATATATTGCAAGCCAAGTATCCGGAGATACAAGCGAACTTCGTTCAAATCTTTTTCTCATCGCTATTCGGTGGCTTTCTCGGCATTCTATTCCTAATTCCATTCCGTAAATATTTTGTAAAAGATATGCACGGCAAGTTTCCATTTCCAGAAGCAACAGCCGGTGCAGAAATATTAATTGCTGGTGAAAAAGGTGGCTCGCAAGCCAAAACCCTTATCATTAGCGGACTTGTAGGTGGATTATTTGAATTTGTAATATCTTCATTTCACTTGTTCGCAGATGAAGTAACATCACGTGTTTTGTCAATAGGCACAACACTTGCCGACAAGTCCAAGTTGGTATTCCATATGAGCGTTAGCCCGTTGGTGTTCTCATTCGGCTATCTTGTAGGTTTGAAATACGCTCTTATAATTACTGTTGGCTCATTTTTATCGTGGTGGATATTTGTTCCACTAATCAATGAAATTGGAGACATCGTTGTTACTATGATGGGTAGCGGCGTTAATCCGATACAAGCGATGTCGCCAGAAGATATTTTCCGTGCTTATGTGCGTCCAATAGGTATTGGAGCGATTGCAATGGCTGGTATTATTGGTATCGTTAAGTCGTCATCGGTTATTGGTTCAGCGTTTAAGCTTGCTGTTGCTGGTATAACCGGTGGTAAGAAAGATGCTACGGTTGCGGATGCCACTCCACGCACGGAGAAGGATTTGAAAATGTCTACTATATTTCTTTTAGCAATATTAGTAATTGGTGCAATATTTGTATTCTTATTATTTGGAGTAGATATTACGCCATTCCAAGCGGTTGTAGCGTTGATAACATTAGTTGTCATCTCATTCTTATTCACAACAGTTGCTGCAAATGCAATAGCGATTGTCGGTTCTAATCCAGTATCTGGTATGACATTGATGACATTAATACTGTCGTCATTTGTGTTAGTTGGTGCTGGCTTATCGGGTCCGTTAGGAATGATGAGTGCATTAGTAATTGGTGGTATCGTATGCACGGCATTATCAATGGCTGGTGGATTTGTTACCGACTTAAAGATTGGATATTGGATGGGAACAACACCAGTAAAGCAAGAGAAATGGAAGTTCCTCGGGACGCTCGTATCGGCTGCTACTGTGGGCGTTGTTATTTACATATTGGGGCAAGCGTATGGATATGTGCTAACTCCAGAGACACCTAATCCGCTAATTGCACCACAAGCAAATGCAATGGCTGCTGTGATAGAGCCACTTATGTTACCGGGTGCAAAAGTATATTGGATACTATATGTGGTTGGTGCATTGCTGTCTTTGATGCTTAATTTCATTGGTATTCCACCGCTTGCGTTTGCACTTGGTATGTTTATTCCATTGGGATTAAATACACCGCTTGTAGTTGGTGGATTGCTGAATCATTTCCTCGGTAAGCCAAGCGCAAAGAAGCCAGAGAAAGTTGCAGAAGCACGTATAGCGAGAGGCACATTGATTTCATCGGGTATGATAGCCGGTGCTGCAATATTTGGTGTAATAGGTGCATTGTTGCTATTCTTCGGTTTTGATTTGAACTTGCATATATTTGATGGCAATGAAGTTGGAGCAGAGACATTAGCATTAGTAGCATTCATCTTATTGCTCATCTACTTCGTATGGGAGACAAAGAAAGCAAAAGAAGGCGATTAGTTATATCGTCGCTGATTGTTAAAAATAAAAGTAGGGATTCAAATATTGAGTTCCTACTTTTTTTGTTTGTAGTATAGTTCTTTTACATTTGCATTGAGAGAGTTTTTATTTAATGATGAATATTTTTGGAACGAAAATAAATATTCTATATCAAAATATAGTATTTTTTTTCACTATTTAGAGCGTAGTTATAAACAAAATGAATATTTTTTGCAATAAAGTATTATTATTTAAGAAAAAAGTGGTATATTTGTAATCTGTAATATAATTAAACAAATAATTCGGAGAAATAATGAGCATTCGCCGTGTCTATGAGACAACCACAATTATTAATGCGGCATTAGAACCCCAAGATATAGAAGGCGCTGTTAATAAAATAACATCTTTTATAGAGAACCACGGAGGCGTGGTAGAAGAGACAAACAAATGGGGTAATCGCCGTCTTGCTTATCCAATAAGTAAAAGACATCACGGATATTATGTGCATTTTGTGTATAACATCCAGCCAGCAGAAGTTCCAATATTAGAGCGTTTTTTAGTGCTTGATGATACTATTTTGCGTCATCTTACACTTCTATTAGAGCCGGAACTTCGCGAATACCGCAAGCAAAAATCCCTTTCAGAAGGAAAATCAGGTGAGACCATTCTGTCTTCTATCGTAGAAGTAGAGAAGCCAGTAATCATAACAGCGCTTCCGCCAGACATTGCTAATGATACAGATGATATAGATGACATAGTGATAGATGATTCTATTCTTGAAGTAATTCCACCAGTCCTCTAATTAGTGTTATCTAATTGGCATACTATTAATTAACCATTCTTTTTACTTATTTATAGAAGGAAATAAAATGAAAATAATATTAAGAAAAAATATAGACAAACTAGGCAAAATGGGCGATGTCGTTACAGTAAAAGACGGCTTTGCACGCAACTACCTTATACCTCGCGACTTTGCTTTTGTCGCTAAAGCGGGAGCAACAAAACGCGTAGAGTTCTATAAACAACAGCAATCCACAATTGCCGAAAAAGCAAAAATGGCTGCACAGCAACTCGCTGAGAAAATGTCGGACTTGCAGATATCTATTGCAATGAAAGTTGGCGAAGCAAGCAAACTATACGGCTCCGTCAGTAATGCATTAATATCAAATAAACTATCTGAATTGGGATATACCATAGATAGACACGATGTTCTACTTGATGAACCAATTAAGACACTCGGTATATTTGATGTAAAAGTAAAATTGCATCCAGAGGTTACCCCAAATGTAAAGGTATGGGTAATAGCCGAAGAAGAGCCCCAACCTATTGTTCTATCTGAAGAATAATGACATATTAGGATTAATAAAAAGACCGATACATTAGGTAGTGCATCGGTCTTTTTTTTATTTAGGTGGACATTTTTACGGATGCGCTTCCAACCAATTCCTACCAGCACCGAGCGTAATCGCTAATGGGATGTCGCCCAATGGCAATGCATAAATCATCTGCGTATTTACAATGTTGCTCACAATATCCACCTCTTCAATCGGCACTTCAAACAATAACTCATCATGCACTTGGAGTAGCATTTTAGAATTAGAACCTTGTTGTTTAAGAATCTGATAGATATTTATCATCGCAATTTTTATCATATCAGATGCCGTTCCTTGTATCGGCATATTTATAGCAGCACGTTCGGCAGCAGAGCGAATATTAAAATTCCTATGATTAATGTCTTGGAAGTAGCGTCTGCGTCCAGTCATTGTCTCTGCAAATCCGAGTCGTCTCACTTTATCCAAAGTTTCTGTAATGTATTGTCTAATACCGGGGAACTTTTCAAAATAGCCGTGTATAATGCCATCAGCGGCACTTCTTGTAATCTGCAATCGTTGCGACAGACCATAAGAGCCAAGTCCATATATGATACCAAAATTGACCGTCTTGGCTGTCCTACGCATATCATCCGTGACATCTGCAACATCTCTATTGAATAATAGAGATGCCGTTGCCGAGTGAATATCTAAATTATTTTTGAATGCAGAAATCAAATTTGCATCATTGCTGGCGAACGCCATTATCCGCAATTCAATCTGTGAATAATCCGCCGACACGAGCATATAATCCGCATTGCGAGCAATGAAAGCAGCCCTAATCTCCTTTCCGATTTCAGTGCGAATTGGAATATTTTGCAAATTTGGGTCAGAGGAAGACAAGCGCCCTGTGGATACAACATTTTGATTAAATGTTGTATGGACTCGCTGTGTCTTTTCATTTATCTGCTTTGGTAGAGCATCAATATATGTATTCTTTATCTTACTATACTTTCTATAATTTAGTATTAAGTCCGCAACTGGCTTTGTTTGTGCAAGTTCTGTAAGCGTTTCGAGGTCAGTAGAGTATCCCGTTTTATTTTTCTTACTTGGATGCAAGCCGAGTTTATTGAATAGCACATCTGCAAGTTGCTTAGGACTATCTATGTTAAATTCAACATTTGTCTCATTAAAAATGAATTGCTTCAATCTAACTATTTCTTTGTTTATTTCGTAGCCAAGTTCCTCCAATACATTGGTATCTACAGCGATGCCTGTAAATTCCATATCTGTAAGTATCTCTACGAGTGGAAATTCTATGCTTTCTGCAACGAAGAAAATGTTGTCTTCGCTTAGTTTGTTCGCAAGAATTGAACGCAATTTGAATACATTGTTTGCAATATTACAGAAGTAGTTGCATTTATCTGCGATAGACATATCGGCAAGGTCGGAGAATTCGCTTTTAGAATTTGCCGATGGCATTGCAGTATGCAGATACTTGCGTGCAAGGTGCTGCATTGTTAAATCGCTGGTGTTGTCAATAAGGAACTCCCCAACTGAGGCATCAAAAGAGATTGGCGATAGCGTTATGCCATGCTTCTTTAATGCGTATGCGGCACTTTTCAAATTGTATCCGAATTTCATTATTGTTGGCTCTTCCAGTATCCATTGTATATCAGACAATATGTATTCGGCTAATAGGTCTGTGATTGCTGGTTCGCTTTCGGCTTCTATTTTTTTGAATGGAAGGTAATACGCTTTGTCTTCAGAATTGCAGAATGAGATACCAACTATTTGATTAGTATTCCTATCGGCTGTATCGGTTTCTACGCAAACGGATAGATACGGCAGGTTGCCAATATCTGCAAGCATAGTATTTATATTCATCATATCAACGAGCACAAACTCTGCAGTATTCTCTTGCAATATATCTCCTACTTCCGACTCTTCAACTACATCGTATTGCGGAAATAAGTTGTCGCCCATAGACAATTCGTTCTTTATGGGAAAAGTTTTCCATTTCTTACGCAATTGTGTAAATCCCAATTCCTTAAATAGCGCATCCAATTCAGCAGTATTTATGTCCGTTCGCATTAAATCGTCAATTTCAAATGGCAATTCTATATCTGTTTTAATCGTAACGAGTGTTTTAGATAAGAAGGCACTATCCTTGCCTTCTTGCAGCAATTTGCGTGTTCGTGCTTTCTCTATTTTATCCAAGTTATCGTAAACATTTTCGAGCGTATTATAATCCTCAATAAGCGGTATTGCTGACTTTTCGCCGATGCCTTTCACCCCCGGAATGTTATCCGAAGTATCGCCAATGAGTGCAAGGTAATCCACCACTTGTAATGCTCTCACCCCAAAACGCTCTTTCACATCATTAACGCCAATTACTTCAAAGTCCGTGCTACCTTTTTTATTTCGCAACAGAAATACATTATCATTAAGCAATTGGAAGAAATCCTTATCAGATGTAAGGCAATACACTTGCATATCCCCAGAAGCAATATGGGAGATTGTGCCAATTATATCATCAGCTTCAAAGCCCGGCATTTCAATATTACGGATTCCAATCAGTTCTATGAATCGCTTAATATAAGGCAGTTGCACGCCTAAATCTTCGGGAAATGCTTTGCGATTTGCTTTATATTCAGGATATAGTTGATGTCTAAATGTAGGTTGGCGGCAATCAAAGCACACAGCGATATTATCCGGCTTTTCTTTCTCAATAAAACCGGTTATGATATTAGCAAAACCTAAGATGGCTCCAGTAGGCAAACCATCTTTGTTTGTTAGTGGCGTATCACCGAAGGCGTGATAGGCACGAAATGCAACAGACATACCGTCTATCAAATATAGTTTTCTCATTTTGTATTTTTCATTGAACTATACTCCTGCAATATAGTTATATTTTTCAAAATTATAATTATATCAAGCAATACTATCAAAAAAAAGGCAACATAAAATGAAATATGTTGCCTTTGAACGTTAGGGAATAATAAGGAACTAAAACGGAATATGAAGCAATAACATTACTATATTACACTTCAATTATTTCCCCCATTTTTCTACTTCTTCTATTAGTTGGCTAACCTTGCCGAGCGAATCCGCTTCAGCATAGATGCGAACAAGTGGCTCTGTGCCTGATGCCCGGATTAGCACCCATCCATTTTCTACGAAGAACTTATAGCCGTCGCGCTTGTTGGTGCTAAGAACTGGCTCTTTACCAATCTTTGCAGGTCCTTTTTCTGCGAAAGCGAGTATTGCTTCTTTCTTTTGTTGCGTAACAGTTTTATCGCGTCTCATATATCTGTGCGGACCAAATTCCTCGTCTAACTCTTGACAGAGTTCGCGCAATGATTTCTTACGCACAGCCATTACTTCAAGCAAGAACATAGCATTGAATAAGCCGTCTCGCTCTGGTATGTGTAGTATTGTAGCGAGTCCCCCGGACTCTTCGCCACCGATGAGGACATTTTGCGATGACATCAATTCAGCAACATATTTGAAGCCGACTGGTGTTTCTATCATCTCAAGATGCTTCTTTTCGCAATACATATCCACCATAGATGTAAGCGATACTGTTTTTACAACAGCAGCGCGTTTCTTTCTAACCTCTACTAAGTATTTTAGTAATATCAAAAATATTTTATGCGAATCAACGAACTCGCCAGTGTTATCAACTGCACCAAGCCGGTCTGCATCGCCATCAAAAGCAAAGCCGACATCATATTTACCATCGCGAACTTTATCGCTAAGGTCGTATAGATTTTCTGCTATTGGCTCTGGATGCCCGAGATTTCCGAAAGATGGGTTGAGTTCATCGTGTATTTCATCTGCGGTAGGGAGCAATGTCTTAACTGTATTAATACCAGCGCCATACATCATATCAAATACCATTTTGAATTTTGCATTATGTATCGCCTCTACATCTATTTTCTTTTTAATCAAACGGATATAGGATTCTTTAGCATTAAAGAGGCGTATCTGCCTAGTAGCAACGTAATCTTCAAATGAAAGCATTTTAATATTTAGTGGCTTGCCCCAGATTTTTGCAAGTTCCTTTTCAACTAAGGCGATTTGCTCTGGAGTAGCCGGACCGCCGAAAGCGGCTTTCAGCTTAAAGCCGTTATATTTTGGTGGGTTATGGCTTGCTGTGATTACAATGCCGAGATTTACGCCTTTTTGCTTGGTATTAAAAGAAACTTGCGGAGTAGAGGATACATCATCTGTTAGATGCACAATAACTCCTTGACTTGCAAGCACCATAGCGACCTCGTAAGCGAACTCTTTTGATAAGAAGCGTGTATCATAGCCAACAACGCAAGCGGCAACAGTAGGACGTTCCCGTTTTGCATTGGTTGGAACTTTCTTTTTGCGTTTCTCATCTGCTAATGAATTGATATATTTTGCGGTAGCCATTGCTACATACCGCAAATTTTCAAAAGTAAAATCACGGGCGATTTCTGCTCGCCAGCCATCTGTGCCGAATTTTATCATACAGCCCCTCGTATTTGTTTATAATAATAGATTTGTTAACTAATTTAATTATTTATGTTTATAGTAAAACCTTTCTGCTTAGGCGGAACTTGCCATCACGTATTTCAATAAGTTTCACTTCTATTTGTTCTCCCGGTTTTAAGTAATCGGACACTTTGTTTACTCGTTCGTTTGCAATTTGTGAGATATGCAACAGACCCTGTGTCTTAGGCATAAACTCAACGAAAGCACCCAATTCCTCTCTAATTTCTTTCACAACGCCGGAATAGACAGTGCCAACTTCTGGCTTTTTTGTTAAACTGCGTATGATAGCGATAGCGGCATCGCTTGCTTCTTGTGTTGTTGCTGCGATAAGAACAGTGCCATCTTCTTCTATGTTAATTTCTGCACCTGTTTCCTTCACAATAGAGCGTATTGTTTCTCCACCAGTGCCGATAACTGCACCAATAGTATCTTGCGGTATCTTAATTGACGTGAAGCGAGGAGCAAAAGGAGACAAATCAGCAGCTGGCTTACCTATGCAATCGTTCATAATGCCTAATATGTGCATTCTACCTTGCTTTGCTTGGTCTAATGCTTTACGCAGGAAGTCAGTGGATAGACCTTCGTCTATTTTGATGTCCATCTGGCAGGCGGTAATGCCATCTGCAGTTCCGCATACTTTGAAGTCCATATCGCCAAGAAAATCTTCATCACCAAGTATATCGCTAAGTATTGCAACTTTATCTTCTTCTTTAATCAAGCCCATTGCAATACCTGCAACTGGTTTCTTCATTGGCACACCGGCATTAAATAACGCTAATGAACCAGCACAAACTGTCGCCATAGATGACGAGCCGTTGGATTCTAATATATCTGAAACAATGCGTATCGTGTATGGAAACCCCTCTTGCTCTGGTAGCAAGTCCTTCAATGCACGCCAAGCAAGATGCCCGTGTCCGATTTCACGTCTACCGGTCATCAATCTGCCTGTTTCTCCAACGGAGAATGGCGGAAAGTTGTAGTGCAAGATAAAGCGTTCGTTATATGTTGGTTGCAAGCCATCTATCATTTGCTCATCTCTGCTTGTGCCGAGTGTGAGTGAAGTTAGCGACTGTGTCTCGCCTCTGGTAAAGAGTGCCGAGCCGTGTGTGCGTGGAAGCACACCTATTTCGCAAGATATAGGACGTATCTGGTCAAGTTTTCTGCCATCGAGACGTATTTTGTCATCCAATATCATTGCACGCATCATTTTCTTCTCAAACTTAGATACAATTTCATCACCCAATTTTTCTATTTGCTCTTTCGTAGCTGGCTCAGCATCTGCATCTCCTTTAATTAGCGGTAAGTCAGAGTTCGTAAGGGTTTCAACTACGTGTTCCTTTATGACAAGACGAGCATCGTGGCGTTCATTTTTTGTGGAAACGGTATGCACATATTTATGCAATTCGTCTTTCACTGCATTTTGCACTAATGCAACCACTTCTTCAGGTGTTTCATCTGTGCTAACTGCTTTCTTAACGACTGTTCCATTCTCTGCTTCGAATAATTTAAGTAATTGCATTTGGAGAGCATTTAGTTCGCGGATTTTAGAGTGAGCGAATTCCAATGCTGCGACAAAGTCGTCTTCAGAGATTTCTTTCATTTCGCCTTCTACCATCATAATAGCAACATCAGAGCCGGATACAGAAATATCTATATCGCAATGTTCGAGTTGTGCGTTGGATGGATTAGCGATAAATTTTCCATTCAGACGTCCGACTCTCACTTGTGAGATGGCTACATCAAATGGTATTTCGGAAATTAGGAGTGCTGCGGATGCGCCAACAGCAGCAAGAGTTTCGGAATTTACATCAGGGTCAGATGAGAAAACATTGGCGATGATTTGTGTCTCGTGGTGCCAGGTTTTAGGTATCATTGGGCGGATAGGTCTATCAATGAGTCGTGAGCATAGAACTTCGCGGTCGGTCGGGCGACCTTCGCGTTTTAAGAAGCCACCGGGAATTTTGCCAGCAGCGGAGAATTTCTCTTTATATTCTACTTGAAGCGGAAGGAAGTCAATACCTTCGAGTTCTTTTTCTGAAGCAACAGCAGTAACAAGTACCATAGTATCGCCGCATTTTACCAATACAGAGTTCGCAAATTTTGCTAATCTTCCAGTTTCTAGTGAATATTCTCTACCTTCAAAAGTTACCGATGTGTTTAATTTTTTCATAAATTTTATTTTTATTATTAATCTATTATAATACAATATACGATTTTTTTTTCAAATAACTATTATAAATTCGTAATTGTGGATAATAAAAAAGGGAACTACGAGAGTTCCCTTTTTGTATGTGTCTGTTAGTTAGCGGGTTATTGTTATTGGAATGGATACCATTCGCCAGCATAACATATAAACATCTGCGCTTTTTTACCAGCAATATCAGTTCCATTGACTGTTACTTGAGAAGCAGAAGTGTTAATTATATACATAATCTGTCCATTGGTTCCTGCAGGAATAGTAGTCACATCAGTTGATACTCTCCATGAAGAAGATTGGGATGGATTTATTGGTCTTGAAGTTTTATGTTCCTCGACAAAAGATGATATAGGACCATCTAAGTTAATACCACCATTAACAAATAATGCTGCATTATCTCTTGGGGCACTTGAATATGCTGGAGAAGCTAAATTCTTGATGAACACTGTTGCATAAGTACCCGCAGAATTAGATAGGAACTTACCTGCGTATGCTCTTGGATAAGCTACCTGAGTTCCATACTCATTTGATAGGTCTACATAAACACCAAATAACTCTGCAGGACCACCGGTTTGGTCATAGTATATATTCGCGTCAAAGAAATCGTCTGCAAATATAGCAAGACCTGCTGGTTGGTCTTTATGTATTATCGCATTAATTGCTCCAGTATACCACCATTTATATTCATCTGCTTCTACATCATCATTCCAAGAGCCATCTGCATTATAGCAGTTACCTATTATATCTAATGGGGTGCCACCAATGAAAAGTGATTTTGTTACTGGGTCTGTGCTACCATACCATATATCAGGGTCACAGATGATTGTATTTCCGTGAATCCAAGCATTATTATCTATAACTAAGGATGTATCAATAGCCATTATATCTGAAGTAAATAAAGAACCAAATACATTTCTGTAAATTGGACTATTTACTAAAACGCCGCCTTCCACAATTGGAATATAATTGTCATCTACTTCATCTAAACCAGCGCCACCGCCTAAACCTGATACAGCAGCAGATATTGCATCATCTACATATCCTTTAGTTGCAACATGACTAGCGACTGTTGGAGTTTGTGCTGTTGCTGTGCCCCAGAATGTAACTGCGTTATTGAAGTCAGCCGTAGCAGTGCCAATAACATTTAAGTTGCCTCTAAGTGTTGTAGTACCATATAATTGTGTTGTGCCTCTTGCAACTAAGTTACCATTAGAATTTACACTAAAATTATCTAGTGCATCCACATCATTAAGAATATCGTTACCTAACCTTATAGAAGTTAGACCTGCACCAACAACCGATTTACTAATTATTAAATCAGTAGCCAAATTGATGGTGTTATTACCAATTGCAATTTGATTGTTACCTGTGCCTACTGTTATATTACCGTTGACTACTTCTACATTGCGATTCGCAACAAAATCAAGCGCATAGATAAGTCCATCGCTAGTTATTTTGCTTCTATCTGTTCCATTGTCATCAATTGTTGTTACAAGCAACGGGCTATTTTGGAATCTGCGTGGCTCTGTAGGAGATGGTCTGCCTGTTGCCAATGGTATGTAACCTGTGCTTGTTTCAATATCCCAAATAACGTCCGGATTAGTAAGTCCCATTGTAGCTTCAAGTATTCTATCTGCTACATATTGTTTATTAACCACTGTTAAGTTGGAAGAGGTTGTGTCTAAAGTAGGAGTAGGAACTAAGAATGATTTTGCAAAGCTAACTGTGCCATTTATATTAGTGACTGAATTATCGCTACCAATATTGATTGCATTTGTATTAGGAGGAGGCGGTGGAATTATGACACCACTACCAACACCGATATTAATTGCTTGTGAATTAATTGTAACAGCGGGTGATAAATCATTACCAATATTTGTAGAACGTTGGTATGAATTTCCAGCTGGCAGTTGACCCGTATTAAGATTTAATGTTGCACCTTCTATATCTACATTAAGACCTGCAACATTAACTGCCGTTCCGGTTGTTCCTTGTAGCAGTCCATAGCTAGCAGCACCGATATCTACATTAAGACCATTTATCTTTGTAGCCGTTCCGGTATTATTTCCTTGTGAAAAGCTATATCTACCTAAATTAAGTGTGCCATTGCCAATAGTAGCAATACTTGTAGTGAAAGTGTTTGTGCTACCAGCATTAGAAGAACCATTAATGTAGACAGGACCTGTAATCTGTGTTTGACCACTATTAGCAGGACCAGCAATATTATCAACAACTAAACCTTTAGTAATTGTAACAACGTAATCATCATCAGTGATGTTGCTTGCAACTAAGTTTCCGCTTGCATCTGCTTTTGGGATTGTGTTGTTAGGAACGTTGATGGATGCCTTTGCATCGATATATGCTCTTAAAGCAGCGGCAGTATCAATCAAAGCGACTTGTGTTGCTTTGCCATCTACAACGAGAGTCAAAGCATCTAGGTCTGTTTGGGCTGCTTTTGTTGCCACAACAGCAGTTAGAGCGTCAAGGGCTGTCTGATTTGCTTTTGTATCTACTACAGCAGTCAAAGCATCTAAGTCACTATCTAGAGCAAGCAAATCTGCTTGGCTTGCTTTTGTTGCCACAACAGCAGTTAAAGCAGTAAGGTCTGTCTGGCTTGCTTTTGTATCTACTATGGCAGCTAATGCATTAAGTTCAGTTTTGTCTGCTTTTTGATTAACAGTGTTAGCCAAGTTGCTTACAGTAGCGGATAAGTTATTAAGGTCAGCTATGCTTGCTTTAGTAGCGATAGCAGCAGTATTTGCAATAACTTGTGCATCTATGCGAGCAAGTTCAGTATTGATAGGACCAATCTGTGCATCAACATAGTTTCTATTAACTACGTCAGTGCCGGAAGTTGGTATTCCAAAGATAGTAGCGCCACCATTGAGGATAGCTTTAGATGCAACGTTAAGCGAACCATCTATGTTTGTGCTACCTGTAACCGTAAGGTCGTTTAGTGTAGTGAGTCCTGTAACATCAAAATTAGTTCCATCGCCCAATTTTACAAGTGTGTTAGATGGATTAATCCAGATAGGACTTGGCACGAAGTAATCTGCGTCCTCATTCCAAGTTGGGATATAGCCGTCAGTCATCCAACCGTCAGCGATAACCTTGTTAAGAGTTGCTTGTTCGTAGCGACCAGTTGCTTTATTCCACCAGAGGAAAGAATTTGTGTTCTGGTTAGATGGAGTAGCAACTTTGTCTAAAGTAACAGAGCCATTACGAATGTTCTCTGCTGTGATAGTGTTGTAGTCGAGTTGAACACCTGTAACGTGTCTTTCTTTGATACGTAGCTTGTCTGGATAAGTTCCAGTGATGTCACCATCTGCAGGTCCCTTAGGAGTAGCGGAGATGTTTTCGAGCATAATATCAAGTTGACCTTTTAGAGCGTTAGGGTCTAACTCTAATTTGTCAGGATATTCACCTGACAAGATACCGCCGGCTGGACCGATAGGTCTTGCTTCACCAGCAACTTTGGCATATTCAGCGCTATCTGCATTTGCAGAAACTTCAGCGAACTTAGAGCCGAAAGAGAATGGTGTAGCGTCGAATGGAATTGGCTTTGCGAATTGTGGAGTTCCATTAACTACCAATTGATAGTATAACGGATTCTTTGCGAGGTTTACAACATTACCTATTGTATTTGGTGCCACGCCAATGCGCAAATTGTAGTAACCGTCGGTTACTGTTACAGATCCTAACGATTCTGTGTGCACAACTGAACCGAGATTGTCTGGGTCAGTGAACATTTGGAATTCCATAGTAACTGTGCCGTTAAAGGGCTCGTCATTTGGTCCGGTGAGGAAGCCCTGTAGGTTTAGTGTGGTTGGCACCTGAGCCAACGCACTTGCAGTAATGACTGCAAATAATGCGATTAAGAGAAGAACTTGTTTCTTCATTAAACTTTTTCCTTTAATATGTATAACAAAAAATATTTTACTTTTAATTAGATTGGTGTAGGGATTACCTTAATACCTACGGTTTGCGATGTCACTACAATAATAATGTTATTATCGAGCAATCATCAATATTCCTCTTAGAGAGTAGGTGTTTGAGCCAGTAGCAATAGCGACTGGAGTGACTTGCACGTCATAAGAGTAAGCACCAGAGCCGACGCCTTCGTTGTTTCTGATATTCCATTGTATGGAATTTTGACCTTGTGAGCACATTTGGTTAGTAGCAACAGTTGCGACTTGTGCGCCAAGGTTGTTATAGACGTTAATTGTAACGTAAGCAGCTTCATTCAAATTAAACATAAATGTAGTTGCGTCCATAACTGGGTTAGGGTAGTTGTAGACAGATTTACCGGCATCCACTTCGTCTATGATAGACGTTGCATTAAACGGGAACGGATTCCAGAAACCCAGATACATAGTGTGCTGTTTGCCGTCTATAGTGGTATTGTATCGTCCGACCATAGATTGCCCGAATATACCGGACATAGTGCCGACAGAGGTCTTTTGGTTGATGAATCCGCCAGTGCCGACAGCTTGTTTCACTATCTTAAGTCCTTGCGCTTGTGTAACAGCACAAAGTGTTAGAAAAAGCAGCATCGATAGAATAGCTTTTTTCATAAATAATTCTCCAATAATATATAAATAATAATAATTCTTAATGTGAGTGATACAAATAAAATATCACGCTGTTAGTATATTGATAATTGCAATTTAATAATTATTTACTAAACCACCAAACAATTATGTTTATTTCACCGCATTTTATCAACATTTTGCAAATGTTCTGCACATTTTTAGGTAAGTGTGTAAATATTTATACAGATTTTTATATCTTTGTAGTTCCAATACCTACTTTATTCATACTTGCAATATGCGGCTAATTAACCTAATAGACAACTGCGGACAACTACTGAAACGCATTTATAACTCATCGCTATCGGCAGATAGGACAACCGAGCAGTTCTTCTTACAGAAGCGGAAACTCATTGGTAGCAAGGAACGTAAATTTATATCGCAAGCAGTATTCACTACGATACGTAATATGTTGCTCTTAAAAAAGTTTGTGGACATCAATGGCGTGTGCGAGAAGCTGCAACATCCATCTGTATTCAACAATGCACCAGAGCATTCCATTTATGTGCTACTGCAGATATTATTATCGGAAGGTTTCCCTGTTGAATTTAGTGATTTGGATGTCTCCTTCTGCCATTATCAATCTGATGGTAAAAACATTTCCGTGATAGAGTCAATAAGTTGCGATTTATCAATTATTAAAGAGACGGAAGCATTTAATAATTACCTGCATAACACACTTATTTCCGAACTAAGAGCGTATTTCAATTTGATAAACGAAAGCAAAAATTGTGCCACTTCTAATTCACTTACAAATATAGAACTTACCGCTGAGCGATACTCCTTTAAGCCGGAATTCCTATCCTTCATTCAGAAGTCAATACCGACATTAGATATAGCAAATTTCGCCCCAGCAATGAATACACCAGCAGCGACCTGCCTGCGAGTAAATACCAGCAAAGCCGATAGAGGTAATGTAATACAGTCACTTAATGACAATGGTATAGAATGCTATTACGGAGAGATTTCTCCTGCTTGCATTGTGTTACCTAAGCGCCATCAACTTACAACATTAGATATGTATAGGCAAGGATGGTTTGGCATACAAGATGAAGCGAGCCAATTAGTCGGATACGCAGCATCTCCACAAAGCAACGATATTGTATTGGATGCGTGTGCTGGCGCTGGTGGCAAAGCATTGCACATAGCCGACCTGCAATGTGATAGCGGAACTATTATTTGCAACGATATTGTTCAGCGGAAGTTGCTGGAAATTGGGAAGCGTGCAACATTAGCCGGTATGCACTCAATAGCGACAAGCAAAAAAATGCCCATTGCCAATATCGTATTAGTGGATGCTCCTTGCTCAGGAAGTGGAACACTTCGACGCGACCCAATGAAGAAATATACAATCACCGAAAAGACCATCCAAAAGATAGCGAGCAAACAATACGATATACTTTGCGAGTATTCAAAGTATGTCTCCGATGGAGGACATCTAATATACTCTACATGTTCTATACTTCCGCAAGAGAATGAGTTGATAGTTCAGCGTTTTTTGAATGAGCATAAGGAGTTTGCAGCAGAGCCGCTACTCCCCTACTTCGTTCGTTATGGTGTCCATTTAGATTTAGGAAGCAATGACTTCTACATCACGCTTTATCCACATATACACAAAACGGATGGCTTTTTCATTGCACGGATGCAGAAGATACAATAATAGCGAAACATCATTCCCACAGCATATACAACCTATTGTTAATAACTCCCAATGCTTCGTATCTATTGCTATGTGCGTTGTAGATAACATTGCTCACGGCATCGCATAAGATATGAGGATAAGATTCATTCTTAGCATAATTGTATATTAAGAGCGTGAGTTCCGTTGGTAGCGCTATGGTTTCTTCGCCGGGCTTCTTTGCGATAATATCGTCTTGGTATAGCGAAATTCTTATATCCGTCTTTTTTCCATTTACATTGATATAAGGACCAAACTCCCCCATCGCTGTAAATATCAATTCATCTCCATTGTAAGAATAGAATGGTCTGCCTATTTCTCCATTTGCGTTATACTCCGTAGCGCTCTGCACAACAAAGGTTCGGCTATGCTCTGTTGCACCATATCCGTAAATCATCTCTGTTGGATGCAATGCCAAGCCCCATACATTGTCGTATGTCTTTCCATAAATTGGGTCATAGTAATCCGCCCCAACAACAATACACATACATCTGCCGGTGTTTAGTCGCACCAGCATTGCGAGAATTGTTCCAGCTTTATTGACTATCGCATCTAATACCTGACTATATGATGTGCCTATTTGCTTCTCCCCTTGATATATGTCCCAACTGCTACCATTGAAGCCGGCATATATGAAATCGCGGTTGTGCCAATAGCCGATTGGGATGATGCTGTCAAATGTTGTGGATTCTTTGCCGTTGATATTTATCACATAACTATTATAGTGCTTGCCCATAATGGTATAGGAGGTGCCGGAGTTATCAATGAATAATTTTCCATATCTATTTGTCACTTTAATTGTGCGGTTAGGTAGCACAATAACTTCTGTTCCACTTTGGAAATATGAATACGCTAAGTATTCACCAGTGGGGGAATATACATTTTCGCCGAAATCAGTAGCATCCAATTCATAATTAGCAATGGAGTCGCCTTCATTCGCAATAAAATGGATTACGCTATTGTAGTAGCCATAGTATGACCATTGGCGAGCATCGGGTGAGATAACAGGATAAGTTATATCATCGCATACTTCGCCCTCAATCCCATCTATATACAAGCGGTATTTTCCGAATGGCTTTGTGATAGCCCACCAATGTCCTGTAGTATCCATTCCATAGTATTTCAATGTATCCATTCCATCAAGTAGCAAAGCATAATTATTAACATTTGCGTTATTTGATGTCGGATAGAATAGAAATATGACAGATGCTATAAGTAAAAATTGGCTAATTATTGTTATATTTGCTTTCATAAAGTTCAATATAAGAAAAAGTATTCAATAAAATAATATTAAATGAAAACCAACACCCCATTATTTTTATCTCTCGATAGAACAGAACAGCGTGCAATCATAGAAGCATTGATTTTCGCATCAACTACAGATGATAATCTATCAGCAGAAAATATACTGAAATTAGCATTATACAATGACGCAACTGCCGATAACGATACAGCAGAGATAACGATAGATGATATAGTAAAATTGATAGAGGAGATTAATGAGGACTTAGATAATTCTAATCGTCCCTATCGCATCGTTCATTACTCTGGCTGCTACCAATTCGCTACTATACCGCAGTATGGCGAGCAAGTCCTGCGTATGTATAAATCCAAAATCAATAAAAACTTCTCTAATGCACAATTGGAAACCCTTGCTATTATTGCTTACAAGCAACCGACAACCAAGCAAGAGATTGATAGAATACGTGGAGTGCTTAGTTCCAGCGAAGTTGTAAATGCTCTGATAGACAAAGGATTGGTGCAAATAGCCGGACGCAAGGATACACTTGGTAGACCGTTACTTTATTCAACCACTACGGACTTCCTACGGACATTCGGACTAAACGCCCTTGACGATTTACCAAAATTGCGCGAGATAGACGAAATAGCAGAAGAAAAGTTGCGTGAAGACGAAGAATCAAAGACCGAACTCGTGTTAGAAGTATCGCAAGAAGATATAGATAAATTAGGACATTCCGACTTAATTACCATCGTTGCCGATGATGATACAGAAAACAACGAAGATGATGTTCAAATAGAAGATGGAAATAATATTGAAAATATTTTGTAGTTTCAAAAAAATATATTAGTTTTGTAAGTTATAACGATGCGTAAAATGGTATGCGTGTGTTATACACTGAAAATTAGCTGCAAATTGTTAGCGGGAATGGCGAAATTGGCAGACGCACCATCTTGAGGGGGTGGCGCCTTATGGGCGTGGGGGTTCAAGTCCCCCTTTCCGCACTAAATTAATTTTTATTCTTACAAAATCTTTCATACTTTGCACTACATACAATTTATCATACTTCAAAGTCCATATTAGATATGGGCTTTTTCTTTGGGGATAAATATTTGTAGTGTGGAAAACTTTTTACATTAAATGATTATAGAAAAAATATTTTTGATAATTATTTAATATTCTTTTTATATATTTGTGTTTGTATTTTATTAGAATGGAGTAAAAATGAATGTAATTCGTCTTACGAGCGGTCCAATAGAAAATAATACTTATCTAGTATTTGACAAAAATAAGACCTGCGCATTGGTAGACGCTCCCTTTGACTGCTATGATGCTATACGACCACACTTAGAAAAAAATGGTTTAAACCTTACTCACATTTTTATTACGCATACACATTGGGACCATATCGGCGGGCTTGCAGAACTAAAACGCGAGACAAACGCAAAAATATACGTCCATAAAGATGACGCTTTCAGATTAAGCATTCCAGAGATGGAACTCGGTGGTAGCGTGGTGCAGTTCGAACCTGTTACTCCAGATGTATTGCTTGCCGGTGGCGAAATTATAGAATGCGGCGATATGTCCTTTGAGGTTCTACATACACCAGGACATTCCCCCGGTGGTGTATGCTATTTAGAAAGAAATGCAAATACTGTTTTTGTCGGCGATACCTTGTTCTATCTAAGTATTGGAAGAACTGATTTTGAGGGTAGCGACTTCGGCACACTTATTAATTCTATTAAGACCAAGTTGCTGACTCTACCTGATAATTATAAAGTATTGGCTGGTCATAATGAAACTACCACCATAGGATTTGAACGCCAAAATAATCCGTTTTTTAGATGATAGAGATGTATAGAAAAATATCATATCTACTTTGTTTTTCATTATTAATAGCAGAACTGCTAACCGGCTGTTATAGTTTTACTGGCGGTTCAATACCCGAGCATCTGCATACTCTGCAGATAATGTCGGTAACAGACCAAAGTGGTTTCGGTAATCCACAATATAAAGTGGATTTAGAAACAGAAGTAGTAAATAACTTTCGGCGAGATAATTCCTTTGAGTTGTCTGATGATATTGGCGATGCCAAAATTACAATATCTATTACATCAATAAGCGAAGCGACCAATAGCGTAGGACAAGCAGAGTTAGAAACAGAAAAACGCATCACAGTAAATTGCTCAGCCGAATACTATGATAACGTAAATAAGAAGCAGATATGGAAGAAAACATTCTCCAACTACGGCTTGTTTGATGTGCAAAATGCTATGGCTGCTAGAGATGAGACCATACAAGTAATATTGAAGCAAACAGCCGAAGATATTATGCTCGCAGTGGTGTCGGGTTGGTAAATGCTAACTTATTAAAAAAATAATTTTACAACAATATTTAATTGAAAATAAATATTATTCACTCACTAATCATTATTCATTATTTAGGAGTTTCCTATAGAAAATGGAAATAATTATACTTGTTATATATTTTCTCTCACTTTGTATACTCTTTAGTTTCGGTATTCACGGACTAATACTAGTATATTTTTACAGAAAAACGCTCAAAAATAGACGCGAAAAGCCAGAGATGCAAACAGACGTGCCTATGGTAACCATCCAGTTGCCTATGTTCAATGAATATAGCGTGGTTGAACGACTAATACGTGCCGTCTGCAAAATAAAATATCCAATAGACAAATTGGAAATCCAAGTCCTTGACGACTCTACCGATGACACAATAACATTAGCCAACAAAGTAGTTGATGAATACAAAGCCAAAGGTTACAACATCAAATACATTCACCGAATAGACCGCTCCGGATACAAAGCAGGCGCTCTTAAAGCCGGATTAGAGGTTGCAGAAGGTGAATTTGTTGCTATTTTTGATGCCGATTTCGTTCCAAATGAGGACTTCCTCGAAGAAACAGTTCCTTACTTCCAAAATCCAAATATTGGACTTGTGCAAACTCGCTGGGAACATCTAAACGAAGATTATTCAATGATTACTAAAGCACAAGCACTCGCTCTTGATGCTCACTTCTGCGTAGAACAGCAAACTCGCAGCAATGCCGACTTCTTCTTTAGTTTCAATGGCACTGCTGGTATTTGGCGAAAGGCAACCATAATAGATGCCGGTAATTGGCAAGCAGATACCTTAACCGAAGATTTAGATTTGAGCTACCGAGCCCAACTTAAAGGATGGAAATTCATATACTTAAACGAAATAACCTCTCCTGCCGAACTCCCACAAGACATCAATTCGCTAAAAATACAACAATTCCGCTGGACCAAGGGTGCTGTTGAAACAGCCATAAAACTAATTCCACGCATATTCAAAGAACGCAAAAAACTTACGCTTGGTCAAAAATTGGAAAGCTTTGCACATCTCACCAGCAATATTGTTTTCCCATTCATCATACTTACAGCATTGCTCAACATTCCCGTTGTGTTTATCAAAAACCACTATTCTGGCGTAGACACATTCTATTCCTTGATGTCTATTTTTGTATTCGCTACCATAGCCACCTTTATTTTCTACACTTACGGGCAAAAGACGATACACGCTGATTGGCGTAAGCGTTTGCTACTCTTCCCTGTATTTATGGCAGGTAGTATGGGAATGGCTGTTAATAATTCAAAAGCGATATTTGAAGCGTTTATTGGAAAAAAATCTGCATTCGTTAGAACTCCAAAAACAGGAAGTGCTCCAGCAACCGCTACCACAAAAAAATATTTTTCTAAACTCAAGGTATCATCCGTTGTAGTTGTTGAGTTGTTATTTGCGCTTTACTTCTTATTTGGCATTGGCTTATCCATTTATTATTTGGAAATCGCAGCAATACCATTCCAAATTATGTTTCTTGCGGGTTTTGGTTCAATCGGCATTTTATCATTAAAAAATGCTTTTAAGATGCGAAGAGAAGCAAAACTTATATAACGCAAAGCATTGATATTCCATAAAAAAAGGATTCCGAGTGAATCCTTTTTTTTTGTAGCATTGTGTAGTAGCAATTCCTTACTGCTTCATAAATTTATAGCATTTAGATACGGACTTTCTGTTATAGTAGAAATATCATATCGCCATTAACAACACGAACCGCCGTCCGCTACCACCGCCGATGCCGTCATTGCAATCACAATAGTAAAGCAAAGTATCGTAACCATCTGAATTATAAGCACATATATACAAATCAATGTTATTCTTTTCAATCAAGCAAATCAGGTCAATCAGATAAATCACATTTCAGATAGATATTTCGGAAATTGCTGATTAAGCACGTAATGACGAATTATATAAACTATACTTTCTGGACTAAACAAAAAAAACAGGCAGCCCAATTAAGAACTGCCTGTTTTGTTTGGTTTTAAGAGCCGTATTTGCTATCTAATCAGAGATTATTTAACAACTACAAATTCTTTTACTGCAAATGATGCACCTGCTTGCATACGAATTACATATACGCCGGATGATAAGTTGGTAACATTGAAGTTAAGTGAATGAATACCTGCGGTAGTGTATTCACCTGCTACTATGTCAAGAACTTTATTACCACGAACATCGTAAATTGATATGCTAACGTTAGTGTTATCAGTTACATTGTATGTGAGTGTTGCAACATCGCTTGCCGGATTTGGATTGATATTTGCAATAGCGGATGAAGTTTCTGCGATTGGCTCTTCAATATCAGTTTTTCCGATTGCAAACAAGCCAGTTCTGAAGTATTCAATACAGCTGTTTGAACCATTTACTGCACGGATGATTGCATTTGTAGTTACAACGTCTGGAGTAGTCCAAGTTGTTTGTTTTGCTGAAGCTGTTACGTTCTCTGCTATTGTTGTCCAATGTGCACCTGCGTCTGTGCTATATTCAAGGTTGAATTTAGTTACAACTGATGATGTCCATTTAATTGCTATCTTTGTGTTCTTATTTAATTGGTCGCCCTTCTTAGGTGAAGTAAGCGTTACAGAGCCGGAAGCCACTCTAAATGGTTCAGATGTAGCAAGCACTTCGCCTGTCTTTGAGTTCACCATTCTGATAACTGCACCGCAAGTATTGGATGCTTTTACCGTCCAAGGTGTTTCTCCAAGTTGTGCATTTACAATGTCTGTAATTTTTGTCCAGCCATTAATGCCATTCTCTGAATACTCAAAGTATACTGTTATGTCTTGGCTACAATGCCATTTAATAACATCTTTTGTGCCAGCGATATAAGTTGGGTCAACTGCTGCTGGACGAACGATTTCTGTTGGTGCCATTGTAATTGAGAACACTTTTGCACTTCTTGCTAATACTTCACGAGAAGTTGCATCTACTATACGAACAAGTGCTTGATTTGTGCTTACGTATGGAGTGCTCCAAATATAATCGCAAAGCGTTACTTGTATTGGTCCTGTTGTTGTGATTACTGTCCAATTACTGCCGTTATCTATTGAATATTCAAGATTTACATTACGACTTACGATTGGAGATTTCCATACGATATTTGTTCCTGTTCCAGCGGTAAATACTTCACCACCATTTGGAGCAACTAATATAACTGCTTTCTCTACAATGATTGGTTTAATATCTTCAAATGTTCCGTCTGGAGTTAATTCTCTACCATCTACTGATAATACAGCTGCCCATTGTGACCAATTAAAGAATATACTTTCGTCATTACGCAACAAGTTGAAACGCAATGTGCCAAGATAAGTTTTCGTTGATGGAACTGTAAGACCAGGTTTATTTGAACTAGAACGTGCATCAAAGTTGATTTCTATTGAGTAAGTATTTGCAATAGGGTCGTTTGCTACATCACTTGGGGCATAGAATGCCTTTAAGTAACCGGCAGCGCTATTGTTGCTGAACATTACTGGGGTTGTTTCTACTAAACCTGCGAAACTAACTACTGTTGGGTCAAACTCTATTGGGAATGAAGCATTTGCCATTGACCAGATGTCTCCAATGTTTTGGATATATACTGGAACATCAACGTAATTGCCATTTACATAAGGAGTGGCTGTTACAATGTAATCAATTCCGCCTTGCAATGTCTCTGCAATTTTTGCTTTGTGCATTGCTGCTACCTCTGCATTAATTCTTTCCACTTCTGCATTTACTTCCAATGCTGTTCTACCATTTAGATATTCAGTTAATGCTGTTGATTGCTCTTCATCTACAGTTGGATATAATACACTTGTTATGTCTGCAAGTTCTCTTAATGATGAAACTTTACCATAATTGTTATCTACCATCGTTCTATCTATCGCATTTGCTGGAACACCTGTTCCGCGTAAACTATATTTTGCTAATGTAGACATCGCAGCAGAATCTCTGATTGATTCGTAATCATTGGTATTGATATAACCATCTTTCACTACATCACCAGCAACCATTGCTGCTATTGCAGTTGCATCTGCTATATTCTTTGAGCCGCTACCAGCGTTAAAGTTAAGTGGTGTAAGTGTAAATGTTCCTGTCAATGAGTTGCGGTCTGCTGTCGGAACTTCCATCATATATGCTGTAAATACATTGCCCGGAGTTAGTGGGTCATCGGTTGAAGTCATTACATTACCTTCTGCACCATTCCAGCCAGTGAAATCCCATCCTGATTCTACACCCCAAGTTGTCTCATCATCACCAACATATTTGAATGTTGCTGCAAATGCTGACATTATAGGAAGATAGTTAATATTATCAATTACCACAAAGTATTGTCCATCAACTGCTTCTGTTAGCGTAAATGGTATATTTGCATAACTGAAATCGCCTTTGTTTCTGTTTGCTGGATTCATTGCTGTTTTTGAATATGATGCTTTGTTCAATGTTGTTGAATTTGCTACGAAATCACCAGGTGTGCCTGCTTCATTCTGATAGAATCTAATGTTCAAACCATTGCTCTCATATTCTGTTCCTAATATACCGGTTTGGGCTGTCTTACCTATTACTCCACCAATATGATAACCTTCAAGTAATAATCTTACTGTAAAGTTTGATGCTGGTGTAATAGAGAATACAGGACCTTCTGACATTAATGTATTAATTTTGCCATCGTCATTAGAATATTCTAATGGGTCTGGCGAATTAATGTTGGCACGTGCAAATAATTGCAATCTACCATTTGTTTGTGTTGAAGGAACTGTTCCTTGCTCATCATAACTTCTATCTCTTTTAACATCCGAATTCGCCAATGACATATTGAGCAAACCTGCGTATTGAGATTTTGATGTTGTTCCTTGGAACTCAAATGGATTAATCTGTGTTGGCAATGATAATGAATTTGCAAATGCACTATTTTCAAACATTGATGCTACTGCAGGATAGAAGTCGTTTGTTTGACCACCACCAGCACCTTCGGATATACCAAGGTCAGAGCGTTTTGCTGTTGTTCCTGATGTAAAACTAATCATATCGTTACGATTGTAGTCAAATCCAATCCAACGAACGCGAATTGTATCTGTATTTCCTACTTTTTGGTCTGCTATCGGCTCTACAAGTTTAATAAATGGATATGATGCTGCATATAATCTATCTCCACAAGCAGAGAAAGTATGTAGATTAAGTGCTGTATTTGCTGGATATGCTTTGATTGTGCCGTCTGCACCATCATTTACCCAGCTACCGCCGTCCATTGAATAAGCTGCTATTAATCCTTGTGCATAATTCGTTGTGCCTACTTGAGTTAACTCATTTGCTCTAACTGTTGCAGCACCTTGTATGAACTCATAAAGTTTGCGAACTGAATAGTTTGCATCAAATTCTTTATCGCTCATTCCTGCTGGATTATTTCTCCAGAAGCGAACTTCTTTGATTTCTCCATCAAAATATGACTCACCACCATTTACATCTGGTTCATAACCAAGATATGTTGGATAGGTGTTCTTTGTCTCTAATTTGAGGTTGTCGCCAAGTTGGATTCTAATTGAATCTGCGGTTTGTGCTGTTCCATCTATAAAGAAAGTAATGTATGATTGTGTTCCGTTAGTTGGTATATTCAAATATACACCTACGTGATACCATAGAGAATCATAATACTTCTCATTCGGCTCTGACAATACATTCTTGAAGTATGAATCACTATTTGCAGTGCGTATATCTCTTGTGCCATTTGTTGCATCATAATTTGCTATTGCAAATTGTAATTGTCCTGTTGGTAACAATCTTAATGCGTAGTGCAAACCATCTTCTTCTGATGTTGCATCAGGATTCATCTTAGTTATGATTGGATAATAACCCTTTCCATCACCATCTGTTGGGAAAGTATATGGTTTAATCCATGCTTCCATAAATGCGTTCTGAGTAGTGACATTAAGTGTTTGGCTACCATCTATTGTTAATTTGCTTGACGGCTTATTAACGAATGCAAAGTGTGGAGCTACGATGAAGTAATCTGATTCAGCATAAATATCTGACTGGTCACGAACTTCTGTTCCACTGATACGCAATTTAACTGTCTTAACATAGTTGTTTGGTATATCAAATACACCCTGTATATCATTTGCAATAGAAGTCAATGTAACATTGTTGTATGGCTCCCATATTGCTGAGCCAGCTTCTACTTCTTCATTGTCAAGTGAAAGTGCAAAGTGTCCATTTGTTGGCTCATCATCTACTTGAGTGCCAATTGCATCAAACCAATTCTTACCATTATCACGGGTTAATTGTATCATTATATCGCCTTCACCATTTTCTGCTGGAAGTGATGAACCGATACCATAAGATACCCAACGAATTTCATAAGTATGACCTTTTAGGTTGCTAACACCTTCACCACATTTAGGTGATGTAAGTTTGATATGCGAGCCATCTGGACGATATTTGATTGCATCGTTATTGGATGTTGCACCCTTTGAGGTTTCACAATAAACGAAATAGTTCAAATTGTTTTTGTCCCATTGGTATTTTCTATCTGATGCTAAGTCAGAGTTAACACCCTGCAAGTTTGCATAGATTTCCAAAGTTGCTTTCGGGTCATTTGGTATTGAAGTTAGTGGTCCTAAGTTAGAAGCCAATGTAGGTGAAGGAACACCAGATACATATTGTCTTAATTGTGTCTGTGTAAGTGCAGCATTCCATACTTCTAATTCTTTAACACCAGCGTATAAGAAATCTACGTTCGTCTCAAAATTAGCATCAGGATTAACACCAACCCATATTGGCATTCTTGAGTGATACGGACGAGCCGTAGCACCATTAGGGTCTGTATATTGAGCAACTTGCTCGCCATCTACATAGAGTGTAATTGCATTAGATGCTACTACTACTGCTAAATGTGTCCAATTTGCTGAATGCAAGCTATTAACTACTATATCACCATTTGCATCCACATTGCTATATACGCCTATTGGATTGCTTGATACTATATCACATAGCCAACCGCCTTCTTCTGCTCTAACGCGAAATGCTGGATAGATGCCATCTTTTAAGTATAATAACCATGAACCACCGATAGAACCTGCAGGAGCTTCTGAGCCAGATGAACTTGCTATAACTCCTGGATTTGAGCCAGCGCCATTGTCATTATTTAGATTAATCCAAATACCTGCTGTAAAATATGATGGGGCAGAAAAGTTTTCTTCTGTTCTGAAGTACTGACATTCGCCATTCAATTGAGCAAAGAATATACGACCAATTACAAATGAATTTTCCGATATACCATGACGTGTTGAATCTTTGTAAGGAGGTCTGTCTACTAACGCTGTCTCTGAGTTTGCATTTGCATCCTCAAGTTCTGTTATCTTAAGTTTTGCATTTTCTGAACGATATGGGAAGTTTGCATCTGCTTTCCATATTACTCTGATTACACCACCATAGCCCATAGAATCTAATCCAGGTCCGTCCGGTTGGTCTGTCAATTGTGATGAATATGCAACATCTGCTGGAAATATCTTACCAGAACCTGTTGTCATATAGTAAGGCAATGCCTCGCTAAAGTAATCTACTTGTCCTTCATAGTTTGCTGCAGCTGTGGTCGGGTTACTCATCTGTGAGTTACTTGTTCTATTCTCTGCTACTCTACCTGACTCTGTAAAGCTAACGCCGTTATCCAATGAGTAAGATATTTGATAAGCATAACGCGGAGTTCCATATACACCAAGTGTCTTGCTCGGTGCAAGCAAACCTGAACGCTCAAAGTAAATCGGATAGCCATAGTTCGTGCTATTATTACCCATTGACTCATAAGGTGCTGCTGGATAACGATTTACTGTTTGATAATCTGTAGGATTAAGTATTGTTATACCGCGTATTGGAAACGCTGGACATACCACAAATTCTACAAGTGAATTTAGATTACCGTGCGCTGCTGTTGCATCTAAGATTTCCATTTGACCTAATAAGCCATTATAGAAAGCAAATTCTGCAAGTGCACCGTCTGTTAATTGAACTCCGTTCTTAATATAGAAGCGAAGCTCGCCAACGAATGAACCTCTGTCGTCCGTTGATGGAACAAAACCACCTGTTCCTGATGTTAATGCCGCATGGATTGAAGCAATAGCTTCGTTGATACCAGTTGCAACTGATGCTCTTAATCCACCATAACCATTGATATTATGAGCCGATGACTCTATAATATAATATGGGGAAGCCATATCAACATTATTATACACAGCATCTGTCTTTGAAGATGGCTGGTTTGGTTCTCCTTCCGGAGCCGCATATAAGTATTCCATATTATAAGACACTGGAATAGTCATATCTCCGATAGGTAGCGCGTCTGGGTTAAGTGTCTTTATCCACACTTCAACTCCGACTTGGTTACCAAGACGCCTTGGATTCAAGGTCATCTGGTAATCCTGAGCGAACATATCTACGCAGAATGCAAGTATAGCAACTACTAATACAAGGATTCGCCCTAACACAAATATGTGTGATTTTGAATTTTTATTCATTTTTATTTTTTCCTTATTAATTTAAAAAAATCCTATTTGAGTGAAGTTTATTAGGTGGGAAACACGGGCTCCAGGGCTTTCCTAAAAACCCGTGCCCTACCTAATTAAACTATGGTGTAGGGGTTACTGAGAATATTTCATTAGTATACGTGTTGATTAACAATCTGTATTCATCGCCTTCTCTCTGCCAGAACGAACCGTCCTCTGAGAATACTCTCACAACGTAAGTTCCTGCTGGTAAGTTATTTACAACAAGTGCTTCATCTACATTGCTGATAAGTGTTGAACGACGTATCCTACGTCCTGTGAAATCGTATAACTCTAATGTGTAGTTGCCCGGTAAGTTCTGTAATAACACTCTTAAATTAGGTGCTGCAGATGTTATCATAAAGTTGAAATTATCTACATCGCCCTCACCATATATCATTCCATATAATGGTGCATTGGTGCCGACTGTTGCTGATGTCCCTGTGGTGTTGTTAGAACCAAGTGTTATATCATCATCATTGCCTGCCAATGTGGTAAGTATGTTTGGATTACGGGTTGCCGCTGTTATCTTGTAACTCTCGTTGCCCTTATCGCCATTGTATGCGAATGCGTATATGTAGTAGTTTGTATTTGGAAGTAAGCCATAAATGTCTATCGTTCCTTGTTCGTCATCATTAATTGGTTGAGTCACCTGTCCGTTGTATAGAACAACTGCGTTGCCAATGTTGCTTCCTGCACCATAAACTTGGTTCGGAACATAAGTTGTGCCATTTACAGGCATTTCGTTTGCTTCAAGTAAGCCACCGGCTTTTGCTATGATTATAACGCCATTGCCATCGCCATCGTGCCATTTTGCTGTTGCAGAAGTATATGTTACTCTTGAGAATACTATATTCTTTGCTTGTTGTGATGGTGCCGAAGGTAATATAGCAAAATAATCGCTAATTGCTGGTGTCCATAGTGTATCTTGTGGGGTTAGTGCATTTACTATTAATTGTGCTATTGGAGAACTTCCCTTTGGTTGTATCTGCATTGTTGTTTCAGATTTTCCTGTTGGGATAAGTCCTGCTGTGCTACCTTCTATTGCAAGTGCTGTATTACTAGTGCCGGTTGTTCCATTATGGAAGCCAACGCCTAAGTTAACATCGCTTGTAGCAACTACTGGTTGTCCATATTGGTCTTGCAAAGCCACAGTCATCTTAAATGTAATACCATCTATAACAGGTTGTGGAGTAATAGAAGTTATCACTAACTTGTTCTTTGTAGTATTGAGTGCATCTGCTGCATTATCCGCATTGAATAATCCCCAATCGCCAGCTAATGCATCGCTGTTTAATACCGGGTATCTATTTAATGCTGTTCCAACAGTAGATTTTGGATGTGAGTTCTCATTATTTGCTAATTGATTGATTGTATTAGCATAACTAATCCAAGTGCTTCCACCCCATTTAGCAGCGAAAATTTTACCTGATACTGGAGTTGGAGTTAATCCAGTTGTTCCTAATTTAAGTATCAAACTATCTTTTACATTGCCATTGATTGGAGTTATTGTCCAAGTAACATTTTGTGAATTCTCTGGGTTGCCACCGCGACCAGCTGTTGGGTCTACATCTTTTGCTGTTACCATCATCTGTTGTGATGAACCTGTGCTTGCAAATTGGATATATGCAGGTGTATAGTATGTGCCTGCTGAACCAGCATCTCTATCGCTACCAACATCAAATCTTAACAACTCAACATTAGTTACTGTGCGAACTAAATTACCAATTACATATTTATCTGTGCAATCACCAGTCGTTAGAGGTCCTAAGTTATTAGCAGAGCCATCTGCAAGTGTCAATATGTTATTTCCTGTTCTAATTCTATTACCGGGACCAACCGTCAATCTTGTATTGATTGTAATATCGCCACGTAATTCAACTATTTGGCAAGTGCCTGTAAGAATCACTGTTCCTGCCTCTGACTTTGCAAAGATATTTGCTGGTATAATGTCATTTGCTTGGAAATTAACCGTAGAAGCATTGTCTGCAGTGATATTACCTGATACTATTGTAACGCCGGTAGGATTATTAGGACCTACTGAACCAACTTCAAGTGGGTCGTCAGCCAAAGTTAAAGTATTACCATTAAGAGCAAGCGTATTAACGCCTGTTTGTATAGTAAGATTTGACTTATCCATTGTGAGGTTACCGCCAAGTGTTTCGCCTCTGCCAACTGTAATGCTAAATACACCGCTTGTTCCATCTGTTGTTGATGGGTCGTTGAATAGACCATCTTTAAGACCGCCAACAACTTCGCCTTCGCCTTTGAGAACGAGACGTGAAAGTGTATTGTCTCCACTACCTGCCTGTAATTTGCTATCTGGGTTACTTTGAACTAAGTCACCATATATAGTGAGCAATTTCGGTTCAATTACACCGCTTGTAACGGCAGGAGCAAGTTGGAATATACCATTAGCAAGTGTCATATCGTTATTTACTGTTAAGTCATTAGCTGCTATTGCATCGTTATTTACGATTAAGTTCCAAAGAGTTGGTTTCCCGCCTACTGTAAAGAATGCATCTTCAATTTTTGGTGATTGATGTTCCGCTTCTATTGAGTAAGTTCCTTGAGAACCATCTATAGCGCCTTCGTGTCTTGTGATGTATCTTGCACCTACTCTTAGAGTATCAAGTCCAAGATTTAGAACACCAGAAGTAAGAATTAATACGTCAGGATTAGCAGCACTTCCGCCAGTTATACTAACATTTCTTTGCAAATAAACAACGCCCTTATTATCTACATACGGGTCTTCTAAGTAAGAAGCATCTACACCCTTATCTATTTGCAAGTAAGAGAATGTAAATGGCGGCTCTGCTGTTGATGTTCCTGTTAGATATTGTGCGGTAGTTCCATTTAATTGAACTCTTGCATTTGAAGCAGTGCTAGTTCCTGCTGGTGCTACAAATTTAGATGTTGCATCGGCTATCATATCGCCTGCAATAAAGAACTCATCGCCAGGATTGAATTGAACTGTAACTGCATTATTCGAGCGAACTCCATAGAATTGTGTCGTTGCTGGTGATAATGAAGATACTTGTGATATTCCTGTGGCTGCGTTAAAGTTAACTATACCGTCTGTTGCTGTAAATGATGCACCTGCACCAAATGCTTTGAATGCGTAATCAGATAACGTTGTATTTGATGCTGGAACTGTTCCAATAATATCAAAACTACTTGTTGTCTTAACTGCATTAGCAGATAAACCACCAGTAATCCATATATTACCAAATGTTAAATTACTGCTCTTATCAGCGCCGTTAATTATCCATTTTGAATTTGTATCTGTTGTTGGAATATATGTTCCATCTGTTGAGAAGTATACAATACCTGTTGCTGGTTGTGAGAACTTACCTGTTCCTTCTACTTCTATACCACTTTCCATAGCACCATTTGCACCATAGTTTTTGATTTCAAAACTTGCCGGAGCAGCATTTAAACCATCATAATTAGCAACTGTGCCACCGGGAACTAATGTAGAACCATCTGCGATTAACAATTTGTTAAATGTGATGCGTGGGTCGCTAAGTTCTCCAACAGAGTCAGTCATATATCTTGTTTGGGAGTTCAATATAGTGATTGTTCCTGCGGTTTGGGTAAATCTATTATCAACTCCACCGTCTGTTGTTGGTGCAGTGAATGGACCAAGTGCGGATACAAGCATATCGCCTGCTATCTTCCAACTTGATGCTGTAGTTAATCTACCGCGAACTGTTATATTGTTATGAACCAATGTATGGTCGGATGTATTTACTATTCTCATTATATCTGTTCCATCATAAGTAACTGTTCCACCATCGCATTGCATTGTAGCATTTGTTCCAACTTCAAGATAATTTCTAATATTGAAACTTGAACTTGTATTCAATTTCGTGTTTGGTTTAACTACTAAGTTATGGAAGAATATATCTGATGTTTGTTGATTTACTATAGATGTTTGACCTGAAGTGTTATTGAAAATTATAGCATATTCGCCATTTTGACCGGTTGTATATGGAGTCGCTAATGGTTTAAGTGCTGTTCCTGTTCCACTTACATTCAATTCACCTCTGAATGTTGCTGTTCCTATTGGCTCGCAAGTATCCTTTCCATTGATATTTATGTTGTTAAATGTTAATGGAGCGTTACCCTTGTTGTCCCATAGTATTTGCCTTGCTGTCGGGAAGTTAATTGTTCCGCCTGTTGATGTCCATTGACTTGCTGCCGCACCTGATAGGTCTTGGAAGATAAATCCACCAAGCACATCAAAACTTGCTGCCGTTGTCATATTAGCGCGATTTTGTAATATGATATTACCAAATTGTGCTGCACTACTCATTGACATTGTGAATGCCTTTGCAGTCGTGCTCGGACCATAAAGTATTATATCTTGTCCTGCATTTTGTGTAATTGTTGAGTTGGCTATCAAATTTATATTTCCACTTACTCTTATTCCATTGTTTGGTAAGAAGCTTGCGGTATTGATAGTTATATCATTGAACCATACGCCATAAGTATTCGGATTGTTATCATCTACATAACGTGCTGATACTTCTGTCGTTACACCTTGATGAATACCATCACCTACATTTAAGTTAAGGAAACTATTGCCTTCTACGCCAATGATTTCACTTAGACCCTCTACATTTATATTACCAGTCACTTGTAGGGTTGGCTTGTCGCCTGCATTTACTACGCGTCCGTGTAATCTAATATCATCGCCATCTATAAACAAGTCACCGCAAGTTGCTGTTCCTGTTATGTATATATTATCTGATGCTCTGGCTATGATTGCTTGGTCTAATACGCCAGGGGCTTTTCCACCATCGCCATCTACTTCCGTCCAGTTTCCTGTCGTCTGCCATAAGTCATCGCCTTTACCATTCGTCCATACTTTCATTCCACCACCGCCAGGCAATGATGCTAATGCGTATATGAAGGCATTTCTTTCCAAAGCTGCTTCTAAATGGTAAATACTACCATCTTTGAATTTAGAAACCATTACTTGACCTACGCTATATCCTGAAGATACTGTCACTTGGGTCTGTCCTAACAACTCCTCTGCATTCGAAAAGGCGTCTGTTGTCATACCACTTCCTGCTGCATCAACTTTCTCTAAGTATACTTTAAGACCGCTTTCGTTTGATACGACTTCTTTGTTGTCATAAAGGAAACCTATTGAACTGAAACCGCCTTGTGCTGCAGTTCTTGTTGCGTTATTAATATAATAATATCTGCGTGTTGAACGACCAACGTTTGGTATAGTTACGCTCTTTGGATAGCGGCGAACCGTATCTGATGCTTCTAATGTGTAGTCATCCGGAATTATTACACCAATACTCTTTAATTGCTCTTTACTTGGGATAGTTGGGTCAACATATAAATCTGCTGAAGACATTATTGCACCAATAGTTTTGTCTGGCTCTTTTGCAAAGTGGGATGTTCCAAAGTTTGTTACCGTTGAACCAGCCGCTTCGCTTATGATTGAGTAAGCACCCTTTAGTATAATATTATTACCATTAAGGTCTAACTTTCCATTCTGCAAATTTAATACTTCAGTTTTATGTGCTACATCAGAATAATCAACGTGTCCAAGTCGTAAGGACGCTGTTGCTATGTGGTTAGCATCGGTATGTGCTGGTAAAACTTGAACTATACGTGCTCCTGTTGCTCTGTTCAATGTTATCTTTCTAATTTCCATTGGAGAATTTAAACTAGCCCAAGCACCATTTTCAAATACAGGGATTTGGAATTGGCTGGCTGTTCCGGCGATTGTCCAGAAACCTCTTTCTAATCCTACACTAACGCCAGTTAATGTTGATTCAGATGCTATATTAAATAAACCATTGAATGTGAATTCTACATCAGTTGCATCTAAACCCAAAGTTCCATATCTACCTAATACATTAAAATCACCATTGATGGTAACATTATTGTAAGGACCACCAGCGTTGCCACCTGTAAGTGAAAGACCAGCAATACCATTTACAACACCCGGATTAGCAGTATCAGCAATAAGATTTATATTATTGACAGTAAATGCAAATGCACTACTATTGTTATTAGCGATAGTTGGAAGTAAATACCTTGCATCACCTCTACTATTGCTAATTGTTAAGTTATTCAATGCTGGAATGGCAGCGGTTCCTGTTTTTGGGTCTGTATAACTATCAGTAGCCCAAGTTCCCTTGCGGATAATCAAGTTAGATGTTCCATCTGCCACAAGCCATACGTCTGTTGCAGAAGCCATAACACCACCACCATCAGCAGCTGTAATGTCAAGTGTTGCATTGTTGCCTAAGTTAATTATTCCTGTATGGTCTCCGTCTGTAGTCAACGTAGCAGAGTCCAAAATAATGGTTCTGCCTGCTACTTGTAATTCGCCGGAAGTATTTATTATATCGTAAGCGTGTAAGTCATTGCTCATTGTAAGAGTATTATCGCTTCTAATTCCAATCGTTACGCTATCTGCTTCTCTCACACTTGCTGGGAAGTTGCGCGAGTTATTCAAATGGAAATTCAAGTTAGTAGCGTAATTTGTCTTCAAACTACCTTGCCCACTATAATCGCCCACTGCAGTAGTTGCAGGAGTTGCTCCAGCAGTTCCAATAGTAAGCGTTGTGGTTACTCTGTCTGTAATGTCTGTTGGATTTGTTTCGTCTAATTTACCATCAGCGATGATAAGACCATTGTTTATAAGTGTGCCTGCCACAGTATCAAACATTTGAGCTGCAGTAGTTCCCTTTATACCTAGGTCTAATATACCATTTATTTGAACAGTAGCATTACCGCGAACAATGAGTGGAACATCAGTTTTTACATAAGCAACACCTGCTGCGTTTGAGGTCGCTGTTGGGATAGGTCCCGGCAACAAACCAACATCATCACCAGTAACATAATAGTTCGCCATTTGGAGAGCACCAGCACTTATTGTGAGGTCGTTAAGTATTACAAGTGGAGCAGTAGCTACATTACCCGGATTAAAGTAAGCACGCTCTCTATTCATTGTGAAATTAGTAAAGGTAACTGAATCAGCAACTGGTGGGAATGGCGAACAGATTTGTCCATTTCCGCCAATCGTAAGGTTAGTTGGTTGGTCCGCTGTTGCCACAAGTTTATTCCAAACGCCCCATGCAGCAACGCTGTCGTATGGGTCAATATTGCTTGTGCCAATTCCGATAGGTCCATTGAGAACAAAGACAAGTGTATCGGCTAATGTAGTGCCAGTATATGCTCCCTTTGTCGTTCTTGTAGGTTCAGAGCCATTCATATTGAATAAACCATATACGGTAATCTTAGTAATACTATCTGCACGTTTATTCCATACAGCAGCAGCACTATGTGGCATACCTGTTCCAAGTGTATCACCGAATCTAATCGTTGCATCTTTATTTACGAGGAAGTCGCCAAATATATTAACTGTTCCTGCAATAGGTGCTAAACTTACAGCACCCGTTGTAGTCGTGGCAGTATCAACAAATGCAACAGTTCCCAAATCTCTAAATGTAGCTGGAGTTGCGGGGAATGTATTTTGAACATAAGGTGTCTCCGGAGTAGCAACCAAAAGTCCTCTCGTATGGAAATACAAACTTGTGTTCTTATCTGTTGTTACTGTAATTGTTGTATCTGCACCAGCAGCAGCAGGATTCAGAATAATAGCGAAATTAACTGTATCATAGAAATGGTTTTCTGTGCCAGTTAAATTCATAATACCCATATTTGCTGTAGCCAATTTTCCGGTATGTTGCGGCATATTCACTTTGCTAGCAAATTTTGCTTTTGAGGTAAGGATATTCAATGTTCCTGCTTTTGGTGAACTCGTTCCTGACATACCAGGTATATCAGCATTATAGAAGTTATCCAAGTAAACCGGACCATTAAACTCTACACTATTTGCAGAGCCAGCAGCAGCACGACCTGTTCCATTGATTTGGAGAGTGCCGGGAAGAGTAGTTCCAGGATCTGCGCCAGCATTAGTGCCGACAGTATCTGCACCAACAAATACAGTATCACCGAATTGGATAAGATTTGTATAGTTGCCTATGTTTATAGTAAGTTTAGAACCACTTGCTATACTTGTTCTATCTGCTATTGTCCAACTAGTTGTATCCACTGTTAGTTGAGAGTTGTTACTCAAATTTACGGAAGGACTTCCTGCTTTGGTTGTGATAGTTGCACCTTGTGGCTGTGAATTTCTAATTCTTAAGTTTGATGCATTCTTTAATGTGATTGCACCAGTCGTTAAGTTGCCGTTCGCTGTAAAAGTAAATGAGCCACCATTACGTGCCCATAACTTTCCTACTTCTGTGATGTTGGATGGCATATTCAAATTTATACCTGTTGCCCCAGCACCAAACTCTATCAGTGGCATCTTGCCACCATTGTTCGATGTTGCCAAGTAGCCACTCAGGTCTGCCGGCTGTGTAGTCAGCAATATACCATAGTGTATGAAGTCCGGAAGTGAAGTTACTTGTGGAAATGTGTAAGTAGCAGGGTCGCCTATTACCTTCCAGGTTCCATCGTAAGTGATACCGCCGGCAAGAATGGAGTTTGCTCCAAAGATTGTCGTTCCGTTTAATGTCAGTTTGCCCGCTGGGTCTAACACCTTGTTGTCTGCTATTTTCACTATGTAACAGTTCACTGCGCTATCCAATTCCTTGTCTTCTTTAACTAATACTGTGTCTATACACCTTATTGAGTCGTATTTGTCTAAATCATCAGATGTTCCATCTAAAAATATTGCCTCTTGTCCAGGGACAATCTTCCCTCGGGCAGCGTATGTCGGAAGAAATGAGGCAATGTTAACCTCGCCCTTCAAAATCTTTTTAGTAAATTTTGCTGTTGCGTTTTTCCCTATGTTGAGCGTTCCTATGTTTACTGTATCACCATCTTCACCTGCAAATGTTGCCACTGCAGTACCTGCTACGTTAATCGTTGCACCAGTAGCAAGAACTTTTTGACCTGTTACGAATTCAACATCTCCGTTAAGTGTTACTGTGTTGTTAGGAGCCACAATAAAGTCCCCGTCTGTTTTTGAACCAAGAGCCAATGCAATATTGCTATTGATTTTTGTGCTTCCTGAGTTAATAAGTTTTCCGTTGTATCCAGTTGCACTACTAATCGTAACTGTGTCTCCAACTTCTGAACCACTAATAGTGAGGGCTAAGCCACCAGATAGAGATGTTATTTTTGGATTGGTTGTTCCATCTTCAGCAGTTGCAAAATTTAGTTTTACAGTATCTACTATTCCCGTTCTACCTGTGATAGAAATAGAAGATGTTCCTACCAAGGAAGCAGTTTTTTGTTCAACAGTGACTGCACCAGGGTTGACACCAGCAATAGTGATATTACCAATGGTCGTTGCCGCTTCAAAAGTAGCGGAGATAGTTGGATCATCTGTAGCATCCGCACCGCCATTAGTAATGCTAACAGCACCTACTGCAGTAGCGTTCGCAGCGGCAAAAGTAACACCACCGTCATTATTGGTGACAGTGCTGACAATAGTAACATCGCCTATAGTTGCCGCCGTTGCTGCAGTGATTGCAGTCGCAATAGAGGTAGTGAAACTAAGATTGCCCCACGACGCAAGCGTTGGCAAAGTAACTGTAGCAGCCGTATTTCTAATGACGAAATTGTAATTAGCACCAGCAGTAAGATTCAACTTACCTGCACCTGAAGCAGCAAAATCAGCGCCTAACGCATCGATGATAATCGTGCTACCTGTAACAGGAGAACCAGCAGGATCAGCAGCGCTTATGTCAGAATAGCCCGAACCAGCATTACCATCTTCTATCCACAGATACGTATCCCCGGCGTCTGCCTTATACCATTTAGCAGCCGCAAATAGTTGCGGGGATATAGCGGTGGCGATTAAGAAAAGAAGGGCAATAATAAGCCCGATTTTCGTTTTTTTCTTTTCCATAAAAAAAATTCCTTTAAATTGTTTAAAATTTGTTATTTAATTAGTTTATAAAATATATTGTTTTCGTTCAGTTGAAGTATTTATAATACACTACAAACATTTTCGGCATAATGCCTTCAAAACTGAAGTGCAAAATGCAAAAATGTTAATAAGTATTCGCTTTTTGAGTTAAGTGTTTATTATTAGCCATAAAATGTAGAATTAGCCGGAATCGAACATAAAATCCTCGTAATTAATTACAAAAGACAAACGTATGCAAAAAGCGTTCCAAAATGTCAAAAGTTTTGACAAAAAGGAACGCTTTTTATAGAAAAAGTAATATTTTTATAAAAAATGGCTATTATTGAGCAAAATATGTTTATTTAGAGAGTGCCCATTGAATAATATCTTTGAAATTGGCTTTTTTACCATATTTTAGCATACCGATTCGGTATATTTTGGCTGCAAATTTTAGACATAAAAGGAATGTAGCGATTTCGAGGACGACTGATAGAGCGATTTGCCACACCGGAACGGATATAGATATAATTCTTGTAGTCATCAGAATTGGTGTGAATAGTGGAAATAGCGATGTAACGACAGCGACAGTTCCTTCAGGATTTAGCGTAACGTTGGATATGAGCAAGATTGGAATGATGATGAACATAGATAGCGGCATCGAGAGTGAGTTGGAGTCCTGGATTTGGTCTACGGTAGAGGCAGCGGCGGCGAATAGTGTAGAGAAAATGAAGTAACCGGATAAGAAATAGAAAAGGAATGCGAGGATGTGAAATATGGATATTTGTGGGATACCTCCCATATCATTTAGGATGGACATCATTTCGGAAGAGCCGGACATTTCCATCATCGGATTTGTCGCAGTAGCGGATTGTGCGATTTCCTGTGGCGATAGAACAGCTCCTGCAGCGAATAGTGCAACAGAGCCGAGAATTATCCAAACGATGATTTGTGAGAGCCCGACAGCACCGATGCCTACGACCTTTCCGAACATAATTTGGAATGGCGTAGCGGATGATGCGAGGACTTCTACGATGCGGTTTGTTTTTTCCTCCAGCACGCCTTGCATAACAAATCCACCATACATAAACATCAGACCATACATAATAAATCCGAAGACATAACTAAGGATTGTTTTCATTTCGGTATCATCTTTTACGGTTCCCTTTGCGGTGATTTTTGCAGTTTCGAAATGGACATCAGCGGTAATTAGTTTGATTGTATTGGAGTCAATATTTGCATTTTGTAGGCGAATATCTTTGACGATAACATTTACGGAAGAACGGATGTTATCAATGAATTGCATACCGGTGGATTCGCCGACCATAATGTGAGCGATGCCGGTATTGATAGCATTGGAATCAATAATAAGAGCGGCGGAGATAGAGTTATCCAATATCTTTTGCTTGAGGATGGTGTCGGCATCGTCAGTATTAGCATATTTATTAGATGTATCGGCACTGATGAGTCGTTGTGCGATGAGACCGGTATTATCTTTAATAAGAATGGGGTTGCTATCAACTTCAGAAGTAGCGGTAAGGTATGCGATAAGTCCAGGGACAGCGATGATGAGTAGCAGTCCGATAGGAGCGACTATAGTTCCGATGATAAATCCTTTTGACCTAACTTTGAGCAGATACTCGTGTTTGATGATAGTCCAAATTTTTGATTGCATAGTATATAATATAATAGTTGTTATTTTTGATTGCAAAGATAACAAAAAAAAAGGAGAATATAAGAGTATGAATGCCTTTTGGATTATATATTTTTTTGAATTAATTACTTTTTAATAATATTTTTGTATATTATGCTGTAATAGTAATATAATATTCAGTAGCAGCATATATTTTAATGAGTCGTAGCATAAACATAGTTTTAATCACCATCTTAGTATGCGTAAGTGCGTGGAGCATTTACACAGCCAATTGGAACATATTAATAACCAATGTTAGCATAATTGCCGGCGTATTAATAGATGACCTTTGTGGCAAGTTACTTATGAAGCCCGATGTTAATTTCATATTGATAGGTAGATTGCGGAAAATATTAGTTCCGATATTGTATATAATTGGAGCATTATCGCTAATACTCTATGGGTATAAGATGTGGCTCAATCCAATTTAATAAAACTAAATAACCATCAACACGCACAAACACAAATTTAAATAATTACGGAGAATAAATGAAAGTTTACGAACCTTCAAAAATTAGAAATGTCGCTATAACCGGACACGCCGGCAGTGGCAAAACATCATTCGTGGAAGCGATGCTATTCAAAGCAGGAGCCATCTCACGCAAGGGTGCAGTAGAAGACGGAAATACTGTCTCAGACCATATTGAAATAGAACAGGAACGCCATTCCTCTATCTATTCAGCCATAACTTATGCGGAGTATAATGATACTAAAATCAATATTATAGATACCCCCGGATATGATGACTATATCGGCGAAATGCTTGCACCAGTGCACGTATCCGACATCTGTATTACGCTATTCAATGCACAGAACAAAGTGGAAGTGGGCGCAGAACTTGCTTATACTTACTCCGGCAAAATGAATAAGCCGGCTATCTTTGTTATCAATAAACTTGATGGCGACCAAGCCAATTTCAATCAGATAGTGGAAGACATCCACGCTTCGCTCACAAATTCCGCAAAGGTTGTGCAGTTCCCAGTAAAGCAAGGAAACGGCTTTAATGCAGTAGTGGATATTATTCAAATGAAGAAATATGATTTTGATGCAAACGGCAATGCAACATCATCTGATATACCAGCGGACTTGAAAACCCAAGCAGATAAGTATCGTAGTGAACTTGTTGAATCAATCGCAGAGACAGATGAAGAGATGATGCAAAAATATTTTGATGCAGGAGAATTCACAGATGATGAACTATTGAGTGGTTTCAAGCAAGGCGTTAATGCTCGTTCTATCATTCCGATATTCTGTGCATCAAGCAAGAACAATGTTGGTATCTCTACTCTGTTGGACTTCATCATTGGCTATATGCCAGCACCTTGCGACTTACCTGTAATGCTTGAGAACGGCGAGACCATTGCTTGCGATGTTAAAAAAGGCATTTCTATGTTCATTTACAAAATATACTCCGATAAGAAACTTGGAGATATGACTTACTTCCGCGTGCAAACCGGCAAACTTGCTCAAAGTATGGACTTGGTTATTGAAGGCAGCGGTAAGCCGGAACGTATTGGTCAGTTGTTTGTGACAAATGGCAAAAATAGAGTGGAAGTTAGCGAATTGCTTGCCGGCGATATTGGTGCAACAGTTAAACTAAAGACCTCTGAAATCAATAATACCCTACACGAGAAGAACGCTACCACTGAGTATAAACGGATAATGTATCCTAATTCAAAGGTGCGTCTTGCAATAGTTCCTAAGACAAAAGGCGAGGAAGAGAAGGTTGGAACAGCACTCCACGCAATGCACAATACTGACCCAACCGTAGTAATAGAGCATTCGCAAGAATTGCGTCAGACCATTGTATATTGCCAAGGTGAGTTACATTCCGGTATTATCAAATACAGATTGCTAAATCGCTTTGGAGTAGAAGCAGAATACATTGATGCACGCGTTCCATATCGCGAGACCATACAGAAGATGGCTAATTCCAGTTATAGACATAAGAAACAATCTGGTGGTGCAGGTCAATTCGCTGAAGTGCATATGCGTATTGAACCATATACAGAGAATGCACCAAATCCGGGCGACCTCACAGTTCGCGGTAGAGACCTAATTCCATTGGATTGGGGCGGTCATTTAGAATACGTAAATTGTATTGTAGGTGGTGTGATTGATGCTCGCTTTATGCCGGCGATATTGAAAGGAATAATGGAGAAAATGCAGGTTGGACCGCTTACCGGTTCATACGTTCGCGACGTCCGTGTGTATGTGTATGATGGAAAGATGCACCCAGTAGATTCAAATGAGAATGCGTTTAAGATAGCAGGCACAATGGCATTTAAGGATTGCTTTACACAAGCAGCGCCGAAGATATTAGAGCCGATTTATGCAGTATATATTAAAGTTCCATCGGACTTCATTGGCGATATTATGAGCGACCTTCCATCACGGCGAGGTGTGATACTTGGTAGTGACTCCGAGGGTTCTTACCAAAGGGTGAAAGCCAGAATGCCACTTGCTGAGTTGGATAAATATTCTACAGCATTGCGTTCAATGACACAAGCACGCGCTACATTTAGTAGCGAATTCTTAGAATACGCTTCGGTTCCACCGAATGTTCAAGCAGAATTGATTGACGCATACAAGAAGATTTCAGCAGAGGAAGAATAAACAAATTGATTTGCGATTAGTGATTATCTGCAATAGTTAATCACTAATCGTTAATCGTAAAATAATTATTCCTTGTTAATTGCATTTCCATACACCAGCACTTCTAATTTATTTTCATCCGCGTGAAATAGTTCTATTGTAATCTTTGAACGCAACGAACCACGCTTGTCAGTCAAAGCAGTAGCCACTAACTTATAACTTTCGCCTTTCTTCAGCACGTCATCTTTCTTCAAATTAACCGTAATAGCCGCATTGTCGGAAGTAACGCTCTTCACCACAGCATCACTACCGGATGTGTTCACAATATTTATCTCTGCATCAGATTGCTCATCAACAAATACGCGGTCAAAACTTAGATACTTAGGACGCAATTCAAATGGACGTTGCACATCAACATTTAACATAACGCGGTAGCTCGGAGCATCCTGGTCATTGCTTTTAATATCTAAATGCTTAGATACTTTTCCGCTGAAGTTCTTAATATCCAAAGTCACTCCAACCGTAGTGGAATCGCCAGTAGCAAGATTTTTTTTATAGTTAGCATCTGCCACTGTGCATCCGCAACCGGGTCGCACATCTTCGATATGCAGTGTATCGGTGCCGGTATTTTTTATTATAATAGTAGTTTTTTGTGGGGTATTTTGGTAACTTTGCTTGCCGAAATCTACGTTGGTATTGGGAACATTGATTTTGGGTTGAGCAAGCAGATTAATGCTACATATAGCAAGGATAAGGAATAGGATTGTTTGGGTTTTCATTTGTTCACCTTTTATTTTTTTAATATTGATAATAATTCTTCGGGGTTTTGTCTGGCATTCCAAAATGCAGATATTAAGATGGTTTGGTTAATAATTTTGTAGTATATACAATAGTTCCACAATATAGCGATATGAAAGTCACCATAATCGGACTTTTTGTAGGATTGTGGGTCTCTTCGTATCTCATTCACTCTGTTGCGAATGGCAACGGATAGTTTTCTAGAATAATCTTTTGAGCCATTTCGTTTATTCCAGTAATTGTATGCGTTGTTCTTTTGCTGGCTGGCGACAACAGACCATACCACTTTCATTTTAGCCATTCTTCCTCCAATGCCTCCATTTCTTCTTCGGTATATACTCTGCCATTTGCATAGTCATCCAAACTCATTTCCAGCATTTCAATTTGTGCCGGGGTTGGATGATATGGGTCTAAAGCTGGAGTGGTCGCTTCAAAGAGGTTATTAATGGCAATGAGGAATTGCTCGTTTTCGCTAAAGCGTATGTGGTCAAATATTTGTAGTTTTACACTTTCTAATGTATCCATAATGGTTTCCTATATCTAATGAATATGGGTTCCTCTACATCTATGATAAAGAGGAACCCATAAAAAATTGATTACAGTTTCTCAAATCTTGCTTGGAAGAATCTCAATGCCTTTGGCTCATATACCATCTTAAGACCTTTCATTTTGTCTCTATCTTTGTAAAGTTCAATGATACCTTCGGCAACAACATCAAAGTGAGATTGAGTATATACACGGCGAGGAATTGTTAGACGGATTGTTTCCAATTTTGGTTTATGTTCGTGTCCAGTAACCTTGTCTCTACCAGCGGATACGATACCACGCTCCATACTACGAACACCACAATACTCGTAAATATCATTGGCGAGTTTTTGTGCAGTGTATTGCTCTTGTGGAATTTGTGGATAGAAAGCACGCGCATCAATGAATACACCATGACCGCCACAAGGACGAACAAGTGGAATACCGGCTTTGTCAAGCAAGTTCCAAAGATATTCGGATTGAGCGACACGATGACGCATACATACATCATCGCAAGCTTCCAGCATACCGCGAGCCATAGCTTCCATATCGCGTCCAGCCATACCGCCATAAGTTTGCAAGCCCTCATAGACAACTACGTTGGAACGCATATGAGTAGCGAAATCGTCATCATTACAAGCAGCGAAGCCACCGATGTTAGTATGAAAATCTTTCTTACCGGAGCAAGTAGCCCCGTCAGTATAACCGCACATTTCGTGGCAGATTTCCTTGATGGATTTAGCAGCATAACCTTTTTCGCGGACTTTGATAAAGTAAGCATTTTCCATAGCGCGAGTAGCATCAAGGATAACTTTAATGCCGTTCTTATGGGCTAGTTCGCTTACTTCGCGTATGTTTTGCATAGATACTGGCTGACCACCAGCGAGATTAACTGTAACGCCAATAGTAATGTAGGCGATGTTCTTAGCGCCTTGCTCTTTGATTACTTTCTCAAACTTATTCAAATCTACATTACCTTTGAATGGGGATTCGTCAAGTGGGTCATGAGCTGCATCTACGATAACATCTACGAACTGACCGCCGGCGAGTTCTTGGTGTTCGCGGGTAGTAGTGAAATACATATTACCCGGAACCCATTGTCCTGGGGATATGAGAGCTTTAGAAACGAGTTGCTCAGCACCGCGTCCTTGGTGAGTAGGCACGAGATGTTTGTAGCCGTAGCACTCCTTCATAGCATCTTCTAAGTGATAGTAGTTTTTACTACCAGCATAAGCTTCGTCGCCGAGCATAATACCAGCCCATTGATTTTCGCTCATTGCATTAGTGCCGGAGTCAGTGAGTAAGTCAATATACACGTCTTCGCTACGCAGTAGGAAGGTATTGTAACCGGCTTCTTTAGCGGCATTTTGCCTGAATTCTCTCGTTGTGATTTTTACGGGCTCTACCATTTTTATTTTATATGGTTCAGCCATTGGGTTAAATGTTGACATTCTATAACCTATTTGTTTAAAGTTGATGTGAAATAATTAATTTGTTTAATTGTATCCCACCAATATACTAATATTCTGGCATAATTCAAAATATTTTCTTTTAATAGTAGAAAAATGTGTATAAATAAGTGTATATTGCTATTATGAATCAAGATAAGCAAGAGCAAAGAACCATTTACAATAGTGTTTCACCATATATAAATCTGGGAATGCAGATGGCGTTGACTATTGTAGTATTCGTTCTATTGGGTTGGTGGTTGGATGGTAAATTTGAGACATCGCCTGTACTTACGCTTGTGTTATCTGGTGTAGGAATGTTTGGTGCATTTTACAAATTCATACGCTCGGTCATCTCCATTGACGATAAAAATATTGATGATAAAGATAAGAAGGACGCAGTTTAGTTAATGTCTTTATTTTTTGCATAGATAAATGAAATATTATGGGAATTTTGTATTTTAGTAGTTATTTAAAATTGCTCTGTCCATTATAATTATGAAATATACACTAGTTAGATACATACTGATATTGCTAATCTGCGTTTTGCAGATTATTCAGCTCCATTCGCAGAGCAAAACGACCTCTGTGATAGATAACATTTCGCAGATGAAACAAGCGTCCGACAATACCAATCTAATGGATATGTCGCGTGCGGATGAGTTTCCAGTCGGCAATTTGATTGATGAAAATGTGTATTTGGTAGGACCTAATGATGTGCTGTCAATACAAATATTGCCGTCAGATATGGTTCCGAAGATGTTGATTGTAACGAGTCAATGCTCTATTGTGCATCCGAGATTTGGTGAGATTAGTTTGCGTGGATTGACTTTGAAGCAAGTTCACGATTCGCTTGTTAGCATTGCAGATAGCAAACATATTGGTTCACAGGTGGCGGTAACTCTTACAAAGCCACGCAAGGTATTTGTGATTATTCGTGGCAATGTGATTTCACCGGGAACATACACTTTACCAGCATCCTATACAGTATCCACAGCTATTAGATTTGCGAACCAGATGCAAGCCACAGTTGTTGGAAACAATGCTGAGGAGCAGTCCGCAATAACTCGTCTGCAAGAGAGTCGTAAAGAGAGGGAGAAGATATTTTCGGAAACAGGAATGTCTGAGACATCGGAATTTTCAAGCCGTAACATTCGGTTAATGCGAGGAAATGGCACAGCGCAAATTGTAGATATAGAGCGTGCAAATGCAACAAAGAATACCGCTTATGACCCAAATATCAGTGAGGGTGATGAAATATTTGTTCCATTTGAAGAAAACGATTATCCGGTGGTTTCCATTACTGGACAAGTGCTACGACCAGCAACCGTAGCGTATAGGAGAGGCGATAGTGCCTCCCATCTATTGAAAATGGGATATGGCTTGACAGAGAATGCGGATTTGAATAACGTGTATCTACACACTAACAATGAGCCGAAAAAGCTAATAGTGGATTCGCTTGGCAATCTGCTTATGTCTGACTTCCCGCTATCTCCTGGCGATGCTATTATCGTTGGCAGCACCAATGAAAAGTATGTTACACATTATGGCACGGTGTCCGTTCGTGGCGAGGTTGCAAATCCAAATATTTATGTAATAGAGAAGGGCGTAACTACATTGGTAGATATAATAGAGAAGGCAGGTGGCTTTACTGATGCTGCATACTTACCGCTTGCAACAATAGGCAGACGCGACAATTCACAGAATGAACGTGTTCCAGTCAGACGCAAGTATAACGAATACTTTGTGCATAGCAATATGACACAGCAGGATACGATGCGCTTCAATATGATAATAGATATGAAATCGCCGAGAGTCAGTTGCGACTTCACCGCTGTATTTGCTGATGCCGACACAGTTTCCAAAGAAACAAGGATAGCCCCGCTACTGCAAGATGGCGATGTGATAGATATACCAAACAAGCCAAATAAAGTGAATGTATTTGGTCAGGTCAATAGTCCCGGATATGTTGATTTTACTGATGGGCAGACGATGGAATGGTATATACAAAAGGCGGGTGGATACGCTACAAATGCACAAAAGGACAGAGCAAGAATAATTCGCGGAAGCAATAGAGTATGGGTAGATGGCTTTAAGGATAATGTGTATGTGTATGATGGAGATGAGATATTTGTATCTTCGCCACGCGATGTTCCTCCAGAAATGGAGTTGCAGAAATGGGCTGCATACGCTGGTATTGCGGGTGTAGTGTTATCGCTACTTGCATTGCTATGGAATATATATCGCGATTCTAATTAATTGGATTATTGCTTTCGTTCATTTGCTTTTGCTTCGTTCCAAATTTCGTCCATTTGCTCTAACGTCATTTTTTTTAGTTCTAAGCCACGTTCTTTTGCCACTTGTTCAATGTATTGGAAGCGGCGGATAAATTTATTGTTTGTGGATTGCAGAGCATTTTCAGGTGTGATGTTTTCGAAGCGAGCAGCATTAACTATTGCGAAAATTACATCGCCCAATTCATCTTCTATCTTCGCTTTATTGCCAGCATCAATTTCTACTTTAAGTTCGGTAATCTCCTCTTCAACTTTATCCCACACATCACGCTTATCAGACCAATCAAAGCCAACTTTAGCGGCTTTCTCTTGTATTCTCTCTGCTTTAATTAGCGAAGGAAGATTTGTTGGAACGCCGTCAAATACGGATTTACGCCCTTCGGTCATCTTAATTGTTTCCCAATTTTGCAATACATCACTCGTTCCACTTACCTCGACGTCGCCGAATATATGTGGATGACGCTTTACCATTTTGTTTGCATTGCTTGCAATAACTTGTGCTAAATTGAATTTTCCTTCTTCCTCTGCCATAACGCTGTGCATCACAATGTGGAGTAGGACATCGCCAAGTTCTTTTGATAAATCGTCCCAATCGTCTTTGCTAATTGCATCATAAACTTCGTATGCTTCTTCTATTAGTAAGTGAGAGATGGATTTATGGGTTTGCTCCTTATCCCAAGGGCACTCTTTGCGGAGTATGCGAACGATTTCAATGTAAGCAGCCATTTGGTCTAATGGGTTATTGGGATTATCTGGTTTTGGTATTGAGTGATTCATTTTAGTTTGGTAGAGGTTCAAAAATATCGGAAATAGGTATGGTTAGACCCGGTAATGTAGCAACAGGAATATCGCCTTGTTCAATAAATAATACTGGTGGTGCATACTTGCCATCTTCTTGCAATACATTCACCTCTACAGTGTTGCCTTCTGGATATACCATCCAATATTCCTTCACTCCGTGTCGCTGGTAAAGTTCATACTTTACTCTGGTATCATAGGATACAGAGGATGGGGAAATTATTTCTGCTATGAAGTCAGGTGCTCCGATGCAGCCACGTCTATCTATTTTGCTTGGGTCGCAAATAATGCAGATGTCCGGCTGAACAACTGTGTAGATTTTTTTATCATCCGTTTCGCCATTATTAGGAAAGCGGACGTCATAAGGAGCAAATCTGACTTTGCAGTTGCCTTTGCTCTTTTTTATATAATTTTTTAATGAAACAACTATATTCACGCTACAATCTGCATGGACATCAATAGGTGCTGGGGACATCTTTGCTATGAAAGATATTACGCCATCTATCAATTCTCTACGCATATCATCCATCCATGTAAGGTAGTCAGCAAATGTATATAGTTGGTTTTTGTCTAATGTTAATTCCATTGTTTTCTCCAATTATTAAATGTTGTATTAAAATATCATTTCCTTGCGCGGACATAATATTGTGCTCCTAATGGTAGCCAGAAGTTGATACATTTTTCCAATGCAAACCAAAAGGCACTATCTTGCCAAGGAGTGAAGAAAGTATATGTTCGTTTTGCATTGTTCCAAATGCTTTTTACAAGTTTGCGTAAATAGTCAGGTTGAACCATTGTTGCATTTATATCGAGCGGACAATTCTTAAAATAATCTTTCATTAGTGGATTATGCGGATTATTTTCAAAGATTACGATTTGCGAACCGGGCTTCATAATGCTATGCAGTGCTTCTAACCAAGATTTATGCTCATCAAAAGGTATATGGTGGAACACACCGTTAATAAAAATTGCATCTATCTGCTGAGCGTAAATTTGCAATTCGGCGGTCGTATTTACGACATCAAATTTGCAATCGGGATACTGCTGTTGGGCTAATTGAATGGACTCGCTTGAAATATCGCAGCCGTGAATTTTGGCGTTCGGGAAAAAATTTTTGAAGTATGGAACATTAAGCCCGATACCGCATCCGAATTCCAATATGTTTATGTTGTTCTGTTCTGTTCTGTTCTGTTCTGTTCTGTTCTGTTCTGTTCTGTTCTGTTCTGTTCTGTTCTGTTCTGTTCTGTTCTGTATTATGTTACTGAAATGTTTCACTTTATATGAAGAGAAGGTATCCGCATACTTGACGAAGAAACCAGCTCCTTCATTTCTTAAATCAGTGTAATTGTCGGCGAGTTTATCAAATTCGGCGGATTGTTTTATTTTTGTGTTGTTCATTTTTGGGGATTGGTTGGTTTATATTTATTGGGTTATATATCGCAGGGGCTCGAAAGAAAACGAGCCCCTACAATTCTGTATATTGGTATCTTACATTACGCCGATGAACTTCAGCAGACCATCCAATGTTGCATATACATTGGATTTGATGTGGATGAAGTCGTCCACGCCAGCGGCTTTGAATTGCTCAATGTATTCAGTTGGATTGCCGGCAACGATGAGTTTGTTCTTTGGGTATTTCTCTTTGAATGCCTTTGCATACGCAGGAACTACTTCAGGATAAATGTCGTCCATAGAGCAAATTACTACGATTGGTGCGGATACAGCGGCGAGATTCTTAATTGCTTCGTCAGCAGTATCATAGCCCTTACCTATTGTTATCTCAAATCCAGCAACAGCAAAGAAGTCAGTGGAGAAGTCGGCACGTGGTTTAGATTGCTTGAGTGTTCCGAATGCTTCGAAGTATATTTGTGGGGCTTTACCGGTTTTTGCTTTATAGTCCTCGGACGCTTTGCGTAATCCTTCGAATAAAGCAGCAGCACGGAATGCTGGCACTGGTTTGAATTCCGTAACCTGCATTGGTTTTGCGAGCCATAGGTCAGCGATGGTAGCACCGTTCTTAAATGCTTCTATCATTTTAGTAGCACGCTCTTTCCAATCCGTTTTCCAAATAGTAATAGTATCATTACTTTTTTTGCGTTTTTGCACTTCTTCTATGTGCTTCTTAACGGCGTCAAGGGTAACGCAAACGAGGTCTGCTACTGGTTTTTCTATTAGGTTTGGATATTTATTCGTTCCGAGAATAGTATCTCTGCGGTATGAAATATTTTCAATTCGTTTTGCAACGACAGCAGCGATTACTTCTTGCACTTTACCGGATTTAAGAGCATCGCAGAAGCATCCTGTTTTTTCTATATCGCGGAATATAGCCCAAGCACCTTGCACAATTTGGTCGGTCAGTGCTTCAATATAGTAAGCACCGCCAGCAGGGTCAATGGTATCAATCAAATGTGCTTCATCGCGGAGAACACATTGCACATTGCGAGCAATACGGCGAGATGAGCCGGATGGCATTCCAAGTTCTTCGTCAAAAGTGCCTACGGTAATGCTGTTTGCACCAGCCAATATTGCAGCAAGGCATTCAGTAGTTGCACGCAATACATTCACATACGGGTCGTATTTTGTTTTATCAACTTTGGATGTGAAGCAATGGATACGCATTTTTTGGGATTGCTCGTTTCCGCCGAATTCTTTAATGATTTTCGCCCAGATTACGCGTGCAGCACGGAGTTTAGCGATTTCCATAAAGAAGCGAACACCGGACGAAAAACTGAAATGAATGTTTTTAGCGGCTTCGTCAATATTGAATCCGCGTTTTAATAATTCTTTGATATATGCAACAGCGATGCTTGCGGCACAGCCGATTTCTTCTAATGCGTGAGCGCCGCTATTATGTATTACAGTAGCATCGATAGAGATGGCAGACCATTTTTCGCCTTGCTCGTTACATAGTTTAACTAATGCAGCCATATCGTCCATTAACACTTCCGTTGGGTTGTCTAATTTGCCGTTGCGGACGTTGTATTGTGTAAGTCCGAAGCCAAAATTTACGCACATATCCTTGGTATTGATATTGTGTTTTTGGCAGTATGCAACGAACAGAGTGGCGATTTCTAAGAAGTAAGCCACAGGACAAGTGGGGAGGAATTGGATGGTGTATTTGGTAATATCTATACCATCAAATAGGTCTTCGAAGTCCTTCAGGTCGCTGATTTGAACGTCGCCACAGATGCAAGCGTTCCATTCAGGATGTTTCGCATATTCCTTCTCGTATATAGTGTTGCAGTTGCAAACTCTGAGAGTTATACCGTTCAGTCCTTGCTCCAAATCCTCTTTCAGTGCTTTATTTACCATTGAAGGAAGTGGGTAAGAGAATTCCTGGCTTACAACCCAGCTGTGTGATTTGTATCCGGCAGGGCAAGTTCCGCGAGTGAATGGGAAGTTACCGGGTAATGAGTCGGCGAGGTAAGCGACCTTATCTCTATCGGATTCATTATAAATCGGCTGTAGTTCAATGCCTTCGTAAGTTTTGGTGATGAGTTTTTTCTCGAAAGGAACACCTTTCAAAGTATCAACGGCAGCATTTCGCCACTCATCGTAGGTCGGAATAGAGAATTCCGATAATAGTTCTTTTTGGTTTGACATAATTTTATTTATTTTATATTTAGAATTTAGTTTGCGATTTTTTTAGTTCATTATGTTTATGAGTTTATCAGGATTTTGGCGACCATCCCAGAATGCAACGATGCGAATTTGGTTTGGTAGCACTTTGTATATGATGCTGTAATGTTCTACTGCTATGGAGCGAGTATCGCCATATTCAGATTGTCTTCCAGCGAATGGGTTGTCCAATATCATTTCTATGTAGCTAAGAACATTATCCGACAGAGTCATAGAGTATCTATTGGAATAGTTACGACTATCCCAATAATCAAGCACAGATGTAAATTGTTCCCAAGCATCATCAGACCAACTAACTTCCATGGTATCTCCTCCACAAGTTTGCTTTAACTTCTTCGTGGGAGATGTATCTGCCGTTAGCGAAGTCCTCGTCGCTCTTTTGCAATAAGATTTTCTGCTCGGGAGTGAAGTAGAGAATATCATCACTATCGTTATTCATCGTCAGCAGGTATTGCTTTAATGCGATGTTTATTAGTTCGCTTGCGTTGGCAATATTGCAATTATTTAATGCCATTTGCAGTAAGGTTTCATCTAAATCCACAGTTGTTTGCATAAGAACTCACATAATGAAAGAATAAATATTTTAACTTGTAATATACTAATTATTTTTGATATAATAATTAGTGTATTGAAAAAAAATGTATATATTATGCAATAAGTAAGAACTGCGTAATATATTCGCAAAAAAAATGTATTTTTGTTGTCTTAGAAAATACTAAAGAGATGATGATGAAGCAGTTAACCCTTCTTTTTTTGATGCTATTACTTACGCCAATATTTGTATTATTTCCAGCATATAGTCAGCTAAGTACTCCGTATAATTTGGATTTTGAGGATGGCTTTGTTGGTAGTCCTGTGTATGGGTGGTCGCTTGGTAGGACGGCGTCCGATAGTAGCTATGTGGCATATACATCAGATATATATCTCACCGGTTCGCTTGGAGCAACTATTACAAGTGTAGGCAAGAAGCAGATAAAGCAGAATGTAGCATCGTTCTATCAATCTCTTGATGCGAGCATTTATCGTCACCGGCGGGTTCGTTTCACTGCGAATGTGTTGGTGCAGGAATTGGCTACGAATGCAACGATTTCAATGGGCGACACGTTGGATTATAGCAGGTATATTACATATAATGCACCGCATTTATTTATTACAACGCGCAATCGTAAGGGGCAGATATTGACACAGAATGATGGGGGAGATATTTTTCTGCGTGGTTGGAATAATGTATTTGTAGATGTGCCTGTTCCGGCAGATGCCGCCGAGATACGCTTTGGTATTTCTTTTACGGATACTAATGATATTAGCATAGATGATTGCAAGTTTGCTGTTGTATCGCAGGATAGTTTGCATTATGAAAGACCGTCTCCGCTTACAGAATTGGAATTGGAATATCTGTTACCATTTGCAAGTATCGCTGGTGGAATTCAACATTTCCATCCATCAAAAGCAGCATCTGAAGCAGATTGGGATAATGTGCTACTATCTGGAATGTCCGATATGGCGGAATATTGCAAGGATATGTTGCCTAATTTGGCTAATAGATTACAGCAATTTTTTTCGCAATTAGCACCGCAAATACAGATTGGAACACAGCCAATTAATATAAAGAATTTGAAAATAGAGAGCAAGCCAACGATGCTAGCATACCTATACACGGGCGTTCCCACTAATGTTCGGAGCAATACACAGACCTCATATAGAATTGTGGATTTGAATAGTAGCATCATCACTACTGATGCGGTTGTAGCACAGTATATACAGATACCGCAGAATTCAGGGAGCAAGGATAAAATTGAGGTGAAGGTGAAGGTGAAGGTGCAGAAGTTTCAGCAAGGTGCATTAGCGAATATACAACTGCGTTTTGAGGATGCTGAGGGCAATTATATTTCTTTCTTAAAGAAGGATAGTATTGTATCTGACAAATGGCAGAGTTATACGTTGACAGGGAACATACCGGATAGTTGCACGTCGGCGTTGTTTATATTGTCGTTTCGTGGATATGGGAGAGCGTTTTTTGATGATGCGAGTGCGAAAGTGACCATAGGAGGGAAGGCGAGTTCAATAGCGATGCGCAATCCAAGTTTTGAATATAATTTGCCGTTCAATAATAGTAATTGGCTTACAACAAATGCCTCTTATGATGCTGGCTATGTTATTGGATACAGCGATAGAGAGAAGACACTTGGCAAGCAATCATTAGTCATTGGTATAGATTCACTTGCAACGCCGAAGTTTCCAACATCGCAACAATATTGGTATTCTACAGCGGTTGGTAGTGGCTTATATGCTGCGTATAATGTGGTTGTTCCAGCAGAGTTATTCACTAAGAGGGAATCAGATACGCTTGGTATGGAACATAGCATTGTATCATACGCAACGTATCCATCGTCAGAATTCACAAGTAAAACAAGTAAGCCGGATGGCTTTATGTTGAATTGGAATGATAGAGCGAGCCGGTTGGTTGAGTGCATTAAGGTGTACAATTTGTTGCGTAATTTTTCACTTACACCGATAGATAGCATTGAGTTGAATACCGCATTTGAAGTGGCTTTGCGTGGTGCTGCGTTATGCGAAAGTAAGAAGCAGTATAGGGATATATTGCAGGAATTCATTGCATTGACGAAGGATAATCGTAGTCGTGTATGGTATATAGGAGATGATGATTACTACTATTCTCTGCCTTTCAATATGGAGTATGCTGATGGTAAGGTGTATATTACAAATGTGGATTCGTCCGCTACAAGCAAGTTAAATACGGGTGATGAAGTAGTGTCGTTCAATGGTGTTGCGATGCCGGAATGGATAGGGCTTCCACAATGGCAGGTGCAGAAGGCATTAATTGGGATGCGTATTGGGAGTATGGATAGCGAAGTATCGCTCCAGATTAGACACAATGGTGTGGTAGAAGATATGCGTTTCACACGTTCAGTGTCAGTGCATAAGATGCAGTTCAGAGCGATAAATTACTCGCAGCCGATTGATGATAGCACGCTATACATAGACCTCACGGCGTATAAAGATGAAGAATTAGACCGCTATTATGATTCTATTGCGCATTATAGCAACTATATTTTTGATTTGCGCGGCGATGCAATGGTAAGCGAGAATTTTCTTACGCTATTGTATGATAAGATATTTCAGACATCGCAAGTATGTGTCCCATATTTCACCCTTCCGGATAAACGGCTGATGAGTTATCATCCGGGATTCACATATTACTATCCATCGGAGAAGAAGCATTTAAAAGGGAAATTTGTGTTCTTAATTGACTGGCGCACCCATAGCTATGGCGAGTTGTTGGCATCTACAATAAAGGATTATGGTATTGGAATGTTAGTAGGAAACAATACACAGGGAACGTTGGTTACAGGCGTGCCGATTAGATTGGATGCGGACTTTAGTATTTCGCTTGGGACTATGTATGGTGCATCACCTAAGGGTCAGCAGCTGTTTGCATTGCCGGTTGAGCCGGATGTTAAGGTGCTACAGACGCGCGATAGATTGGATGGCGATATGATTTTGGAAGAAGGAATGATGTATATAAGAAAATAATATTTACGCAACTTTATTAATATATTAATCAAATGAAAAAACAAACAATTATATTAATTCTATTTTTATTCACAATATCTATTTCCGTATTTGGTGCGGAGTTTGGAGTGAATGTTGGCTTCAATACATTCCGTTTATTTGGCGATTTGGCATCAGAAACGGAGCAGTTTAGAGGTGAGCCATACAATGGTGGTGGCTTGCGATACATTGAACCGGGGTTGGACATATCGGCGATGCTATTTATAGATAGCGGTATGCGTCATCGCATCATTTTTGGTGGAGAGTATATAGGAATGAACGCAAGAGAGGTAATGTCCTACTACCAGATAGCCGAATGGTATAAATATCATAGCGTGCAAATTGCGGATGTGTATTTGGGATACCATTTTGCTTTTTTATCGGCTGATTGGCAGGATGTGAAGTTGTTTGTCGGACCAGAAATTATGCTGAACAATATATTGAGCAACGAAATTACTTATGGTTTGCGTGCGATGGTTCCTTCGGAGATAGTGAGCGAGTATGAGAGTAATTTGAAGAAAGATGCTACGACGCGCATTGGCGGGCGAATTAGATTTGGGTTTGAGGGATGTTTGTCTGACAATATTTATCTTACATCCAGCTTCAATATTGGTGCATATAATCTGTTTATGCGGGTGAATAGCAATGGTGAATTATTTAATTCGCCGGGTATTATGGATACTAAGGAACATATACAGCCGTTTTTCAATTTTTTAATAGCGTTTCAATATAGATTTTAATTGCTATGTCATTGCGGGCATGATATGTAATCCCCTTGTCTTTGTCTGAACTATGATTAAACAGATTAGTCAGGTTCACTATGATTTTTTTTAATATATGCGGAGAAGTCCAAAATGAAAAGAATATTACTTATCGTAGCAATTATATTCGCTATTGTATTCCCTACAAAATTCACCGTATCTGCGCAATTCAGCGGAGGTAGTGGCACACAAGCCGACCCGCAGGTATTTGCTTAGAAATGATGCGAGGACTTATTAAAAAATGCACTAACACAGGAACTATTACTAGACGTTATGCTGTAGGAGTATTATCTCCGTCTATTCTACAACCATCATCGATTGCTTTTACGACATCCAGATGTGTAAATATAAAGCAGTCAATAATCAAGACCATCTGGGGGTTACGGGTCTTCCAACGCATCTGTTGATGAATGAATTTGCGAAGTAAGTTTGTCCTTTCACAAGGAAGGATTTTTTATAGAAAGTAGTGTTCTAAGACGGCACCAATTCCCAGAAGGATTAGGACAATTCCCGCAATGATTTCCATTCTTTCTGGGAATTTTTGGCTTAGTCGCTTGCCGATGGATAATCCGAGTAATGTGATTATACCAACAATTATGGTGATGGTGATATTTGGTAGCCAGATATTCGTTTTACTTAGAGCGAAGGAGAAGCCAATTGCAAGTGCATCTATACTTGTTGCAAAGGCGAGGAAAATCAGGTTTCGGAAGCCAAAAAAGTTTTCTTTTATGCTTTCTTTTTCCTCATCATCTTCGTCGCCGGTCGCTTCTTTGAGCATTTTAATACCAATGAATGCTAATAATGCAAAGGAAATCCAGTGTCCAAATTGTTCTACATACTGAATAAGATAATCGCCAAAGAGCCAGCCGCCAAGTAGCATACAAAAATGAAAAACCATAAATGAAATTACTAATTTTAGTTTTTCTTTGAGCACAATGGAAGAGAAGAAACAGCCAACAGCGCAGGCGATAGAGAAAGAATCTACACTTAGGGCTAATCCGAGTATGATTGAGTTGAGGATTTGAAATAGCATATTGGGTTGTAATGATGATTAGTTGGAGATAATGAGTTCTTTATATAAGTTATTGAATAATAGGGAGTAATTACGTTTTACTTTTAATCTTAGAGCAATTCCTTCGTCTGTTTCGTTTCGTTCAATTACTTCAGCGTTAGTGTAAATTTTGTTTATCAGGTGCATTTTAGAATATGGAACGAATAGGGAGATTTTTTTGCTAAGTTGGTCGTTGAGTTCGGCGAATTTTTCAAATACTGAGTCCATGTTTTCGCCATTCTTTGCACTAATGAATATTGTGTTTGCGTATTCTTGCTTTATGCGAGGAAGTATTTCTTTATCTTCCAGCATATCAATTTTATTGAAGATATGAATTTTTGGGACATCAGTAATTCCAAGTGATGCAAGAGTATCATCAACAACTTGGATATGGCTGCGGAAACTTGGATGTGAGACATCTATGACATTGATAATGAAATCGGCTTCTTTTGCTTCTGCAAGCGTAGAGCGAAAGGATGCGACTAAATGAGCGGGGAGTTTGCGTATAAAGCCAACGGTATCAGATAGCAATGCTTTTTCTCCGTTAGTCATTTCAAATCCCCGAACGGTCGTATCGAGTGTGGCGAATAGTTTATCTTCAATATATACATCGGCTTGCGTCATTTGGTTCATTAGAGTAGATTTGCCGGCATTAGTGTATCCGACTAAAGCGAAGCGTGTAAGTTCATCTCTACCTTTGCGTTGTGTATTTTTTTGGACTTCTATATCTCCAATCTTTCCTTTTAGGAATTGTATTCTATCGCGGACGAGTCGTCTATCTGTTTCAATTTGTGTTTCACCTGGACCTTTAGCATTAGTTCCGACACCGCCATATTGCTTAGAGAGGTGCGTCCATAGGCGAGTAAGGCGAGGTAGCATATATTGGAGATGTGCGAGTTCTACTTGGGTTTTTGCTTCTGGTGTTTTTGCGTGATTGGCGAAGATGTCAAGTATGATGGCACTTCTATCCATAACTTTGATTTGCAGTTCTTCCATTAAATTGCGGTTCTGCATAGGAGTAAGTTCATCATCAAAAACAATGAGTTGTATATCTTTTTCAGTAATTATCTCACGTAGTTCATCAACTTTACCGCTACCGATGCAAGTGGCTTTGTTTAGTTTAACGAGTTCTTGCGTCATCTGCATAACTACGTCGCAGCCGGCAGTTTTACACAGCAGTCGGAGTTCTTTGAGGTTATCTTCTGTTAGTTCTCTATCTTTGCCTTTGTGAGTGGCGGCAATAATGATAGTTCTATCGGGTTTTCTTTCTGTTTCAAACATATTTATTTTTTTATAAGTTATTGTAGGTCTATCCTTTGGGGAAAGATGGGTGAGATATATTATTCTTTTATGATGCTACTGCTGTATTCTCCCTCGTTAGTATCAATAGACAAGCGGTATGCACCTTTTGATAGATTTAAATTATTGATAACAATGAAGTTAGAATAGAAGTAATATGGAGTTTCATAAACTATATTGCCAAGCATATCATAAACTCTAATGTAATTTACTTGTTTAGCATCATCAAAAATAGCATAAAGTGAGTTATTAAATGGGTTAGGGGAAATTATAAATTTATCAGATTGAGATGGAATGCTGTTAAAAAATCCGGGAATAGCCAAAATTGTGAGCGAATGTTTTGGGAAAGAGTATGAAAATGTGCTTCCTCCTAGAACCAGCGGTTTCTCTACCGTAGCGATTTTATTTGGTTCATCGGCAGTGTTGCGGTCTAGAAAGTGGTTGCTGGTAAATTCATAAGATTTTCCATTTTGGTGAATGGTTTTATAGTCAATTTCTATTTCAGTAGTGATGGCATCATATACATTACGATTAATGACAGCGATAAATAGTGTATCGTCAGAGATGGAGGTCGTAACATCTAAGTAAGGAGTTGGGTTAGCCCAATTATGTTCTTCATATATGGCATAAGTATCGCATTTTAGAGTATTCTTAATAATGTAATCGCCTCTATGCGCATTACATAATGCAATGGCAGATATGGCAGGAGTTGCAAAAATAACTTTCTCTCCCGATGAGTTAATGCCGTGCGTAATAGAGCCAAGCCCCAGAGTTTTAGCAGCCAAAGTGACGATTTGCGGATTACGCATCATCATAAGATATATTTTCGCACTCCATAATGCTGGCTCTAATGTGAAATTGCGGATGTTCGTATCCACCACACATTCGTCTATAGTGGTGCTATAAGAAATCCACCATTCGGTAGCAGACAACGTTAGATTGGGATAGTTTTTTATTCGCCTTGATTCATTATTAATAAAGCCATCGTCTATAGAGGACATAATGGATAGGAATAGTTTTTCGTCATCAACAATGGAACTCTTTGGGCGTCCCTCGCACAAATGATAGCCAACAATATCAGCATAATTGCCAATAGTAGGAAGAATTTTATCTAAATAATTGTCGCTACCCCAGTATGCTACACTGAATATTGTTTTTATGGTGGAGTCAATTTCTTTCATTGCAGCGTTAAATTTTAGGAACTTATCGGCAAAATCTTCCACAGTAGAATAGATATATTGTTCGTTTCCAATTTCCCACATTTTAACATTGTATGGTTCTGGATGTCCATTTGCAGCACGCATTTTTCCCCAATATGTATTGGTATCGCCATTGCAGTATTGAACTTGGTCAGCAGCATCTGACGCAGGCAGTGTGATATTAGTGACTATATATGGTTCTATATCAAGGAGTTCACATATTTTCATATATTCATCCGTTCCGAAATCTACACGTTGCGAATAATGGTTATGATATTCAGACATTCGCTTGGCATCGCTTCTGCGTTGGTCAATATCTCCGATGCCATCTTTCCAGCGGATTTCGGGCATTTCAACGAAAAATCCACCCGGGTAGCGTAGTATACCACATTTCATATCTCGTAGAATATCAACCCATTCCTTTCGGACACCATAGATATTATTTGTAGGCATCAATGATACTTCATCGAAATATACATTGCCGCTACCTTTGTAGGTAATGGCAAAGTTATATGAGTAATGGTTAGGTATTGCTGGAATTTCAAATTCTATTTTCAGCCAGCCGGAGTTGCTGATGCTTGTATCAATGGACAATACTTTTTCATAAATGCGTTGTTGGTTTAGGGTATCAAATAGAACTATTTTGGCGATACCGTTGGCGTTTTCTGTATGGACATATATGTAGCAAGTGTGTGATATTTCATCATTTAGTTGGATTGATTGATAGATTCCGGATTCCACCTCGGTAGCATTTGTGATGCGTAATTGGTTGGAATCAGACCTATTGTATCCGCCATATATAATTTCCACGTTATTTTTGTGAGCAATAGTATCGTTGTCTGCGAAGTATCGTTTCCAATGATAGTATTCTTGTCGCTGTCTATATACTTCCTCAAAACCTCTATCGAAAATTTCTTGTGCCCACATACCCGTTGGTCCATTCACAAAGTCGTTAAGAAATTCAATAAAGCCACCATTTATAAGGTTGGATGTTTTGACTGGATTAACTATTTGCGAATACACCTTTATCTTCGCACTATTATTAGCAGATAATAGTAGCGGGATGGTAAATAGTATGAAGATATTGGTTAATAGCTTTAGTTTCATAGAGTTATTTCTTTTTTGGATTCTTCCATTTCATTTCGTAATAGCCGGGTCTTTCTTTTACTACTTGGCGATATACAGCATCACCGTATCCTACACTACCTGGGCTTCTGCCTGCATTTTTTCTGACATCGTTTTTGTATCCATCGTTATATTTTACGGTAAGTTTTTCCCAAAGGGCATACCATTTTTCGTAAGTGTTTTGTGCTTGTGTTTTAGAGTAATTTGCAAGGAACTCGAGAGCCAATGGCTTGTTTTCCTTATAGATAGCGAGAGCGGCTTGTTCTATTGGTGCTTGTTGCGTAATGTAGTTGCTTTCTAATAGTTTTTGTTCTGCTATTATATCGGGAGAGATGACGGAATACATTCTGTAAGCAGTGTTAGCAACTAAATTGAATATCCATTCAGCGGAGTTCAAGTCCAACTTTGCTACATCAGCGCTTCTGTAATGCTCGGGAACATCTGTAAGCGTGGTGTATAGAGGTGTATATACGGATAAGTAGTTGTCATCAACGCCATACCAGAAGCATCCGCCGATTTCTCTTGGCATATTGCTACGCATTTGTGCAATGAAGCTGAATGCGGTTTGTTGTGTAGAGATAGGTCTTTCCCAGCAGTATTCGGTAGCGGTATCGCCATCCAATTTGAAGTATAATCCCTTCCATCTGTATGGTAATCCATAAGGACCAGCAACAATGCCTTTTGTCATATCAAATTCGGTGCCTTCAAAGTGGTCTCTAAATAATGCCATTACATCGGAGAGAGATAGTGGTTTATCGGGTTTTATGTATAATGGATATGGCTCCGCCCCAATAACACCGCGGAAGTAATCCGGTTTCAAATTTAGAGAAGGAGCAGCCCTATTAAACATAGACCAAACGCGTCCTTCACAAGCGAAGAGACCGGATGGTGTAGCAGGGTCGTAAGCATCTGCAAATGAGAATGGCTTTCCTTTTGCTGGGTCGTAGAAGCCGTGCTTGATAGCGAACGAAACGACATCGGGCGAGTAGAGGCATTCATCTGGCTTGTCCTCTATTAACTCATTTATTCGGGATTTATTGGCGTGAGCGGAGATATATCCATCGGGGATACGTTTAGCAACCCATACAGCGCCTTTTTCAAAAGCACCTTTGCCGATGATTTCGAGAATCCATGCTTCGTTTGGGTCGCATATAGATATAGATTCGCCTTCGCTATAATATCCATATTGAGCAACTAAATCGGTCATTACTTTAATGGCTTCGCGGGCAGTTTTAGCACGCTGGAGAGCGATATACATAAGATTGCCGTAGTCAATCTGACCGGTGGAATCTTCCAATTCTTCGCGTCCGCCGAAAGTGGTTTCGCCGATAGAAACTTGGTATTCGTTCATATTACCGACTACTCGGTATGTCTGTGCGACTTGTGGTATTTTACCGAGGAACTTGAGCCATCCGGAGTCCCACTCAAGTATATCCATTGAGTCGTTGGGATTATGCGGACCACCGGCGTGGTAGTATAATGGTTCCATAAAACCGCCGGCATCTGCATTATAGGTAACGTAAGCAGAGCCATCTGTTGAGGCACCCTTAGTGACAAGTAGATTTGTGCATGGATATAGATAATAGTGTGTGGTAGCGGCTATAAATATAATAGCAATAAGCAGTTGTAATTTTCTCATTTTTTCACCTATATAGTAAATAGAATTAGTTATAAAGTATTTTTGTGTATATTTTCTTTGTGTATTTATATAGTAGTAATGATAATGCGATGCCAATGGAATCAGCGATTACATCAAGGACATCAGCCGTTCTGCTGGGGACAAAGTGCTGGTGAATTTCATCGCTAATAGCAAATAGAATTCCTGTAATTAGCACAATGGATTTCATTAATTTGTTCGTAATATTACGCTTATCAAGTATGGTTATATAGAACACTTGCAGCGAGAGTCCATAGATGAAATATGCAGCGAAATGAGCGATTTTATCTATGTATGTAGCATCGGGTAACTGTATGTATTCTTGTGATGAGCAGTAGATACATATTCCGGTGGCGATAAATAGTTGTGCAATAAATATTATATTGAATAATTTTGTCTTGAGCATAGAATTAGAATGTATCAAGTAAATCATCTTCTACAAAAACGCTTGTGAAAACAGAATGCACAACATCAAACAATCCCTTATCGCTAATTTTCAGAGCAGGAATTACGAGCAATCCGAGGAACGATAGCATCATTATCGGAGAATTCACAGTAGCGCCGTGGTTTGCAACGATGTAGTTAAGTTCAGATAGTTTTTGTGCTACCTCTTCTACTAGCTTATTGCTTACCAATCCGGCGATTGGCAGTTCGAGCATATCTACAACATTATCGCCATACGCCACAGCGATACCACCTTTTTTTTCTATCAAAGCATTTATAGCGGTGCATAATAGTTCGTCGCTACTACCAGAAGCGATGATATTGTGCGAGTCGTGTGAGATGGATGTAGCCAAAGCAATATCATTAAATCCAAGCCCATGGACTAGTGCCAGAGTAGGTTTTTTGCGAGGTTTGTATCTATTAATAGAGACCAATTTTAGGATATCTTGTTCAGTGTCAACTACAATGTGGTCATCCTCGATGGTCATTGGGAATTCCAATGCCTCTGTAATTAGTAGTTTATCTGTAAGTCCTATAACTCTGCAATTAGTAGAAGTAAGATTTTTTTGTTGTAGTTCGGGAGGAATAGTAATTACTAATTCTTGTTTCTCAATAGGTCTTGCCTTGAAGTTATTAATAAACTCTGAATGAATATGTTCAATAAAAGATTTTCCATTTTCAGCAATTTTTTTGCCCTTACAGTAGGTTTGTAGGACTTTGAATTCTATAAGATTATTGACAACAATAAAGTCAGCGTCATCACCTTGTTGTAGCATACCGACATCTAAGTTGTAGTGTAGTTTAGGATTTAATGTAGCGGCACGTAGAGTATTCATTAGGTCGTAACCGCGTTCTACTGCCTGTTTAACGATGTGGTTTATATGGCTTTTGACTATTTGGTCTGGCTCAATGTCATCGAAGCAGAACATTACTTTATCGGGATATTTATCTAATAATGGGATAAGGGCATCGAAATCGTTAGCAACAGAGCCGGTGCGTATTTGTATTTTCATTCCGAGAATTATTTTCTCTTCGGCTTCCTCTAATGTGGTGGATTCGTGGTCAGTAGTGATACCAGCGTTAATGTATTTAGAGAGTTGCATTCCGGATAATCTTGGAGCGTGCCCGTCAATTAGTTTGTTATACTTTTTAGCGACATTGATTTTTGCCATTACCCCGGTATCTTCAACAACGATGCCCATAAAGTTCATCACTTCGCCGAGGTGGTTTAGTTTATCTATTTCAAAAAGTTCTTCAATATCAGCAGCAGTTATTCTATGACCGGAAGTTTCGAAATCAGTAGCAGGAACACACGAAGGAACACCGAAATAGAATTTGAATGGAACTAACTTGGAGTTATCTACAAAATATCTGATACCTTCTTTACCCATAACATTAGCCATTTCGTGTGGGTCAGCAACAACAGCCACAGTGCCGTGGACAGATACAGCACGAGCAAATTCAGATGGAGTGACCATAGAGGATTCAATATGCACGTGGGAGTCAATGAATGGCGGAAGGATATAGTTATCGCATTCTTCAATTATTTGTGAGATAGTAACAACCTTTCCGTTATCTATGGTAACCAGTGAAGGGGTAATCGTTTTATTAATTACATCAACTAAATTTGCTTTTATTTTCATTTTTTCGTTAAGTATATGAATAACACAACTGCAAAATAACAAATATTATCATACTTATTTGCATAAGAGGAATAAAAAAAATGTAGGGGCTCAAAAATATTGAACCTCTACATCACATATTGTGCGTCGTAATTATAGAATTATTATGCAACGATTGGAACTTTGATGTCGCCGAGTGGATAGAATGGAATCATCTCATTATCAACGAAATCGTTTGCTTTATTAGCAGTTGTCTTCATATTGGATGGGCAGTTAGTAACTACTTCCACCATACAGAAGCCGAGTCCTTGTTTTTGGTAATTGAGAGCATTTTGGAACGCTTTCTTTAACTTGCGGCAATTACCAACCTTATGGACAGAGTGGCGTGTAAGATAAGCAACGCCGGGCATTTCCTTCATTAGATTAGTCATAACGAGTGGATGTCCCATTGTCTTTACATCTCTACCGTGCGGTGAAGTAGTTGTCTTCATACCGGGTAAGGTAGTAGGTGCCATTTGTCCGCTGGTCATACCATATAGACCATTGTTAATAAAAATCACGAGGATGTTTTCGCCACGCGAAGCAGCATGAATGGTCTCTGCAGTTCCGATAGCGGCGAGGTCACCATCACCTTGATATGTAAAGACATATCTATCGGGCAGAGTGCGTTTCATACCAGTTGCGAAAGCACAAGCGCGTCCGTGAGGTGCTTGTTGCATATCAACGTTCATATAGTTGTATGCGAAAACGGAGCATCCGACAGGAGCAACACCGATAGTGTTATCTCCGATACCCATTTCTTCAACAACTTCCATAAAGAGTTTATGGACAGTTCCATGTCCGCATCCGGGACAATAGTGAAAATCATTGTCAAGCAGAAGGTCTGTTTTTTTATAGACGAGATTTTCAGGTTTAATAATTTCTTCGTTCATTTTTTCTCCTGAAACGATTATTTTAAATATATTTATATGTGTTTTATTTCTTTGGTGTTATAGTTTTTTTGCTTTATTACGGAAATTTATTATAGGCATTGTCCCGCAACGAGATGCAGACCAAATGCACTGCATCATCAATTATGCGTAATCCTATTCTGTAATCTCCGAGTTTTATGCGGTATGTGTCATCTGCACCCTGCATTTTCTTTATATTAGGAATTTCATAAATGCTTTTTGCAGATTGTATAAGTGTCTTAATTTGTTCAGCTTGCGAAGTTAATTTTGGGCTATTTAATTTCTTTAGATTTTTATCAAACTTATGTCTTGTAATTAACTGCATTCTGCATACCTCGTAGCCATTTGATGAACCCAATCCCAAAATTCCGCTTCCTCTTGCTCAGTCATTGGTGGCTCTTTCAAGCCATCTTCTATTTCAGCAAGCATCCAAGCATCTTCTTCGGCTTCTTCTTCCTGCTGTTTGGCATAGAGAAACTGGGATACAGCGAGCAGAAGACGTTCGCTATCAATGCCGAGGATTTGCTCTGTGAGTTGTTTCTTTGCTATATCTAATGTTTCCATTGTTTTATCCTATTTATTTTTATTTTTCATTTGCAAATTAGCGGTGTTCCTTTCCCAAAATACGCCATCGCTAAATCCTTGAATTATATTACTGTTATCGGCTTGCCGCAGACGCTTTTCTGCCCAACAACAATATTCCTCATCCATCTCTATACCAATATATCTTCTGCCTAATTTCTTCGCTACAACTGATGTTGTGCCACTACCCAAAAATGGGTCTAATACCACTCCATCTGCTGGACAACTCGCCAAAATGAGTTTTGCTATTAACTTTTCCGGCTTTTGAGTTGGATGGGCTGTGTTTTCGGGCATAGACCAATAAGGTATTGAAATATCGTCCCAAAAGTTGCTCGGATAGGTCAATCTAAATTTGCCGTTATCTGTCTCTTCCCAATCCTTCGGCTCTCCATTAATTCTATATGGAGCAATGACTTGGCGCTTCATTTTAACTGCTTCCACATTAAAATAGTAATCGTTAGACATAGTTCCGAACCAAATATCCTCGCAAGCATTTTTCCAATTCGCCTTCGCTCCTCGTCCTTTTTCTCTTTGCCAAATAATTCTATTCCTAATTTTTGTGTATTTACACATTACTTGATAAATTGCATAAGTGCTTGTCCAATCGCCACATAGATATATCGAACCAATAGGTTTCATTACATCAAGCAACTTGGGAAACCAACTTTCCAAATATTGCAGATATTCGTCATCGTCCATTTTAGAGAACTTATTACCATTAAAGGACTTATTCAAATTATATGGTGGGTCTATAATCAGCAAATCCACAAAAGAAGCGGGCAATTTGTCCAATATTTCAAATAAATCGCAACATATAGTTTTATCAAGTATTTGTTGGATTTCCAATAAATTATCGGTAGGAGTTAACAATTTATTGCGTAAAGTATTCCTCTCATCATCTGTAATTGTAAGCGTCTTATTTCTTGTATGGTTAGGGGCAATCATATTTTTATTAATCTGCTTTTTATCATATTCTTAACAATGAGTTTGTGGAATGGTCTTATAATGTTGAAATACAGCACTCCCATCCGATTGTTGTAATGCACTATCGTTGTAATGTAAATGTATGAATTTTCTTTATCTATCAAAATAGAAAATCTGAAATTCAAATGACTATCTTCTGCACCGGATACTATTTCGTCCTGATTTTTCCAAATTAATGGGAATAATGAATTCTCATTTTGGAGGGCATCTTTCGCAGTTTTTAGTCCAAATACGCCAACTATTGAATCTCTTAATTTCATTAAGAACTCTACCCATTTTGGCATATTTAAGAATTTCGCCTCTAACTGCTCTGCTGTTTCAGTTGTAGTTTGGGTAATTCTGTATGAATCAATGTGGTCTACTTTGCCAAAATCTTTTACTAAAATTGGGTTATGTGGTGGTTCTTTAACTGAAATTATTTTTTTCATAGTTTTACAATTATCTTAATAGCATTCCCTTGCACGCCTTCTCCCAAAATAGAGAGAAGGCATTAAGGAAATTGTTTTTATTTAACGAGATTTTTTTCGAAGCAATCGATTATTTCGTTAGGTGATGGTACCATACCACCGGTTCTGCCGTAGAATTCTACTTTAGTATTGTTGCCTACAGCAAGCCGAACATCTTCAATCATTTGTCCTGCGTTCATCTCTACGTCAAGGATACCTTTCACTTTGCCGGCTAATTTAGCATAGGCGTCGTATGGAAAGGGCCATACAGTGATTGGTCGGATAACGCCAACCTTGTAGCCCTTTTCACGAGCGATTTGTGCGGCTTTTTTGCAAATACGAGCAGCCATACCGAAGCCGGTGAATATGTAATCGGCATCTTCTACATTGTGAGCTTCAAACTTCACTTCGTTCTTTTCTATTTCGCGATATTTGGCTTGGAGGTGGATATTAATCTTTTCCATTGCCTCGGGTTGGATATTAAGAGAAGTAATAAAGTTGCGTTTATCTCGCTTGCCACGACCACAAGTAGCCCATTCTATTGACTGCACTTGTTCGTTAGTCATACGTGGCATTTGGTCGAATAGTTCTATTTTCTCCATCATTTGTCCGATAGCACCATCAGCGAGTAGCATAACGGGTGTGCGGTATTTGAAAGCGAGGTCAAACCCGTCGCGAACGAAATTTACCATTTCTTGGACGGTAGATGGAGCGAGGACTATCATATGGTAGTCGCCGTGGCCACCACCTTTTGTAGATTGGAAATAATCGCCTTGGGAGGGTTGGATAGTTCCGAGTCCGGGACCTCCTCTAACTACATTAGCAATGACGCAAGGCACTTCGGCGCTTGCCATATATGAGATACCTTCCTGCATCAAACTGATACCGGGACTTGAAGAGGTAGTCATAACTTTTTTTCCGCATCCGGCAGCACCATGCACCATATTGATAGCGGCTACTTCTGATTCAGCTTGTAGGACGACCATACCGGTGCGTTTAAATGGCTCAACTTCGGATAGATATTCGAGGACTTCTGATTGGGGAGTGATAGGATAACCGAAATAAGCATCGCAGCCAGAACGTATCATAGCTTCAGCGAGGGCTTCGTTACCTTTCATTAATCTGATTTCGCCCATTGTTTCTCCTTATGTTTTCCGTTAGGAACAACATCAATTAGTTAATAATATGTATATGTTTGTTTTTATTATAGTTGTTTATTTAGCAGAATTCTATTCTATTCTATTTACCCAAAAATATCAGAATGAGTGCCGTTCCGCATCAATAGCAGGATAAGTGTGGTTTGTTATTTCTTATATACCAGCAGCTAGTCGGGCTGAATGTGACATTCTCTATATCCTTCATATACTCCGTGTAGTTTGTGGTCATTATACTTTGCTGGCAGTGGCTCGTCTGAGGATGCGAGCAGTTCTATCAGTTCGTCGAGTTTGCTCTCCGGCAGTTGTCGCTTCCTTGATAATTGCAAATCTTTAATATATTTTACGGTAGGGTCAATACTATAAAGCATTCACATACCTCTTGTATTCTTCAAAATTTGCAAAATGTAGCACGTCTCCATTCTCCACTTCTCTAAGTGCCTCCATAGTTTCTTCGTTTGGAACACCTATTGGACAGCCCTCTGGTTCAATGTTACCAAGGAACAATCTATTGCGTGAATATTTTTCTGGCACGGGGAACGCTTGTACATCACGTTCTTTGGCTAAGTCAAGCCAGAACTATGCTTCCGTGTCGTTGGGTAAAGTTAGTAGTATTTCCATATATAGCGTTATATAATCTGGTGTAAATACACACAAGTTTCCTCCCCAAAAAGGAGAGGAATCGGTGTATGAGCAATGATATTATGATAATTATCTTGCTACTTTGTAAACGGTGATAGCACCATCAGGGCAAATGATACCGCAAGAAGCGCAACCTACACAATTGGTAGCGTCTTGGACAGCATAAGTGTAGCCCTTCATATTAAGTTTATCTCCGATAGAGATGCACTTTTGTGGGCAGGTTACAATACAGACCTCGCAGCCCTTGCAGACCTCCGAGTTGATTACAATTTTGCCTATTGCTTTAGCCATATTTAGACCTCTGTTATTATTATTGTTTGTTCAAATTATTTTTTATGTATGCAAATTAATAAAAGATTTCCAAAAATTCTACATATATTTTCATATACGCAAAAAATATTTATTTAAAACTATATTATAGCGATTATTTCATATTTTTTTAGTAAATTGTGGAATAGTGTATAGAAAATTATATAATTGCCGATTATAGTGTATGTATAGTTCGGCGAAATGATGAAACGGCTGGAATTACCCGTTTAAAATTTAATTAACTTTTTCTTATAAACAAATTATGTCTTTATCATTATTAGCAATCAGTCAGAACCGCACTGTAACTGCTTATGAGCGATTACACGGCACAAACACTACATCGCCTACGATGCAGCAAGCGGCGCTATTGCCGGAAGTGGCACCAATATCGCCTATCGGAAAAGCCAATGAATCGGATTTCGATAAGAACGATATAAGTATGCAACGAGTGAAGGAATACGAACGCAACGTGCTAGGAATGAAGACAGATGATGACACACCTATACTATCGGCAATTCCACAAAAGAAAGACGATGATACCAATAAAACAGCAGGCGCAAAAGAAACAGGTGATACGAAAGATACCAATGACACAAAGAAAGCAGATGCTTCAAAGAACTCGGATAAGACATCTACAGTCGCAGGTAAAGAACTAAGCGATGACGAACAGAAACTTGTTGAAGAACTGAAACGTATAGATACAGAAGTTAGAGCACACGAAGCAGCACATCTCGCTGCTGCTGGTGGCTTAGCACAAGGCGGTCCAAGTTTCACATATACACAAGGTCCCGATGGTAATCAATACGCTACCGGTGGCGAGGTGAATGTTAGTATGGATGCGGACTCCTCTAATCCCGATGCTACTATACAAAATATGCAAACGGTTATCGCTGCTGCGATGGCTCCTGCTGACCCATCTGGTCAGGACTTCTCTGTGGCTGCATCAGCACGGCAGATTATCGCTCAAATGCAGCAATTAAAAACTCAAAAGGCAACCGAAGAGAATAGCGATTCTATCGATACAAAGACACAAGCAACCGCCGCTACGCAATCCCCCACTAAATGGCAGAACACACAAAGTAATTCTGCAAAAACTAATACAAATGCTAACTCCACTACAGATATTAGCAAAAGCCAGAACAATACATCTGTGACTACTGCTATCAATACCGCTGCAATCAATAACCAGTTGGAGACCTATAAGAAATATAATAAAACAAATTTCTTTAACCAACCCGGTAGTATTACAAACTTTGTAGCGTAACCCAATCAATAAATTTAATAAAAAATCAATATTTCTTTTGTAAATAAACTATTTTTTAGTATATTTGTAATCTTTAAAGAAGGTTTCCTCAAATGGCAAAATACATCGTAAATCCAATATTACTAAAAATGAAAGAATCCGCTAAGGGTTCCATCTATCAGTCCATTGTTGCAATGGGTTTTCGCTCCCGTCAAATCAATGATGATATACGCTATGAACTTAGATATAGAATGCAGGATATCGTTCCTACAACAGATGAAATAGAGAAGGCGAATCCTGACCAACTCGCTATAAGCCGCGAGTTTGAGCGTCTGCCGAAGCCGACTTTCATTGCTATGAAAGAGATGTATGATGAAAAACTGCATTTCTCTTACACATTAGCCGATGCTGAGAAGTTAGTAGAAGAGGTGGAAGCAGCCAGAATCGCTAAAGAAGCAGAGGCAAATGCATCTATTGAAACTATTGCTGAGCCGGAGCCAATAGAGGAAGTAGAAGAGATAACTACAAAGCCGAAAGCAAAACGCTCCACTAGGAAGAAAGATGCTACTGCTTAATTGGCTGGTATAGATAAAAACAAAAAGGATGTATCGTAATGATACATCCTTTTTTTGTGTCGCTTCCTGTCTTATTTCTTTGCGACAGAGATTGATTTGATAACCCCAACAATATAGTTCGGGTTTCTCTCTGTTTTGGCGGCTTCTATGAAAAGATAGCAATCTTTAGTTGTGTCAGCGATAGAATTTAGATAATTCATTGCTGCTTCAAAGTCCGTCTCTTCTTTCAAAGTTTCGGTATAACTCTTCTTAACGACAATAAATGGATTGTCGGCAGAGTAGCCGAGTAAATAAGAAGTGTCCAATTTTTCAGTAACCTTCTGGTTGTCAAAATACTGCAAGCAAATGTTGGGGGTTCCAAGGGCGCCAATGGATTTTCCCGCTCTGTAAGAGAGGTCAATAATTCTCTTTTTGACGAAAGGACCTCGGTCGTTAATACGCACCAAAATTGCTTGTTGTGAATTAGGGTTTAGCACTTTTACAATAGTGCCGAAGGGCAGTTTCTTATGTGCAGCAGTATAGCCATACATATCAAATAGTTCCCCACTTGCCGTTCTTCTGTTATGAAACTTGTGAGCATAGTGAGATGATTTGCCCTCATCAGTGACTAAATAGTCCTGTAGGTTGGTATCAGCGAGTAATGTAGGAGTTGCCAATTCCTGTTTGTCTGTATTACTTTCAAATATAGCCGCATAAGCGACATAATTTGCTGTTGGTGCAACAGACCAACTAAGTAGCGTGAAAGATAATAGGACAATCGCTATGATACATCCGATTTTTTTTAGCATTTAATAATTCTCCGTAGTGGAACATTAGTTAATTAATAAGTTAAGTAAAGAGCCGAGTGGAATATTATCATATTAATGATATTACACTAAGCTTCTGTATTGCAATTTACATTTTTTTTATAAAACAAACACTATTTTTAATATTCTTTTATATTTTCTGTATGAAATTCAGCCGTATCTCCGACAAACTTAACTACACCGATGCCAAGTTCTTGGGCTTTTTCTACTACGTCTTTATCAAAAGACATTGCTGCAAGCCCAAGTATTAACCTGTAATCCTTATATATCTGAAAAATTTTACGGAAATTCTCTGCTTTTCTTAATACTTGCTCCAATGCACTGACTTTTGCTCTATGTTTCGTTTCTATAATAGCCACCGTATCACCATTATACATCATAATATCATATTCCTCTCTTAGTCCTCCGTTTTTTACATATTTTTTGGTATTCTCCTCTATGGTGTCAAATGTATAACCAGCGAACTCCTTTTTCTGTTTGAATGTATTGAAAAACAAATCTTCTGCCATAAAGCCGTTATTGTTTCCCATACCACCAATCTCTTCGCGAATCTGCTTTGTTCTTTTATCAAACTCTTCGTTCATTTTGTCGAACTTAGCATTTGATATATCCATTTTTTCGCGGAACTCGCGGGCATCCTTATCAAGGTTATCGCTCACTTCCTTGATGCGGGCTTTTGTCTCGGCAGACATCTCACGTATCTGTCTATCCGTCTCGGCAGACATCTCACGTAATTCCTGACGGAACTGGTCGCTCATTCTTTGCGTTTGTTCTCGTAATTCGCGTGCTTCTTTATCCGACCTTTCGGATAATCTATCAAGCGTTGCCCATACTTTCTCAAAGGTTAAAGATGGATATGTTATTGGTTCTTTGCTTGGCTCTTGCATATTAACACCTCTTGATTCATAAAATACCAAATATACTCTTACAAAAATAATTAAAAATTATGAAACAAATACTACTATGCGGAAAAATATAAATTTTGTATGCCTATATAACAAAAAATTAATAAATATTATGTATATTGCACTAATAAATGTTTTTTACAACAAACTAATTACCATTTTATGAAACGTAATTTTTTACAACTATCCATTCTCTTATTGTTATTGCAATTTGCAATAATTAAACCTATTTATGCAGATGACCATTCTGTCCATCATTCTAGCGAACACAAGCATTGGGGTTATACCGGTGATGTAAGTCCAGCACACTGGCACGAGTTAGACCCGGCATTTGCAATCGCTAAAGACGGTAAATCACAATCTCCAATTGATATTACCACAAAGAATTTAGCGGTATCATCCTCATTGAAAAAGCCCGTATTTCATTATAGTAGCGACCTATTTGGTATTGAAAACAATGGACATACAATACAAATAGACCCGTTGCATAAGAACGGCTATGTATCTCTTAACTACATAACTTTGGATGGAGCGGATTTCTTTGTGCAACAAGCGCATCTACACTCGCCAAGCGAGCATTTGATAGATGGCAAAATGTATGAAATAGAACTGCACATTGTCCATAAGAATGCAAGGGGAGATGTTGCGGTTGTCGGCATTATGATTGAAGAAGGTGCTGAAAATAAAACATTAGCAGATGCTTTTGCAAATCTACCGAAGCATAACACCGAAGGCAAGATATTAGACCTACCTTCATTAATCAATTTTGGCGAACTTTTAGCAAATAACGCAACGGTTTATCGTTATGATGGCTCATTAACTACTCCACCCTGCTCCGAAGGAGTTTTGTGGAACGTATTTGCAAAGCCAATAACAATGTCAAAATCACAAATAGATGCTTTTAAGGCAATCTATTTCGGCAATAACAGACCATGCCAGCCATTGAACAACAGACCAATCAGCAAAACTGAGTAATCTAAACCACTCAACTAAACACAATATATTAATCACTTATATTTTAAGGTCTTATAATGAAAAAAGGCAATAAATATGGCACGCACCGTGTCATCCGTCCAGTGGGAGTGCTTCCACAGCCAGCAGATTTGTTGGATAATAATATGGACGAAATCTATGATAATGAAATACTTATCGATGTAATCACGCTTAATGTAGATTCAGCATCATTTACACAAATCGAAGAGGCAGCCGGTGGCGACCACGAAAAAATCAAAGCAATTATGCTTGATAATGTCGCAAAACAAGGCAAGCACCGTAATCCTGTCACTGGCTCCGGTGGAATGCTATTGGGCAAAGTAGAGAAAATTGGCGATGCACTCATCGGCAAGACCGACCTCAAAGTCGGCGATAAAATAGCAACTCTCGTTTCACTATCTCTAACACCATTGCGTATAGATAAAATAAAGGAAATACGCTCCGATGTGGACCAAGTGGATATAGATGGAAAGGCGATTCTGTTCGAAAGCGGTATCTATGCTAAGATTCCTACAGATATGCCAGAGAAATTGGCTCTATCTGCTCTTGATGTAGCCGGTGCTCCTGCACAAACCGCTAAATTGGTAAAACCCGGTGATACTGTGCTAATCATTGGTGCGGGCGGTAAATCCGGTATGCTCTGCTGCTATGAAGCACAAAAACGCGCTGGGGTTACCGGTAAAGTAATCGGTCTATGCCACAGCCAAAAATCCACCGATAGATTGAAGGCATTGGGCTTCTGCGACTATGTATTCAGTGCTGATGCTACTCAACCAGTTGCTATTTTAGAAGAAATAGAGAAGATTACGAACGGCGAATTGGCAGACATCACTATTAACAATGTCAATATACCTGATACAGAGATGACAAGCATTCTCTGCACAAAAGATACCGGCTTAGTATACTTCTTCTCTATGGCGACAAGTTTCACAAAGGCAGCACTCGGTGCTGAAGGAGTTGGCTCTGACGTTACTATGATTGTCGGAAACGGTTATACAAAAGGACACGCAGAGATTACTCTGCAAGAATTGCGTGAAAGCGACAAATTACGTAAAATTTTCGAAGATTTATACGCATAGTGCAATAGACGTTTTTACACTTTCATATACCGTAGATATGTTGAAGGGGTTCAAAATTTTGAACCCCTTCGCTATTTTATGTAATGCACAATATATTTAACATATTTATTTATTTGCTACTTGGAATTCGCCCATAAATTTAGTCAATGCCTCAACCCATTCAATTGGGCAAGCGTTATAAATACTTGCACGCAAGCCACCTACATCTCTATGTCCCTTCAAATTAGCCATATTATACTTCTCTCTTGCTTCTTTTACGAATTTTGCTTCCAAATCTGGGTTTCCACCTTTAATTAGGAATGCAACATTCATCAGCGAGCGGTCTTCTTTCACTTTAACGGTCGGAGTATAGAAACCATTGCTATTATCCATAAAGTCATATAAAACAGCGGCTTTCTTGCGGTTATTTGCTTCCACATTGCCCAAACCTGTCTTCATTACCCATTTCAAAACTTGACCCACAACGTAGATATTCATACAAGGCGGAGTGTTAAACATTGACTCTTTATCTATATGCAACTTATAGTTAAGCATATTCGGATAAACAATATCTTTACGCTTCTCTAAGAAGGACTTTTTGATTACAACGAGCGTAACACCAGCCGGACCAATGTTCTTCTGAGCACCCGCATAAATCATATCATAGCGTTTGAAATCACGCTGCACCGCAAACATATCGCTGGACATATCCGCAACTACTGGTATTTTCACCCCTTCAACATCTTTGCACCACTCTGTGCCGTAGATTGTGTTGTTAGTAGTGATATGCAAGTAATCTGCATCGTCATCTGCTTTATATTCCTTTGGAATATAGTTGTAATTGGTATCCTTAGAAGAAGCGATAATTTTGGTCTCGCCAACTTTCTCTGCTTCTTTGGCTGCTTTTGAAGCCCAAACTCCAGTCGTAATGTAGTTTGCTTTCTTACGAAGGAAGTTAAATGGAACCATATAGAATTGCAAAGATGCTCCACCACCAAGGAATAGCACATCGTATTCATTTGGCGAGAGTTCCATAAGTTTTAAGACATCTGCTTGGGCTGTCTTAATTATCTCATCGTATTCTTTGCTACGATGGCTCATTTCCATAATGGACATACCCAGCCCATTATAATCGTATATCGCTTGCTTAGAAGCTTCTAATACTTCAAGTGGCAGAACGGCTGGTCCTGCACTAAAATTGAATGCTCTTGACATTTTTATTTCCTATATAATTAATAAGGTTTATTTATAAAGATTTCATTAAGATTACCATTCAACTTACTACTTTTTTTTGACAATATTATCATTCGCATATAAAAAAATAATACCCCACAAGTTCGCTTAACCTGCGGGGTGAAAAATTCTACATAAACAATTTGTCTATTGCTTGCAGAAGTTATGCGTTTGGATAACCGTGTTCACACCATTAACCATTTTCTTTACTACCAATCCATAATGGCAACCTGTGTCTAAGTTGCTGATGGATATAGTAGTTGGAGTGTTTGACGGCACTTCAATGTTATCAGTAAGAATGGCGCCACTGCTTAAAAGAATGACGCAAACCTTTACATCTGCATTGGAGGTGATTGTTAGAGAATTTTCTCCAACAGCCATTACTATTCCTGCTCCGTAAGGAGTGTTTAACGCTTCTGTGAAATCGTAGTAGTAGTTATAAGAAGTATCAAGTATGCCACGCCCTCTGTCTATAACTGTATCAGTTACGTTGTAAGGATAGATACCCCTAGCGATACAAAGGTCGTTGAATGTGGTGCTATAATACTCCATCACCGACATTTCATACTCTAAAACTATAGCATCCCATAATGAGAAAAAAGTGTTATCAGTTCTTTGGATGAAACCTGTAGGTTTGGTCCCTGATTGGTCTACTACTTCGCCCTTGCAATTTGTAACTTCTGTGTATACTGGCTCTTGTTCTTCGGGTTTTGCATCCAATGGATACCAATTGGATACACAGGACTTTCCGCCACCTGCACATTTATTACAGCATACAGATACATAATAGCCGTGACATTGGCTACAATCTGCCTTTGCGTTGTTTGTAGAAATTAGACCCATTACTGCAAAGAATGCAAGTAATAGTGTCGTTTTAAGCAGCCCTATTGCTGCTCTGGTTGGATTTTTACTCATTGTGAGTGTTTCTCCTGTGCATTATAAACTAGGATAAATAATACACTAATAATGTCCAAACATTTTTGTGCTTAGACCCGGCGGACTAGTATCACCAATATGAATTGTATCAGCCAAGTATCCGCAAAGCCCCATTCTATATACCTTAGAAACGCTATTGATAGGTTATATGAAAACAATAACGCTCCTCAGAATGAAAACTCGCATCGCTAATGCTGATTGTGAAGATGCAACATAACACTTTTTCTTGACAATCTAAACAAGTTATTTTTATTTCGAAAACTTACACCATTTTCCAACAAAATAATTCACCCCATTTACACATTAATTATGCACAAAATGAATAAAAAACACTTAATATTTTGTAGTTAATGGAAAAAAGTGTATTTTTGTGTATCAAAAAGGAACAAAAAGGATATTTCTTTTCTAAATACCTCTTTCATTCACCAATTCCACACTAATTATGGTTTCATTCAAAGGTAGCGAAACATTTACTCTCGACCAAAAAGGCAGAGTAAAGTTCCCTGCAAAGATGCTCAAAAGCGTGCCCACCGAAGCGAACGATACATTTGTCGTTACTCGGGGTCTAGATAAGTGTGTCTTCGCCTATCCTATGAATGTTTGGGATGATAAGTATACCACTATGTTTGAAGCACTTAACCAATTTGACTCCAACCATCGTAAGTTTTTGCGGTGGATGCTCGAGTGGAGTGAGGAAATGATACTTGATACACAGCAACGCATATCAATTCCGAAGGAACTACTTGAATATGCTGGGATTGTGGGAAAAGTTAGGGTAATTGGTATGATGGACCACATAGAATTTTGGTCGCCCGAGCAATACGAGCAGTATCGCTCTGCTTCTACAGAAACTTACGAAGAAATTGTGGAAAAAGTAATGACAACGCCAACCAATTAATTATATATCACTATGGAACAATTATCTCCTTATATATCAATAAATTATGACATTAGATTCGGAAAACCCTGTATTAAAGGAACCAGAATTGCGGTAGGAGACATTTTACAATGGCTTGCGGATGGAAAGACGAAAGATGAGATAATGCTGGATTTCCCGCTAATAAAAAAAGAGCATATTAGTGCAGCGCTTGGCTTTGCTGCAAAAAGAGAATATATATCAATGGTTGTAAGTGTATGAAATTATTACTTGATGCAAATATTTCTTGATGCAAATATTTCTTATAGGTTGATACCTATTTCAAACAATTAACACAAAACAACCTAGGAATATTAGAACTTATTTAATTCATTGAACTTAACAAAGTGAAACAGAAAGCAAAACTCAATAAAGAGGACCGGCAAGATTACCAATACCACTTACCTGTTTTACTCGATGAAGCAGTTCAATTCACTATTAATAAAAAACTTGAAACAGACCAGAACTCTGTTATCATTGACGGTACACTCGGAGGCGGTGGGCATGCAGCCAAATTAATGCAAAATTTCGGGGGAAAGCTATTTGCATTTGATAAGGACTATAACGCTATCCAGCAAGCACTTATCACATTCGAGGAAGAGATAAATACATTGTCTCCGAGGTTTGTACTGTTCAATCAATCATTCTCTAAGGCATGCAGCATTTGCGACAATCGGGGGATTAAGCCAGCAGGCATCCTTCTTGACCTTGGGGTATCCTCTAAGCAGTTAGACACTTCCGACAACGGAATTAGCTATCGGGTGAATTCTCAACTTGATATGCGTTTCGATGCTAAAAGTAATTGTGCTAACAATATAACTGCTAAAGATATTCTAAATCTATGGTCAGAAGATGAACTTACGGCTATGTTTCGCAAATACGGAGAGGAACCAAAGAGCAGAGCCATTGCACGGCGGATTGTTGAAGTCCGTCGTGTTAACGCTTTGAATACGACTTTTGACCTACGGGAAATCATTGAGCAATGCACTCCGAAAATCCACCATTTCAAAACTCTGTCGCGTATATTCCAAGCCATACGAATTGAAGTAAATCAAGAACTTACAGAATTAGAAAATACGCTGAATGACATAATTAATATACTTACGCCAGGTGGACGTATTGTCGTTATTGCATACCATTCATTGGAAGATAGAATCGTAAAGCAAATATTCAAAGATAACTCATTCGCTCCTAAGCAGAACAAATATACTGATTCTACCTCAAAAACCGTGCCAAAATTGAAACTATTGACAGATAAGCCACTTACACCATCTGATGACGAAATTAAACGTAACCCAAGAGCCAGAAGTGCAAAAATGAGAGTTGCTGAGAAAAATTGAATAAAGAGTTAAAAAACACTAAGCAGCACTTCCCGGAACTTCCGATATAGTGATTTCGGCAAATGGACTCTCTTGCGTAATGAAAATCTTGCCCAATCTCATTAACTCAAGTAGAGCGAGAAACGCTGCTATGATATGCCGGCGGTTCTGGTGTAAAACAAATTGTGAAAACGTAAATCGCTTATTTTTAAGCAAACGAGCGTTAATTTCTTCTATTTTGTCCTCCACCGTTACATTATCTACTGAAACGATATGAACAGGACTTGGCTTCAACTTGCGATTTAGTGCATTACCATACGCCTTCATCAAATTATATAGTGTCGCATTTTTATAATCCGCTGTCATATTTGCATTTGCAAGGTCAGCGTCATAATTATGGCGATACAGAAAAAACTTGTTCTCACTTGCATACTGCGCTAAATTCCGTGCTGCTTCTTTGAATTGCCGTATTTCATAAATATTTTGCATCAATGGAGTTCGCGGGTCTTCTGCATCATCATCGGTTTGAGGACGTGGCAGCAACATCTGGGTCTTTAGATAGAGCAAGTTGGCGGTCATCACTATGAAATCACCAGCCAATTCTATATCAAAGAAATTCATTAACTTAATGTAATTCAGAAACTCAAATGCTATCTTAGATATTGGTAAATCAAATATATTCAGTTCATCCCGCTTGATAAAATACAGCAGTAGGTCGTAAGGTCCCTCAAAATTAGGCAAAACTATTTTATACATATTTTGTAATTAAATTTTATTAAATTGCAATTTCATAACCCACAATTTACGAATATTTTCCCATTTGAATATTATACCAGATTTTTTACGCCCTATTTTTTTACAAAAGTAACTACACAAAATGTATAACGATACACGTATATATGAAGAAAATGAAACTGTTAGTTTCAAATTCTACTTCAATAAAAACATTACTATCGGCTTCTGCATCGGAGCTCCGTTAGTATTGGGGCTTCTTAGCTTACTATACTTTTGGACCGATATTGCTCCAGACACTGTGCCAATTAAATACGACGTTGTGCCATTAACTCTACTGAACTTCGGCAATGGCGATGGAACTGGTATGAGCAAAGGCAATCTATCGGCTGAAGGCGAAGCACACAAAGGTAGCACACCGCAATCGCAACTCAATGACGCCGAAATCGCTGCCAAAACAACACAAGCACAACATAACGCAGAAACAGACCCCACTCTAAGCACTAACATAAAGCCAGTTACCAACGTCGCATCTACTGATGCCAACAAAACCGATGATATTGGTAATAGTGCGAAGAACATTGGCACTTCCGATGGCTCTATTGATGGCTCTGGACTTGGCAACAGAGGCAGAGGAATGGGATTAGGCGAAGGTTTTGGCGAAATTGAATGGGGTGGTGGTGGAAATCGTATGGTGCTGTCTAAGAAGCCGCCTCGCTTCCCTACTGGAACTAATACTTCTGGCGAAATCCGCATTAAATTTAGAGTTAAACCGGATGGCACTGTTTCTAAAATGGTCATTCTAAAAAAATCTGACCCAGCATTTGAAAATGCTGCATTAGAGGCACTTAGACAATGGCGATTCAATCCAATTAAGGACACCGTAGAGATGGAAGGCATCATTCCATTTAGATTTAAACTACGATAATTATCATACAAAAAATATGCAACCATTATTAGATATAATTAACACCAATACAACTTTCGTTGCTGCTCATAGAGGCGCTTCAGGTGCTTTTAAGGAGAACACTTTACCAGCATTCCAAGGGGCTATTGACATCGGTGCTGACTTTGTGGAATTGGATGTGCAATGGACTAAAGATGGACATATCCTCGTTCATCACGATGATAGAATAAATGGCTGTGAAAAATTAATTAGCGAAATGGATTACTCCGATATATTGCGGAACGCTCCTTATGTTCCTCTACTCTCACAGATATTTGAATTAATGAACAATAAATGCTATATAATTATAGAATTAAAGCCATTTTTCTCCGAGCAGAATAAACAATATATTGACACCATACTACAGCAAATTGTAACAGCAAATTGCCAGCAATCCACAGTTATCGCTGCTATGGATATAGAGACACTAACTTACTGCAAACTATTAAATCCGCAAATTCATACTGCTGCTATATATACGCCCTACATTAAACAACTTAGCGAAGTCCAGCAAATATCCAAATGCGACGCCATTATTTGTTCCGTATCCGAATTATCCGATACTCTGTGTAATGATGCTAATCAAAATGGACTATTTATTGGCGTGTATGATGCTAATTCTGAAGACGATATTTTGTCCTGCTTAAATTATCCTGTTAAAGTAATTGGAACTGATTTCCCTGAAAATGCAATTCGTATTGTCAGTAACCATCAAATTAACAAATAATTCTATGAATAAACTAAATCTCGCCTATATATCAATACTTGCTCTAATATTTACGCAATACATCGCCACTGCACAAGTGGAAGATGTGCCTATCTCCAATCCTGTGTATAACTTTCTATTGCGTGCTGAAACCAAAGGACTACTACCGCATTATTCCCTATCACAACTACCTTTGCAACGCCACAAAATCATTTCGGCTCTGAACCTAATCGCTGCGGGAGATTCCATTCTCTCCGATAATGAAAGGCAAACGTTGCAACGCTTCACAACAGAATTTGGAATTACGCCTACTGACAATGCTGTTGTGTTTTACAGCAATACCGATACACTACAAGTCCTATCTAAACGTCTCCTCCAAGATTACGACAAATACATTTACCATTACGAAGATGCAAATAACAATGTCAATATAAAACCACTCGCATCTTTAGATGGAATTTACGGCGATAACGGCTACACAAGCGGCGCATTAGCAATGGGAACTCTGGGATTCCGTCTATCTGGCACGCTCTCCAACAAATTCGGCTACTTACTCCAAGTGACTAATACCGCTAAATTCGCTGGCAAAGAAGAATTAGCCAATATTGATTACAAATACGCCAATAATATGAAGTTCAATGAACTCCACAAAAACGCCGACATCACAGAATCACATATCACATTCCAACACGACTGGTTCTCCGCAAAAATAGGCAGAGAGAATAGATTATGGGGAGCGGGCTTAAACCAACGGCTACTAATCAATGATATGGCTCAATCATTTGATGCCGTTACACTATCTGCTAACTTCTCCAATTTCAGTTATACATTCACTCACAACAGTTTGCTTAACATCGCCGAAAGTGGTGGCAACACCGGCTTCCAAACCGTGATTCCAAATAAATATGTTGCAATGCACACTTTCACCATCCTTCCATCTTGGGGCGAAATATCATTCTTTGAAACCGTGATATACAGCAGAGACCTTGACCTCGCATATCTCAATCCGCTAAGTTTTTTCAAAACATTGGAACACTCCCAGAAGGATAGAGACAATGCCGGTATGGGACTTTATGCTGTCTGGCGTCCTTTGCGTAACTTAGAATTGAAAGGAACGTGGTTCTTAGATGATATTAAGATTATGGAAATCGGAACCGGCTACTGGAGCAATAAGACCGCTTGGAACATCGCTGCTATCACTACTGCCATCCCAAACCTTGACATCGGCATTGAATACACGCGCATAGAGCCATATACATTCTCCCATTTCAATCCACAGAACGCAAATACAAATGACTCTGTTTTGTTCGCTTCTTACATCCTACCAAATTCGGATAGATGGAATCTATTCCTGCAATATTGGTATGGCGAGCGATACCCTATCAAGTTCAATGTATATTACACTCGGCACGGCAACAACATCTACGAAGATGGTGGCTTATTACAGAACGTCGGCGGAGACCCAATGCAATCAATACGATGGATGGATAATGAAAAAGTTACTTTCTTGGATGGTGACTTAGAAAAGAGATTTAGAGCGGAATTGTCTGCTGGACAGCAAATTGTGAGAGGATTCAGCATTCACCAAATGCTCGGCTTAGAATGGAATAAAGATAAAGTAAATAGCGGATACTTCCGCTTAATATTACGTTTCGAGGATTTCTAGTTACACCTTACGCTCTCCAAATTCTATACATTGTTTAATGTCATACACCGGAACATCCACTGCGGATGCCACTGCACTACGTAATACTTCTGGCTCAAAGCTATAGCCGTTTGGCGATACCGGATTCGTGCATATCGCTAACAACTTCGCTCGTTGCAACACCAGCATTTTTCCACCTCTACGCAAGTAGCGATAGTAAGTTTGTGGCTGTGCAAATATACGCGAAAAATCCCGCACATATAATTTCGTAGAACCAACATTTGTATCCGCACCTACCTCCTTCAAAAAGGAATCCGTCAACACACCATTAACTAACACCTTGTGAAATCGTCTAAGCAGTGCCGACACAGGCATCTTCAACGTGAATAGCGACTCCGCTACTTCTGTAATTTCCATTTCACCTTTCACTTTGATTATCCCCATTACGCCTTCATCCGCTGGTATCACCAACTTCTTGTCCTGCTCAATATTAATTAACTCGCACAAATACTTAATATGCTTAATCAATTTATCCATATCAAGCGTCAGCGATGCTCCTGTGCAAAGCACCGTCGCATCTGTTACCGCCGGCGATGCTAACGACATCCTATTAAGTGCTCCATCAACAATTACCATATCCGCTCCTGCATCTAGCAATAGTGAAATATATTGTGTCAATGTATGCGAATCAGATGGTCCGGACAATATAACTTGTCCCTCATTCTCTGCTCGCGCTATGAGCAAGCGTCCCAATGGTGTATATACTTTACTCTTATGTAGCAACTTCGCCGAAAGTTCCTTCTCTGCATAATGCTTCTCTGTCGTTACAAATAAATTTCCCTTGCTTAACTTAATACGCGGTTTCGGCGTATCATACAACACATCCCGCTTCTCACCATCTACACCAATGGAAGTGACCGCTATATTGTAGTTTCTCTCGGTTAAACGCTCCAATATGTAGTTAAGACAAGTCGTCTTTCCCGTATTCTTTGCTGTCCCAACAATAGATACGCTATTATAACCTAATATTCTATTTATAAAATCCATAAGATAAATGTATTGATGAAAAATGTCTACTATATTCTAAAAAAGGGAGTTATTAGCTCCCTTTTTTATTCTTATATTATGCCAATGAAGCAATTACTTTTTGTTCTTCATTACCGGCTTCTTTGCCGGTGATGGTGCGGGCTTTGCTGGAATTGGTTTCTTTGCTGGTGCTGCTTTGCTTGGTGCTGGTTTCTTTGGTGCTACCTTTGAAGGTACTGCTTTGGCAGGTACTGATTTCTTTGGTGCGGGCTTTGCTGGAAGTGCTTTTGCAGGTGCTGCTTTGGCAGCCGCAAGTTTTCTCTTTATTTCAGCAATTCTAATTCTGTTTGCATTGCTCTTGTCGTCAATAGCTGCTTTGGCTGCTGCTACTTTCGCTACAGGAACTCTAAATGGCGAGCAAGATACATAGTGCAAGCCAATATTATGACAGAACTCTATACTACTTGGGTCTCCACCATGCTCGCCACAGATACCCAGATGGATGTCTGGACGCGTCTTCTTTCCTGCTACAACTGCGTGTTGCATTAAGAAGCCAACGCCTTCTCTATCTATTGCTACGAATGGGTCTACATCGTATATATCGCGCTTTACGTATTCCGGTAAGAACCGACCTGCATCATCACGCGACAAGCCCATTGAGGTTTGCGTTAAATCGTTCGTTCCGAATGAGAAGAACTCTGCTACTTCTGCTATCTTGCCAGCAGTTATCGCCCCACGTGGCACTTCTATCATTGTGCCTACATTGTATTTGAATTGTATTTTCTTCTCTTTCATTACTTCGGCTGCAACTCTGCGAACTATCTCTTCTTGGCTCTTTAATTCTTTAACATTCCCTACTAATGGTATCATTATCTCTGGCAATACTTTAATTTTCTTACGTAACACATTTACTGTTGCTTCAAATATTGCTCTTGCCTGCATCTCTGTAATTTCAGGATAGATAAGACCAAGACGACAGCCGCGGAAGCCAAGCATTGGATTTGCTTCTTTCAATTCTGATACTCGTTCCTTCACCTTGTTAAGAGTTAGACCCATCTTCTGTGCTAGTTCTGATTGCTCTTTCTCTTCGTGTGGTAAGAACTCGTGGAGTGGCGGGTCAATCGTTCTTATTGTTACCGGTCTGCCGTTCATCGCTTCAAATATACCTTCGAAGTCCTTGCGTTGTAGCGGTAGCAATTTGTTCAATGCTTTCTTTCTATCATCTACTGTCTTTGCCAATATCATTTCTCGCATTGGCTCTATCTTTCCAGCGCCGAAAAACATATGCTCTGTTCTGCACAAACCAATACCTTCTGCTCCAAATGCTACTGCATTGGCTGCTTGGTCTGGTTGGTCAGCGTTTGTGCGAATTTGAAGTGTGCGGAATGCATCTGCCCAATCCATAATTTGATTGTAAATACGAATGGTCTCAGAATTAGGATTAACCGACTTCTTATCTATAAGCATTTGCACTACTTCGCTTGCCATCGTCTTTATTTCGCCACGAATTACTTCGCCGGTGTCGCCATCAAGAGAAATGTAATCGCCTTCTCTCACTGCTTGTTTAATGCCGTCTATCTTAATTTGTTTTGATTTGTAATCAATATTCAATGCACCGCAACCAGCAACGCAAACTTTACCCATTTGACGTGCTACCAACGCTGCGTGGGATGTCATCCCGCCACGTGCTGTAAGAATTCCTTCTGACGCATCCATTCCTTTAATATCCTCAGGTGATGTCTCAATACGAACGAGAATAACCTTTTCGCCTTTCTCTTTCCAAGCAGCTGCGTCCTCCGCATTGAATACTACTTTACCTGTAGCGGCACCCGGTCCTGCATTAAGTCCTTGTGCTAAGAGACCACCATTTGCCAATGTTTTTTTCTTCTCTGCCAAGTCAAATACTGGACGTAAGAGTTGGGTAATAGTTGCCGGCTCTATGCGAGTAATCGCTACATCTGGTGTAATCAACCTCTCTGCTACCATATCCACAGCCATCTTCATAGCTGCGTAAGCGGTTCTCTTACCTACGCGACATTGAAGCATCCAGAGTTTGCCCTCTTCAATAGTGAACTCTATGTCGTTCATATCTTTGTAGTGCTTCTCTAATTTTGCGCGAATGTCTATTAATTGCTTGTATACCTCTGGATTCTTATCTGCGAGGTCTTTGATTTTACCCGGCGTGCGTGTGCCTGCTACTACATCTTCGCCTTGTGCATTCATTAAGAACTCACCATAGAAGTCATTATCACCTGTTGCTGGGTCGCGTGTAAATGCTACTCCCGTGCCGGAGGTCTCACCCATATTGCCAAAGACCATTGACTGAACATTCACCGCTGTTCCCCATGACTCCGGGATACCATTCATCTTACGATAGATAATAGCGCGTTCGTTCATCCAACTACTAAACACTGCATTGATTGCACCCCATAGCTGCTCTTTTGGGTCTTGTGGAAACGCCTTTCTGGTCTTCTTACGAATAACCTCTTTGAAGCGTCTTGCTAATTCCTTCAAGTTCTCCGCTTTGAATTCTGTATCTTGCTTGATGCCGAGTTCCCTCTTCATATCTTCAATGATTAATTCAAATGGGTCTTCGTCCTCTTTTGTTTCCGGCTTCAAGCCCAAAACTACATCGCCATACATTGCAAGTAGGCGACGATATGAATCATAAGCAAAACGAGGGTTGTTCGTCTTTTTTGCTAATGACTCTACTGTCTTATCATTAAGACCAAGGTTGAGTATCGTGTCCATCATACCGGGCATTGATGCTCGGGCACCGGAACGAACCGATACTAGTAATGGATTTTGAGGGTCGCCAAATTTCTTCTTCGTCTCCCTTTCAAGTTTAGCGATTGCATCATTGACTTGCTTCTCTAATACTTGTGGATACTTGTTGTTGTTCGCATAGAAATGTGTGCACACCTCTGTGGTGATTGTGAAACCTGTTGGAACAGGTATTCCAAGATTTACCATTTCTGCTAAATTTGCACCTTTGCCGCCGAGTAAGTTTTTCATCTCGACACCGCCTTCGGCTTTACCACCACCGAAGTAGTATACGAATTTGGAAGGAGTTTTGGAAGGGGATTTTGCCGCTGGCTTTGCAGGAGCAGATTTGGGTGTTGTTGTAGCTTTTGCCATAATTTGTTTGATATATGTTAATAAAGTATTTATTTTCTTAGATGTTAGGATACCCTTTCAGATTTTTCTATAATTTATATATAAAAATATTTTTCAAAATTAATACTTTTTTTATTATTTATAGTTATATGTGGAAAAATAAATTGCTTATGACGCTTATTTTCCACTTTTTTGCATATTGATAAATTTATCCTAAATCTTCTGATTTGGCATCTGTTTTTTTATTTTTGAATGCTATTCTTTTGTTTTGTTTGAAAAAATAATTATATTGCATCCGCTACAATCAAATGGATGGAAGGATGTTACTATTCTTTCTACTCATATACTATACATTTTTTTGATGTTACCAACCGAACGAACTCTTGGCTCGTGGTAGACATCTCATATACCATATCAATTATGGTAGCATCAAAATGATTCTGTTTGATTGTAGCAAATTTAAACAGCCACGGGCTGTTTTAAAAAATGCTACAAATATTATTAACACATAAAAGGAGAAACGCTTATGCATAGCGAAAAACTCGAAAAATTAATTGAAATGGCATTATCAGATGGAATATTAACACCAGATGAAAAGAAAATGCTAATACGTGAAGCCGAATTCGAAGGATTAAACATAGAACAATTTGAAAAATTGTTGGATTCATTGGCATTCATAAGACAACTATCCAATAATTCGGATGAGATTGCAATAAGTGAAAGTTTGGAAAAACTTATTGAAATAGCACTTATGGACAACGAATTAAGTGATGGCGAAATGCAAATGCTTCTGAAAGAAGCGGAAGCCGAGGGTATTGATAAACAAAAGTTTGAACAAGCAATTCAATCAATGCTCTATGTTAAAAAACAGAAAGAACTATCTACTCGTTCTGGCGCTTTCAATATTACAGAAGATTTAATCAAACAAACGGTCTCTCACCTCGCAAAAGACGGAGGCTACACGGAGAACCGAGTTCGCATTGTTTTGAACAATGCCCAATATATAGAGGAAACGATGGGCATAGATGCTTGCACTAACGATGTAAAAATTGCCGAAAATATGTTGGCATTAAGTAATGTAAAAGCAGACAGCTGGCTGGTTCAAGGTCGTATTCAGGTGATTTTGGGTGCATCAAGGAAATTGTTGGCACTACCAGCGCCAGCAAATACAGACACGAATGCAGGTAATAGTAGCGACAATAGTAATTTGGAAAGCGAAGAAGATAAAGGTGAAGTTGGTATTATGATGAAGGCACTGAATTTTGCTTATGAGAAGGCATTGAATGGATTACCCGGTATGGATTCAGCCGAAGAATTAGCCAAAGATTTCTTAAAAGAAAAAGGCACTCTAAAAGAGCAAGTTAATGCTTTAATTAGATGGCAGAATGCCAAGTCAGCCGCAGGTGGCTTTTTAACTGGACTTGGCGGTGTGGTTACTATGCCAGTGACAATTCCTTTAAATATAGCATCGGTTATGGTGGTGCAATTAAGGATGATTGCTGCCATTGCCTATATGGGAGGATATGACATAAAAGATGACAAAGTTCGAACTTTAGGATTTATTTGTGTCAGTGGCAATGCTGCCACTGACATATTGAAAGATTTAGGAATTGTGATAGGTATGGAAATGGGGAAGAAATTTGTTGCAGATTTTATTGAGGGCAAAGTGGCCAAAGTAGCATTAGATAAAATAATAAAACTTGTAGGAGAGAAAGTTGTGCAAGGTCAACTCAAGGATAAGTTATCTAAAGTAATTCCATTGATAGGTGGTTTAATCGGAGGGACATTTGATATACTTACAACTAACACTATCGGCAATACAGCGAGGAATGTGTTCATTGGGAATAGCAAAAATGATGGCGATTATACTTCCACTAGCCAAGCAACAGGTGGCACTACAATAAACCACAATTCCGGGGTAGCAGAATCTTCTAAAATTTATCTTGATGCTGTTGCACGCCAAGTGAAAAAATAATACCCCCCCCAAAAAAAAAGGGCGACTCTCCCCACGTGAAGTCGCCTTTGTCATATTCTCTACTACAAACTGTCTGCCATCAGGTCACATATATAATAAAACTTACGCTTTCCAACCTTCAACAACCGCCTCTGGCTGATATCAAGCGTCTCCATCGGGTCTTTGAACGTCTCTCCATCTACATATACTCCGCCTTGCTCCACTAAACGTTTGGCTTCCTTCTTAGATGGTGCTACACCGACTCTCACAAGCAAATCCAATATCTTTATCTGGCAATCGTCGGTTTTAATCGTTATCAGAGGCACATCATCGGGCAATTCCTTATTCTTAAATATGCGTTCAAATTCCTCAAACGCTTGCTGTCCTTGCTCCTCGCCGTGATAAAGCGCAATCACTCGCTTTGCAATATCTACTTTCACATTACGCGGATGCAACTCGCCATTGCTCAATCCCATCTTCACATTATTCACCTCATCCTGTTTAGCGAGTGCCGCATACTGTAAGTAGCGCAAGAGCAGCGAATCAGGTATAGACATCACTTTGCCAAACATCTCCTTCGGGGTATCGGTAAGTGCAATGTAGTTATCGAGCGACTTGCTCATCTTCTCAACACCATCCGTTCCTTCCAACAGTGGCATAGTCAATATACATTGCGGTTCTAAGCCGTAAGCACGCTTAATTTCGCGTCCCACAAGCAGATTAAACTTCTGGTCAGAACCACCGAGTTCTATATCGGCATCTATCGCATAGGAATCATACGCCTGAGCCAATGGATACATAAACTCGTGGATGGAAATCGGTAACCCATTCTTATAGCGTTTGGCAAAATCATCGCGCTCCAATATCTGCGCCACGGTATATTTCGCCGATAACCTAATAACATCGCCGAAATTCATCTTACCAAGCCACTCCGAGTTGTAGCGAACACTGAGATTGTTCTCCGAAAGAATGATTGTGGCTTGCTCAAGATACGATTTACCATTGGCGATTGTCTCCTCAATGGTTAGTTGTGGTCGTGTCTTTGACTTACCGGTCGGGTCGCCTATCATTCCGGTAAAATCGCCGATGATAAGCACTGCTGTATGTCCAAGGTCTTGGAACAGACGCAGTTTATGAAGCACAACAGCGTGTCCGAGATGCAAATCTGGTCGGCTTGGGTCGCAGCCGAGTTTTGCTACGAGTGGCTTATTTGTTTTTATTGAATTTTCTATTTTGCGTGCTAACTCATCTTCTGGCAATAAATCTATTGTGCCTTGACGGATAGCATCCATTTGTTCATTTAGTGTTGCTGTCATATTTTGTTTTAGTGATTAATTATGATGTTATTTTGCTAACTCCTCCATCAGCAAATGAGTTGGTTTTCCCGTAAGAATAGGTTATAAAAACGCCATTCTTCATAGTAATGGACTCAACGAAAGAGATTATTCATCCACTCTACAAATAATTTGCAACTCTCGCTCGTCCGTGTAGCCAATACTTTTCGCGTAATGCTTGCTCCCATAGACATTCCGGGGTCTTCTTGTAGTGCAAGCCACGAATGAATCACTGCTTTCTGGCGGTGAATTGGTGAATACCTATTTATACGATGCTTTTCGATGCTATTAAGATGCTCCTCTACGCTCTGCATAACCACATCATTGGGAGGAACTAAGAACTTAATAAAATCCTCTAACATTCCTCTCGTATTATTGTCCGGCATTATCCAAATACCAATCCGCTGCTCGTCTTCTACATTGTTTAGTATTAGTCCAGTAGCGGGCAGAGTGTCAATATCGCAGCCGATGTTCCGCAAAATAGTTTTTATTTCATTGAAACGTCTGCCGATGTCTTGGTCAGCATCTACGATAACTCCCACTGTCGTCAAGTCCCTTGATAGCGGCATTCTACTTATGTATTTCCCAAATAATTTCAGTGCATTTGTAACTCCGCCACAATCAATAATATCAAAATCAATGTCTATTCTACTAACTTTGCAAATTGCACTAACGACCGATTTATCGTCTCTACCCTCCACCAATAATAACTTACTCGCAGATGCGTTAATCATTATCTTGCCTCCAATTTAAGTTCGTAGAAGTCCGCCAAAGCATCGGCATCCATCATTACCGCTTTTATCTTTTCCTTCTTTCTATCAATGCGGAGCACTTGTCCTATCGCGCTGTTTGGCTGTTCATTAAGAATTTTCGTAAAAGAGAGAATAATATCGGCGCTATGAGTGGTAATGAATACTTGCGTATCTAATTTCTCCGCCAATGTAAAAATGAACTGCCACAACTTCTCAATTTCTCTAAAATGCAGACCATTTTCTATCTCATCAATAAGCACAATGCCGTTATCAGAGCAAACTAAATTCAACGCAATAGATAAAATATGGTTGATTCCACCACCCATACTACGCAACGAAACTGGTGCTTCAACGCCGGACAATCTAACAATAACGGAGCAATTTGCCCCAAAATGAATATCCTCTATGCGTGGTTCCAATATCTTCAGCGCTGCTATCACATCGTATTTCTTATTCGTAAGAGCGATATTATCCCAAAGACGCTGCTCATCTACGGATATATCACCGATATTGGACGATGTGTAATGTAAATTGATTGGCTGGAAGTCGCTGGTCTCTACTTCAAGTTGGTAATTCTCCAATTTAATACGAACGAACGTTTGCTGTTGCTCATCAGACGCCGTTCCAATATATATAGCGTCTGTCGTGCCATAATGAAAGAGCGAAGCATAATCCACATCACTACTTCCGCGGGCATTCAAAATGCTATCAATCATCTTAGCATTTCCCTTAGTAGCAAGGAGCGTAATTGCTTCCAGCAAAGTAGTTTTCCCTGCATTATTGGGTGCAGTTATTAGATTTATCCTACTTAGCGAAGGAATTATAAGTGTGTCGAGGTTCTTATAGTTATGTATTTCTAATGATTTAAGCATATATTTTTTTTAGTATTATTCTTATAATTGTTAATTACTTAGCCAATTCATCCATCAACAGATGCGTTGGCAATCCCGTAACGCCCGGGTGGTCTTGGTTATCGACTGCTTTATACTTGCACATCTGGATGTCGTAAAAGCAATCGGTAATGGTGCATCCCCCATTAATACCAATTATAGCCCCGACATTTGTTACTCCTTCTACTGCATTCGTATTTATACATTTAGATATAGTGCCGCCACCAAACGCAACAATACCACCAACCATTGTTTGACATCTAATTAGCCCATAATTAACACAATTCGTAATTGCACCCTGAACAGAAATAGAAGCAATACCGCCAGCACCATTGGTATATTCATCTGTGATTGTCCCAACGTTGCTGCAATTATATACCTCTCCACTATTATCTAATACAATTCCTGCTGCACCTATAAAAGTACCGCTTGTTGTAACATTTGCTGTATTATGACAATTCCTGATTATTCCAGTAAAGCCAGGAATTGCTTGAAGACCATTAACGCCACATATCGGCGTTTGTTCACACCTTCCGGCTGTTATTACATTTTCAATTATTCCATAATTCCAAATAAATATGCCACTAGTATCACTATTTAGATAAATTGTATGATTATTGCCATCAAAAACTCCATAAAAACAATTCGAATCGGCTGAGAAACCAATACCAGTCCAATTCAAACTATCGGTGATGTCGTTCATCAATTTGAAATACTTCCCTTGTGACCAATACGGAACGCCATAGTTAGTGCTATCTCTCAGAGTTAGCATATCTGCCTTGCTGGTTATCTGATACGGGTCGGTTTGTGTGCCGCTACCACCGCTAAATTGTGCGGATGCAGTTAATGTTGTAGCGAATATAGTTGCTACGATAAGTAATATTTTTTTCATTTTTATACCTCTAATATATAATTAATTATTAAATTTCTTTCAATTTTGAAAAATCCCCAGCATATCTCGCTCCCAGCTGCGATACCACTGCTGCAGCGGATTTAGATGCAAGTTTGCCGGCGGTTGCAATGTCCATTTCATTAAGTAAGCCGTAGAAGAATGCCCCAGCAAACATATCTCCAGCACCTGTTGTATCTACTGCTTTCACCGCTATCGATGCTATATCATACCGCTTGCCATCGTAAAGAATAGTCGCACCATCCTTTCCTCGAGTCATCACAATATTTTTGCAAATTTTACTAATCGCAACAATCGCATCGCTATAATCCGTAGTATTTGCAATCCTATTTGCCTCATTTTCATTGCAAAAAAGTAAATCACAATGTTCCAATGCAGACATAAATTGTTCTCTAAATATATCAATTATAAAGACATCCGAAGCAGTTATTGCTATCTTTGTTCCAGCATTCTCCGCAATTTCTAACGACTTCATAATGCACTCTACGCCAGCGGTTTCACTAAATTTATATCCCTCAATATACAGCCATTCCGCATCCGCTATCAGAGTGGCATCCAAATGCACTTCACTAAATTCCTTTGAAGCAGCCAGACACGTAAGCATTGTTCGCTCGCCATCAGGTGTAATGAGGACGAGACAAGTGCCGGTGCTTGCATTTTTTATAACATTTGGCTTATACTTAATGCCGCATTGCTCCAACTCATCGTAGTAAAATTTGCCATTAGCATCATCGCCGACAGCGGTTAAATAAGCGGCTTTTCCGCCAAATTTCGCAAAGCAATCCACGCTATTAGTAGCAGAGCCACCACTGCATTTATTGGGTGTCGCAATATGCAACTTTGCGATAATGGCGAGTTGTTCATCTGGCTCGACGAGACGCATTTCGCCTTTTGGAACGTTAAGAGTAGCGAATAATTCTTCGCTAATTTGGTATTGCATATCGACAACGCCGTTGCCGATAGCGGTTAATTGTAGTGTTTTCATATAAATTCCGATATAAGTTCTTTTCAGTTTATACAAATATAATAAGATTTGGGCTATTTTTTAGTATTTGGGCTCATAATATATTGTTGGCAATCTCCTAACCTAACCTCTCCACATCCCACAAGGAAGGGGGCTTTTTTTTGCAAATTAAAGTAATATATTCGCTAAAAAACACTATTTTTAACAATACAAACTTACATATTACACCAAATGGAAACGATTGGAGCAGCGATAATAGCAAAAAACGAATCCGTAAATATAGAACGCTGTCTGGCATCTGTGCGTTCTTTATGCGAACAAATAGTGCTGGTGGATACTGGTTCTACTGATAATACGGCTGTGCTTGCCGCTAAGTGTGGTGCTGATGTCGTGTATCACAAATGGCAGAACGACTTCTCCGAAGCACGCAACTACGCCATCTCCCATCTATATACTGATTGGGTGCTGTCCATAGATGCGGACGAGGAATTGGTTATCTCTACGTTTGATATATCGCTGTTGAAGCCAATAAATACTGATGTTGGCGGACTATCGGTTCTACTTAATAACTTCCTTGATGCAGAACTCGCAACCTCAAAGACACATAGATTTACACGCATATTCCGCAATGATAACCGTATCCGTTTTGTTGGTAAAATACACGAGCAGGTGGCTCAATCCATCACTGACGCTGGCTTTGCCATTATAGAGAGTGATATTGTCCTAAATCATTACGGCTATATTGGTAAAAATATTGAGAAGCAGGAACGCAATATCGAATTGCTACAAGCGGAATTGCAGGACAATGCGGACGATGCTTATACAAAATTCCATTTAGCAAATACTTACTTCGCCGCTGGTAACAATGCTCTGGCGTTCGATACATACACTTCAATAATAGCATCACCGCAACTTAGCGAAGTCCAAATGCAAGAAGTGCATACTAAAATGGCACAGATTCTACTTAGTAGAGATGATTATATGGATGCAATATCGCATTTGGATTTCATAGCGAGCGATGTAGATACAGAAGGACTGCGTCTGAGCATACTTGGTAGTATTTATCTGCAACTACACGACTTTGCTAAGGCGAAAGAAATCTTTGCACACAAGGAGATTTGGCTCTCTACACTAGTATCGCCGATAGTTAAGGAGAATACGAAAAAGATTTTCACTCTTATTTAGGTGCAGGAATATACTATGATAGAATTAAACAATACAACGCAGGTGCGTGTTAGATACGCCGAAACCGATAAAATGGGTGTTGTCTATAATGCGAATTACTTCGTTTATTTCGAGGTCGGTCGCAACGAAATAATGCGTCAATACAATATCCATCTTAGCGATTACGAACAGAACGACAAAGTGTATTTCCCATTATTCGATGCTTATGCACGCTATATAATGCCGGCTGGCTATGACGATTTGCTGACAATAGAGACCAAATTTATCTATAACGATAGTTTGAAGATGACTTTTGAATCCACCATCAAACGTGGCGAGACGCTTATCTGCAAAGGATATACCAACCATTGTTTCGTTTCGCAAACAACTATGAAGCCAGTAAAACCACCAGCGACTTTTTTAGAGCAAATAATTTCGCAAAATAATATTAAATGATTTATGACACTACAAGAAACACTACTTCTACTGAAATCAATGGAAAACCCTGTAAATAAAGCAGGAATGGCTCGCTTCGGCATCAATATAGAGAATGCCCTCGGCATCTCCGTTACACAACTCCGTCCTATCGCTAAGACCATTAAGAAAGACCATCCGCTCGCATTGGAACTATGGAATACAGGTATTCACGAGGCGCGTTTGCTTGCTTGCTTCATCGCAGAGCCATCGCTGATGACCACGGAACTCTTGGATAAATGGGTCAATGATTTCAATTCTTGGGATATTTGCGACCAAGCCACCAGCAATCTATTGGATAAGTGTGATTTGGCTATTGAGCGTATTCCTATTTGGGCGTCTTGCGAGCAGGAGTTTGTTCGTAGAACGCCATTTGCATTGATTGCAGCCCTTGCTGTGCATAAAAAGGGCGAAAAATATGATGACTTTTTTGTAGAGCATTTTCCGCTGATTATGCAATGTGTAACAGATGAACGCAATTTCGTAAAGAAGGCGGTGAATTGGGCTATTCGCCAGATTGGCAAGCGTAGTGATAAGATGCGTGCTACTGCATTGCGTCTCTGTGACGACATTGCAAAGGAATATCCTACATCCAAATCAGCCAATTGGATAATAAAGGATGCGGTGCGGGAACTTACTGCTTATGATTTCAGTAAAAAAAGAAAATATAATTTCGTAGATGCGAAGAATTATGATGTTCAGTGAGCCGGAGGGCGTATCGCTACTTACTCCTTTGATATAGCCAAAAGCAAGCCATATCTGAGTTTGCGGCTGTATGCAGATATACAGATTACAGCGTAACAACCGCTGGTAACGATGATGCGGTAATTTTTTTGTTTTTTATTAAAAAAAATCCACATATTCATTATTCATTGAAAAATATAATGGTTAGCATATATTATAACAAAATATATGCTGCTGTTTTCAACAAAATGTGCAAAATGTGCAAAAAAATGTTTAATGTATTGTTATTATTTCAAAAAAAAATATTATATTTGTATTCTTTAAAATAATAATATAGATAAACAATGAAAGTTCAAGCATCAGTAAAAAAACGCGACCCGAACGACAAGATAGTCCGTCGTAAAGGTAGAGTGTATATTATTAACAAAAAAAATCCACGATTTAAACAACGTCAAGGATAGGAGATAATAGTAAATGGCAAGAATTGCAGGTATTGACTTACCAAAAAATAAGCGGGGAGAAATCGGTCTCACCTATATTTACGGCATAGGTAGAACGTCCGCTCAAAAGATATTAACTGCTGTCGGCATAGACGCAGGTAAAAAAGTGTCCGAATGGACAGATGACGAAGTATCACAACTACGTCAGGAAATAGATAAATATAAGACAGAAGGAACTCTTCGCTCCGAAATCCAAATAAACATTAAGCGATTAATGGATATTGGTTGCTATCGTGGGATCCGCCATCGTCGTGGATTGCCCGTTCGCGGTCAACGCACACGCACCAATGCACGCACACGCAAAGGTAGGAAGAAAACAGTAGCCGGTAAGAAGAAAGCAGTTAAATAATAGCGTTCTTCTATAAGTTATTTATTATATCTAACATCATATTAAACCACAAGAAAAATAGGAACAATATAAGTGGCAAAGAAAAAAGTAAAGAAAAAAAGTGTCGTGGATGTCCACGGCAAAGCATTTATTAAAGCATCTTTCAATAATGTTCTCGTAACTATATCAGATATATACGGGAACGCACTCTGCTGGTCGTCAGCAGGAAAGAACGGCTTTCGTGGTTCGAAAAAGAATACCCCATACGCTTCCCAAGTTTGTGCCGAAAAAGCCGCAAAAGAAGCATACGATATGGGACTACGTAAAGTAGATGTATTCGTAAAAGGACCGGGCTCAGGTAGAGAAGCCGCTGTTAGAGCGCTGTTCTCCGCCGGATTGGAAGTTTTCTCAATTACAGATAAAACCCCAATACCACATAATGGATGCCGTCCTCCAAAAAGACGTCGTGTATAATATCGCATATTAGCAGAATGTAATTGAGTGCAAGAGCATTCTATAATGTTGATATTTATACGAAAAATTAACTTTTCATTTTACAAACATAATAGTAGGTAAATTATGGTATCTCAGATGCAAATGCCTGATAAAGTCCAAATAGAAGAGACGCAAACCCCTTCACATAGCCGTTTTATAATGCAACCATTAGAACATGGTTATGCAAATACAGTCGGCAATGCGATGAGACGCGTGTTGCTGTCATCTATCCCCGGTGCTGCAATAACAGGTCTTAAAATAACTGATGTTCTACACGAATATCAGAGCATCCCACACGTAGTGGAAGATGTATCGGAAATTATCCTTAATCTCAAAGAGATTAAGATAAAAACATTAGATAAAAAACCGCAAAAAGTGAACTTCCACATAGATGGACCTGGCGAATTCACTGCAAAGCAAATACAAGACGCTTCTCCTACTATTGAAGTAATGGATTCGGAGGCACATATTGCAACATTGTCCGGTAATGCAAGCTTTGATGTAGAACTTCGTATCGGTCACGGCAAGGGCTATGTTCCAGCGGAGGAGCAAATTATCGTGGATTTCCCGGTGGGTATGCTCCCAATTGACTCAATCTATACGCCAATACTCTTAGTTAATTACGCTGTTGAGTCATTCCGTGTTGGGCAACGCACTGATTACGAACGCCTTGTGTTAGATGTTCGCACAGATGGCACTATCACCGCAGAGGAAGCAGTTAGCACCGCTGCACAAATTTTAAATAACCACTTTCGTTTGTTTAAAACATTCGAAGAATATGTAGAGGATGATTTGATTAGTTCAATTCCAGCAGCCGAAGAACAAAAAATTGCAGAACGCAATAGAATTCGCAATATCTTACTCACTCCAATAGCAGATTTAGAACTCTCCGTTCGCTCTCACAATTGCTTGCAATCTGCCGGTATTACTAATATCGCAGAATTAGTGCAACTGCAAGAAAGTGAATTGCTTAAGTTCCGTAACTTTGGTAGAAAATCGCTTAACGAATTGCTTGGCATTGTGCAAATGCACTCGCTTAACTTCGGTATGAATGTAGATTACTACCTGAAAGAAGAGCAAAAGCCAGCAGTTATAAATATATAAAATCTCATAATAAAACTTATCTTTTTCATTTTTGGACTCTCCTCCAAAAAACTTCTAAATGGGCTCATATAGAGCCCATTTTTTTGTATTTTTATACATTTTCAGCAAAGAACACATACGAAGCAAAAAGGGCATAAAATATTACGCCCCTACAACATATATACAATTCAATAAATTAATACTCTTCCCAACTCTTAATCATTATTTCTTCCAATTTTATTGTGCAGAATGCAGTAATGAAAGCGCTTGCTAACCGTGCATTTGTGATTAGCGGAATGTTCAGGTCTATAGCAGCACGGCGGATTTTGTATCCATTGTCCAACTCGCCGGGTGTAAGATTATGCGGAATGCTCACCACCATATCTATTTCGTGTTTATGTAGCATCGTTAGTGCTTGTGGCTCGTTGTTATCACTTGGGAAATATACTTGCGAACAACTAATGCCGTTCTCATCAAGGAATTTGTATGTTTTATCAAATGCAAACAAACTATATCCCTTTGCCTCAAGCATCCTCGCAGCATCAAGCATAGAAGCACGTTGCTTAGATGTTCCCATAGACAGCAATATGTTACTCTCGGGAATACGATAGCCAACCGATAGCATACTCTTCAGTATCGCCTCGGATGTATCATCAGCAATACAGCCAACTTCGCCAGTAGAAGCCATATCTACACCAAGAACTGGGTCGGCTTTTTGCAATCTGCTAAATGAAAATTGCGATGCCTTAATACCAACATAATCCAAATCAAACTCGTTCTTATCGGGCTTCTTAACGAAAAGCCCAAGCATTATCCGTGTTGCTAATTCTATGAAGTTGATTTTCAATACCTTACTAACAAATGGGAAACTACGCGAAGCACGCAAATTACACTCTATCACTTTGATTTCATTACCCTTAGCGAGATATTGAATGTTGAATGGACCGGATATATCTAATTCTTTTGCTATTTTGCGGCTGATGCGCTTGATACGGCGAAGCGTCTCTACATATATGTTTTGTGCGGGAAATTGTATTGTAGCATCGCCACTATGAACACCAGCAAATTCAATGTGTTCGCTAATTGCATACATCAATATTTCGCCTCTATTAGCAACTGCATCTATCTCTATTTCTTTCGCCTCTTGGATAAATTGCGAAACCACAACCGGATGCTGCTTGCTTACCTTCGCTGCAAGATTTAGAAAGCGAACTAATTCCTCCTGATTGGAGCAAACATTCATCGCAGCACCACTTAATACATAACTCGGACGCACAAGCACCGGAAAACCTACTTCATCAACAAATGTGTTAATATCATCCAAGGAGGAGAGCTCCTTCCACGCTGGCTGGTCTACATCTATGCGGTCTAACATTGCGGAGAATTTATGTCTATCCTCTGCATTATCAATGTTTTTCGCACTTGTTCCAAGTATTGGAACTTGATGCTCATCTAAGCGAACAGCAAGATTATTAGGTATTTGTCCGCCAGTAGATAAGATTACACCGTGCGGATTTTCCAATTCCAATATATCCATCACGCGTTCGAATGAAAGTTCATCAAAATACAATCTATCACACATATCGTAATCCGTGGATACCGTTTCGGGATTATAATTTATCATTACAGAGCGGTAACCCTCTTTTTTTATTGTATTTAGTGCCTGCACTCCACACCAATCAAATTCTACCGATGAACCAATGCGATATGCACCACTACCAAGCACCACAATAGAGCGGTGGTCGCCAACATAATGGACATCGTTAGTGATGCCACAATATGTAAGATATAGGTAATTGGTCTGTGCTGGATATTCCGCTGCCAATGTATCTATTTGCTTTACAACCGGTATGATTCCCAATGACTTACGATATTTCCGCACGACATCAATGTATTTTTCTGCCATATTGTCTCGCCATAATGCTCTGGCTATTTGGAAGTCGGAGAAACCTTGCACCTTTGCTTTTCGCAACAAATCAATACCTATTTCAATGTTATTACCTACCGGTTTTGGCAATGCTTCTAATTCGAGCATTGTGTCGATGACATTCTGTAATTTATGCAGAAACCACTTATCAACTTTTGTCAAATTATGTATTGCCTCAATAGTATATCCGCTACGTAACGCCTTGCTAATAATGAAGATACGCTGGTCTGTCGGTTCATTCAATGCCTTGTCTATATCATCAATAACGATGTCTTTATTCTCCACAAAGCCGTGCATACCTTGACCAATCATCCGTAAGCCCTTTTGTATCGCTTCCTCAAATGTGCGACCTATTGCCATCACCTCGCCGACCGACTTCATACTACTACCGAGTTCGCGTTCTACTCCGTGGAATTTCGCCAAATCCCAGCGTGGTATTTTGCAAACAACATAATCCAATGCTGGCTCAAAAAATGCAGGAGTTTGCTTCGTTACAGAATTGGTAAGTTCAAATAATCCATAGCCAAGTCCCAATTTTGCTGCTACAAATGCAAGTGGATAGCCAGTGGCTTTCGATGCAAGTGCAGATGAACGACTTAGTCGTGCATTTACCTCTATCACGCGGTAATCCTCGCTACCCGGGTCTAATGCAAATTGCACATTACATTCACCAACAATACCAATATGACGGATGATGCGAATGGATAACTCACGCAATTTATGATACTCGGTATTAGACAGAGTCTGCGATGGGGCTATAACAATGCTCTCGCCGGTATGTATGCCTAATGGGTCAAAGTTCTCCATATTACATACGGTTATGCAGTTATCGTATTTGTCTCTCACCACCTCATACTCAACTTCCTTCCATCCCTTTAAACTCTTTTCTATAAGGACTTGTGGCGAAAATGCAAATGCTTTCTCCACCAATACATTCAACTCCTCTTCACTATCGCAAAAACCGGAACCCAATCCACCTAATGCATAAGCAGCACGGACAATAATAGGATAGCCGAGTTCCTTTGCAGCAATGCGTGCTTCCGCTGGAGTGGTAACTGCTTCACTTTTAATGGTCTTAACTTTGATTTCATTAAGCCGTTGCACAAACAACTCCCTATCCTCAGTATCCATAATCGCCTGAACTGGTGTTCCCAGCACTTGCACATTATACTGCTCCAATATCTTCTCTCTATACAGTGAAACACCGCAATTAAGCGCGGTTTGCCCGCCAAAAGAGAGTAGAATACCATCTGGACGCTCCTTTTCAATGACTTTTTGCACAAAAAAAGGAGTGAGTGGTAGGAAATAAATCTTATCAGCAACTCCTTCGGAAGTTTGGACTGTCGCAATATTTGGGTTTATCAAAACTGTTGATATGCCTTCTTCTCTAATGGCTTTGAGTGCTTGGGAGCCGGAGTAATCGAATTCGCCGGCTTCACCAATTTTGAGTGAGCCGGAGCCGAGTATAAGGACTTTTTTTATGTTTATTGTATTCATAAGGTTCTAAAGTATTAAAAAATGTCGGTGTTCATTCTTCCATTAAGTGTCGGAATTATCTTTTTCGGAACGCGAAATAGTTTGCGAATTAACTCGCTGGTCATTCAAATATTTTATGACAAAAACTTAAACTTTTATACGCACTCACCTTGAAATTTACTTGACTATCTGTGTCATTACCTAAATACTCTTTGCAAATTTCTTTCCAATGTTTGTCTAATTCTATTATTTTCTTTGCAATTTCTTTGTCCATTTTCAATGCGATTTCAATAATAACAGATGTTTTTACAAAGTATACTGCTCTTATAGTTTTATCCTTATCATCTTTCGTAAATATTGCAGTTATGTCATTTGAACAATCTATATCATTAATAACTAATTGAGCATATCTTCTAACATTTAACCAAGTGTTTCCCTTCTTTATTTCTATTTTAACTCCTTTGTAATCTGCATCCCAATAAGTGTTCTTTTCGCATTTCCAACCTAATTCATCACACAATACTTGTTCATAATTACTTCTTGATTTGTATATCTCTCTGCCACATTTTAATTTATCAGGCAAATTACTAATTAATAATTCTTTCATTTCGCTAATTTCCACCCTGCTCCTCCATTTGGTATAATAAGATTAGAAAAAATATGTTTTATTACTTCTAATGTCCATCCATTGCCAACAGCCCGATATCTACCTGTATCACTTATTTCATTTACATTGCCATCTTTAATTCCATATTTGGTATAGTTATCCGGAAGCGTCATCACACGCTCGCATTCTAAAGGGGTTAATCTTCTGAAGCCACTTGGTGATTCTTTGCAAGGGATATAAGTTGTGTGTGGGGGCTGTTTAAAATATGATGCGATTATGGTTTTACCTTTTCCATTTAACTCGCAATGCTTCCAATTGTATGATTTCATAAATGCTTTATGATGCTTATCTGATAAAAAATATCTATCTGTATAATTATCAACAATATTATTCAATACCACATTTTTTTGCTTTATTATTGGTTCTACATTCCAATTGCACCAATAATATCTTTCCCTATGTTGTGCAGACACCACTTCGGAATCTATTAAAATCGGCGCTACTTCCAAGTATGATGATATTTTGTCTCGCCATTCCTTCTTCATTTTTACATTCTCTAACAAGAATTTTACTTCGGCATTTCTATCTTTTATATGATTTAAAATGTCAAGATATACAAAAAACAATTTTGATTTACCTTCAAATCCCTTATCATTTCTATTACCTTGATTAGCGATAGAAAATGACTGACAAGGACTGCCACCAGCCACTACGTCTATGCTATCCCAATCTATATCCCATTCCTTCCAATTATTAATATCTCCCAAATTAATAACATTAGGAAAATTATAATTTGAAATAGAAATGGAGTCCCTTTCAATTTCACTTGCATAATAATTATTAACGCTTATCCCAAGTTTATCCAACGCCAAATGCAAGGTGGAAATCCCATCAAATAAACTCAAAACATTTATTTGACATATCTCATTTTTAGCAAATTCCACCCTCACCCCCTATACATTATTAATACTATTACCAAATCTATCAAATATAAACTCTGTGTCCGTAGGTCCACCACACGCCTCCGGATGAAATTGTGCCGAAAAAAATGCCTTGCTCTTATGCTGTATCCCTTCATTCGTCCCATCATTCATATTCACAAACAATGGCTCCCAATCCGAACCCAATGTCGCACTATCCACTGCATAGCCGTGGTTTTGCGATGTGATGTAGCATTTCGTCGTGCCAACCATCTGAACCGGCTGGTTATGGCTACGATGCCCATATTTTAACTTGTATATTGTAGCACCACCTGCCTTCGCAAGTAACTGATTTCCCATACAGATACCACAAATCGGCTTCTTATCCGATAATGCTTTGCGTATATGTTCCACTGTTTTAGAGCAAGTATCGGGGTCGCCCGGACCATTGCTAATAAATAAGCCGTCATACTCTAAGTCATTGAAATTATAATCCCAAGGCACACGTATAACGGTGAAATCCCGTTTATCCGCTAGTTCGCGTATGATATTATGCTTAACTCCGCAATCCACAAGCACTACGCGCTTCTTATCCGGCGCATCGTTGTAAGTAATTACCTCCTTGCAGGATACGTTGGCTACTTGATTTATCGCATTCGGGTCGTAAAATTCAACATCGGCTGTGTTCTCTACAACTATCTTTCCTTTCATACTGCCTTTCTCCCGTAGCAACTTGGTAATAGCACGCGTATCAACACCATACAAGCCGGGTATATGCTCTTCTTTTAGCCAAGACGATAGCGTATTCTTCGCATTCCAATGACTGCATTCAATACTAATATCGCTGATAATCATTGCTTGCGTATGAATTTTTTCGCTTTCCATAAATTGTGAGATGCCATTTTTGCGGATTTCGCGGCTGGGAACGCCATAGTTACCTATAAGTGGGAAGGTCAGAACCATTATTTGTCCTGCATAAGATGGGTCTGTTAGGGATTCGCAATAGCCGGTCATTGCGGTATTGAAGACGACCTCGCCGGCTATGGATTCTTCGTAGCCGAAGGAATAGCCCGTAAAAACGGAGCCGTCATCCAATATTAATTGTGATTTGAGTTGTGTGTCCATAATATCTATTATATTTACAAAAATACCACTTTTTATTGACATTGCAAAGTGTGTGCTATTTTCATAAACCATATTTGCGATTGCGTTCTATCGCAATATCTCTTTTGCAGCATTTTCAGCAGAGCCGGTATTACCAAGTATCTGGCGCATTTCTGCAAATCTCTTCTTCTGAGCAATGCACTTCTCCGGATTATCCATAAAATCAATTACGGATGCTGCTATTTGCGGGGGTGTTGCGTCTTTTTGTATGTATTCTGGCACAATCGGCTTATTTACCAATATGTTAGGTAGCGATATGTAATCCAAATTTGCGAGCCATTTTCCCATCAAATAGTGTGTCGGCGATGTCTTATGTGCCATCAGCATATTCATATTGAGCAATGCTGCTTCGAGCGTTGTTGTGCCTGCTTTGCTCACTCCAAAGTGCGACTTCTGCATCAGTTCGTAAGAATTGCGATACAATGTATAATTAATACCTATATCCTGCAAAAAATCAAAATTGCTCTCCGATACATTGGGCGACACCGCAAATCCAAAGTGATACTCTGCATTATGCTTAGCCAGCAATAGTGCCGTTTGAGTGAATAGTTGCAAGTTGCGTTCCACTTCATTTTGGCGACTTCCCGGATAAAAGGAAATAAGTTCCTTCTCCCTATTCATCTCATTGCTTACAATATTCTCCATTGCAAAGACCGGATTATCCAACAGCGGATGCCCAACAAATTTCGCATCTATACCTTTATCCAAGAAATACTTCTCCTCAAATGGGAATAGCACAAGCAGTTTAGTAACGCAATGCAATAATTTTTTCCAACGATTTTTGCCCCAAGCCCAAACCTGTGGTGCAATGTAGTAATAGACGGGAATATTGTGGGAGGTGGCGAATTTCGCTATTTTGATATTGAAGCCCGGGTAATCAACAGGTATGAAGCAGTCAATATTCTCTCTTAACATCACTTCTTCGCAGCGTTGCTTCAGTTTCATAAAGTATAGCAGGCGTTTTGCAACTTCAACGAAACCGGTAACGGCTATTTCCTCAATCGGAACGAGCGATTGAAATCCTTCGGCACGCATCTTTGAACCACCAATACCAAAGAAACGAAGATTGGGGGCTATCTCTTTTAGTTTGCGTATGAGCATAGCAGCGTGCATATCTCCGGAGGGTTCACCGGCAATGATGAAGATGTTGTGTGGTTGCATAACCTATTAGTTTATTTATTTTGTTGTATTGCCACCAAGTTTGGTTAACTCGTTATCTATTGGTTCCCATAATTCTATTTTGTTCCCTTCTAAATCTAATATATGGACAAATTTTCCATATTCATAATTTTCTATCGCATCACAAATTGTAACACCATTGCTTTTTAATTTCTCAACAAGTCCTTCAAGGTTCTGAACTCTATAATTAATCATAAAATCTTTCTTAGAGGGTTGAAAATAATCGGTATCTTCAGCAAATGCACTCCATTGCAGATAATTTATTTCATCTGGATTATTTGCATTTCTAAATTCAAAAGTTGAACCATAATCGTTCACCTCCAATCCCAAATTGACATTATACCATTTGTTCAATTTATCAGGATTGTTTGCTATGAAGAATATTCCACCAATGCCTGTTACCTTGGGAATATCGTTTTTATTACTTTGTGCCATAATTATATTTCCTATTTGTTATATAAAAGTAGAGGAATACGTTTATAGTATCCCTCTATGTATATCAATATTTATTCTATTATCAGGTCTAAACATAAGCCCTGTAACTCGCGTTGCAATACGTGGAAGGACTCCGGAACATTAGACGGCGGTATGTTATCGCCTTTGACTATTGCTTCATACATTTTTGCTCTACCGGTTACGTCATCGGATTTTTGCGTAATCATTTCACGCAAAGTATGAGCTGCACCATACGCTTCGAGTGCCCATACCTCCATTTCTCCCAAACGCTGTCCGCCGAATTGTGCTTTACCGCCGAGTGGCTGTTGAGTGATGAGTGAGTATGGTCCGATGGAACGTGCGTGCATCTTATCTTCTACCAAGTGGGAGAGTTTAAGCATATAGATTATACCGATGGTCACGAGTTCGTCGAATTGGTCACCGGTTTTACCATCAAATAGCATTGATTTACCTGTTCGTGGTAAGCCCGCTTTCTCAAGGAAGTCGCCTACTTGGTCCCAAGTAGCACCATCAAAAATAGGGGTAGCGAAATGGACTCCGAGTTTGTATCCTGCCCAACCAAGCGCTGTCTCATACAACTGACCGAGGTTCATACGTGAAGGCACGCCAAGAGGATTAAGAACTATTTCTACAGATGTGCCATCCGGAAGGAACGGCATATCTTCCACAGGAACGATTTTGGAAACGATACCTTTATTGCCGTGTCGTCCTGCCATCTTATCGCCTACTTGCAACTTGCGCTTCTTTGCTAAATATACCTTTGCCATTTGCAGAATACCAGGTTGTAGTTCATCGCCAGAGGTTAATTTATATCGCTGTGCTTTGAAATCCGCTTTAATGTCTGCCAATGCTGCTTGGAAGTTGGATACTATCGTATTAATCAGTCCATTTTGCTTGCCATCTGCTACATAATCGTATTCCGTTGGAAGCAATTCCAAATCCAAAGTGCCGTCTGTGAACTTGCTCATCAGCGTCTCTGGCTTGTATTTGCTACCTGCTTTAACGATAACTACGCCATTCGTAAGACGCAAACCTAATGAAGCAACATCTCCTAATGCGCCGGTCCAACGTTTCATAAACTCTAAGGACAATTCCTTGCATTGCCTTGTTTCCAATCTATTAATTGCGTCTTGTTTTTTCTTTTCGGTTTGCTTACCTTCTTTCTCGGTAACGAACTTGCGGGTGAATAATTTTGTATTGATTACAATGCCTTTGATACCCGGCGTTGCTTTCATTGATACATCTTTCACATCGCCTGCTTTATCGCCGAATATAGCACGCAACAATTTCTCTTCTGGAGTTGGGTCTGTTTCGCCTTTCGGAGTTATTTTGCCGATAAGTATATCGCCTTCTATAATCTTTGCTCCGATGCGAACGATACCATCATCATCCAAATCCTTAGTTGCTTCCTCTGATATATTTGGAATCTCCTTTGTAAATTCCTCTATACCTCGCTTCGTATCTCTCACTTGCAGCGAGAACTCTTCTATATGGATGGAGGTAAATACGTCCTTTGCGACCATACGCTCGCTGATAATAATCGCATCCTCAAAATTGTATCCATTCCAAGGCATAAATGCAACCAATATATTCCTACCGAGTGCGAGTTCGCCTTTCTCTGTTGAACTATTATCGGCGAGTGGCTGTCCCTTAACAACTCTATCGCCATTACGAACGATTGGGCGTTGGTTGATACAAGTATCTTGGTTAGTGCGGAAGTATTTAACTAAATCGTATGTCTTATCGCATTTGAATGTGAAGTCGGTAAGTTTTTCTTCCGCGTTACGAATATCGTCATACAGCACTTTAATTTTGTTGGACGACACATATTCCACTTTACCATTTCCTTCCGCTACAAGTAATGCTCGGGAATCTCTTGCTATTCTTGCTTCCATACCTGTTCCCACAATAGGAGCAGTCGGACGAAGCAATGGAACTGCCTGACGCTGCATATTAGAGCCCATTAAGGCACGGTTTGCATCATCGTGTTCGAGGAAAGGAATAAGAGCAGCAGCAGCACTAGCTATTTGGTCAGTGGATACGTCCATCAGTTGTATCTCCTTCGGGCTTACTACTACGTAATCGCCCTGATAGCGGGCTCTTATCTTATCGCCTTGCAATACACCTTTTTCGTCAATTATTGTTGATGCTGGACAAGTAATGTATTTATCTTCTATTTCTGCTGTAATGTATATGATGTCGTTCGTAAGGACGCCATCTATAACTTTTCTATATGCTGTCTCTATAAATCCTAAATCATTTATGCGTCCGTGAAGAGCGAGTGAAGAGATAAGACCGATGTTCGGTCCCTCAGGCGTTTCAATTGGACACAAGCGACCATAGTGGGTATAATGCACATCGCGAACCTCAAAGCCGGCTCTTTCACGTGTAAGACCGCCCGGTCCTAACGCTGACGTCCTGCGTTTATGGGTAAGTTCCGCTAATGGATTGGTTTGGTCCATAAACTGTGAGAGTTGATTGGTGCCAAAGAATTGGTTTATAACGGAACTAATGGTGCGCGCATTCACCAATTCGGCTGGTGTAAGTTGGCTATCATCTTTCACACCAAGACGTTCGCGTATCGTGCGGGTCATACGTGCTAAGCCAACATTGATTTGGGATGCAAGTTGCTCGCCAACGCTACGCACTCGTCTATTGCCCAAGTGGTCAATATCATCGCCATTCGTCTTATCGGAGTGCAGTTTAAGCAAATACTTAATCGTGGAAATTATATCTTCCACTGTAATCGTTGTATGCTCAATTGGAATATCTAAACCAAGTTTGTCGTTAATACGGAAACGCCCTACTTCGCCCAAATCATATCTCTTTGGATTAAAGAATAGTTTCTCTATCAAGCCCCAAGCGGTCTCAATATCCGGTGCTTCGCTGGTTCTGAGTTGTCTATATACCTCTTCTAGTGCTTCTTCGCGGTTACGTGTTTTATCTTTAGCGATGGTTCTCGCTATTACTGGCTCTTCTGTGGAGTCAGTATAAGAGAATATCTTGAGAGGTGGTATTTCTGTTTCACTAACTTTATTCAGCAATGCTTCTGTAATTATTTCATCTCTACCGGCAATGATTTCGCCTGTGCCTAAATCCACAATTTCAGATGCAATACGTCTGCCTAGGTATGTCTCATCCAACTGCTCTTGCGTTACATCGGTGGTAAGGTCAAATAGAGCCAATATCTCCTCATCGGAAGAAAAGCCAATAGCACGCAAAAGAGTCGTTACCGGAAACTTCTTCTTTCTATCAATATACGCATACATCACATCGTGTATATCGGTAGTGAAATCTACCCATGAGCCACGGAATGGAATAATACGTGCAGAGTAGATACGAGTGCCATTCGGATGAAACGCATCGCCGAAAAATACACCAGGAGAACGATGTATCTGATTAACGATAACGCGCTCTGCTCCATTGATAATGAATGTGCCTCTATCGGTCATCACAGGTATATTGCCAAGATAGACCTCTTGCTCAACGGCTTCTATGTAATCCTCAGAATCCTTTTCGGCGCGACTGGACAGACGCAATTTTGCCTTCAATGGCTTTGCGTAAGTCAATTCACGCTCGCGACATTCGTTCTCGGTATTCTTTGGTTTTTCTACGCTGAAATCAATGAATTCCAGCTGATAGATACCGCTTGCGTCCTCAATAGGAAAGTTTGCAATAAAAGCCGATTGCAAGCCGATATTTCTTCGCTTGCTTGGAGGAGCATTCTCTTGCAAAAATTCGCTAAAAGAGTGCAGTTGTATATCAAGCAAATCTGGGTATGCCGGATTTTTATCGGAACGAGAGAACGTGATACGCTTGCGAAGACGTATTAAGCCGTGCTCTGTTTCTAATAGACGTATATCGGTTGTGCCGCCTTTTTTGTAGTTGTTATACAAATCCACTGCAGGTTCGTATATTTCTTCAAATTCTGCGTCAAGTGAATTATCATTATTCTTTTGTTTACTCACAGGAAAACACCTCTGTATGTGATTAAGAGTTATTTTTAAATGCACGAGCAGCAGGAATCGAACCCGCAACCTACGGTTTTGGAGACCGTCACTCTACCAGTTGAGCTATGCTCGTGTAAGCATCTACGATTATAATCTAATAATTTGTATTGAGCGTAATTACGCAATTACAACTATGCAATTTTATAGAACATACAATTTACGATTTTTTTTTCAAATAACAATTATAATTGATATTTTTTTCGTATTTTTATCCCAAAATAAATTTTTATGAACTACTCATACTTTATACAGATGCCTGATTTTATATCTGACTTACCCATCGGAACTATTATTTTTGCTGTTGTTATCGTTGTCGGTCTCATCATTTCTATCATAAAAAAGATGCTGAAGATAGCGATATTCATACTATCGGTGCTGGTTATTCTATTCGTTTTGTATAAATTAGTTATAGGATACATCTAATGGCTCAAACTTCATTCATAGACAAAATTAAGGACCTGCTAATGTTCCGTGAAGGTAGCGACATAGACAACTACATCGTTCCACCAACCGTAACCACTGGCTCTATTATCTGGGGAATACTTTTGCGTTCCACAATAATTGTCCTTGGCACATCCTTCTTTGTAATATATTGGGGAAATAGCGAATATTGGTGGTTTGCTGTATTCTTTTTTTGGTTCTTTGTAGCATATCCTGCGTATCGGCAGCACTCCGCATTCCAATCCCGATTACAGCAACTAAAGAGCGACACGCTTTGCGGTAAGTGCAAGCACTTCGCACCTGACAGCCAGTTATGCACCATATTAGATGAGCATATCGGCACTGAATTTATTCCTTGCGATGGTGAGAGTTGGGAGGCGAGTCCGGACATTTTTGACAATCTGTATTAGAGGCATTAGAGTTTTCCTTCCTTGTGGAAATGGGTATTGGCTGGTGGCTATTCCCCATTCCTAAATTTACTTTTGCGTTTCCTTTTTTGTATGCAAACTTTTTCGTATACTCGTGTAGTTGCAGAAGCAGAGCTCAGGACGCATAATTTCTGCAAAGAATAGTGTTAATATATAAAAAATTTAATTGATAGGGGGTTCAAAATTTTGAACACCTATCTTTTTTTTGGCGGGAAGTAGGTGACAATATTATTAGCGGACGGAGAGAAGCAATAGCGTAATATTGCGATAGCGGTAACCCTCTATAACAAAGCCATTTGCAATAAGATTGGGGATAACGCTGGCATCAGTAATGGTCTCATCTACTATATACCACAACTTCGTTATACCTACGTTTTTCGCTTGCGACAAGATATTTGATAGATACATTAAGTTGCCATCGAAGGAGAAGTATTTTAAATGGATATTGTTTTTTTGTAAATAATAAGAGAATGCTTGTTTTGGGAAAGTATTGCCGGAGAACAGCACACCATACGATTTATCATAGCGTTGCGTTATTTTGATTTGAGGAGTTGTATCTACTACGGCAATTGGTGTGGTATCCACTACAACGGTGTCTGGCTTATGTTCTGCAACTATTGGCTCGATTTGGCTTGGAGGTAATTCCAGCACTTCATCCGGGATAAAGAGGTCATTAGCGGTAGTGGAATCAGGGAAAATGTCCTCTACAGCGGGCATTTCGTCATTATCACAATTTTCTTCTATTACAACAATGTCTGGCATAATTATTGTTGTATCATACAGAACGGAGGCGTGCATAATGAAATGCGTTGCTTGGTTGTAATCTGTATAATCCGTTAGTTTTGATAGGTTTAGATATGATGCAAGAATGATGCTTGCGATTAATACTCCGCCAATAATTAATTGGCGTCTCACTTTTTGCGAGAACAGAACGATGCTACGAGCCACAAGTATCGCTAATGGAGGTATACAAAATACCAAATCCGATATATCATATTTGATATGCAAATAATATGGAAGAAGCAGTGTTGCTGCGATGGAGCAGACGAACCATATTGTCAGGAGCAATGTGGAATTTGCGAATATTTTCTTTATATCTAATCGCTCTTCGTTGGTCTTGATAAGTATCTTTATATATATCAACTTCTTAATGTATATTCCAGCAAGCCAGAGCAACGGAAGTACAACGACACCAGTCAAAACATAATTATCGGCTATGGCTGTGTTGAGTGCAAGTAGAGACGCTAATATATCTATGCTATGTGCTTCAAATATCATATCATACTGGAAGTAAACCCATACCAACAACGCCATCGGTATTAGTATAAATGTAAATTTAGAGAATATGGCAAAGAATTGCTTCGGTTTCGTAATGAAAAAGAATGTATAGAAAAATGAAATTGCAATAGAAATTATACCCCAAACGCTTGTAATACCAAGCAATAAACCCGTAGCGACGAATGTTATGGTGGTGGATACTTTGGGAACTCTCTCTTCGGCTATATCATCAAAGAAGGACATAAGTGAAAGGAAATATGCGATAAGTAGCATAAGCAAAAGCGAGTAGATACTCACCGTTGTAGATACATCTATACATAGCCAACTTACCGCAATGAATGCAGCTGCGAGCAATCCTTCGATTTCGCCATAGAATTTACGTGCAAGATAAAATATGAATGGAACTGCTGCAATTCCAGCGAGATAGGATATTAGTCGCGATAAAATTTCGTAGTGCAACCATTGGTAATTTGTGAGCCAAGCGGTAATGCCTAATATCAGACCGGTTGGCTTGTAATACCATATATTTTCAATGCTATCCAATATTGAATGCTTGGCACCAATAAACCACAACATCTGCTCCTCAAAGCCAAGAGAAGTATATGCCGCCATCCAGAACCGCACCGCACCGGCAACAATAACCAGAGCAATGAGAACCCATAGAGTATATTGGTGTTTGAAATTGAACATCTTTATATTTTGAAATTATATTGAATTATAGTACAGTTAGATTATTATCGGCATTTTTTCGTAATAATTTAACTTTTTAGCAAATCCTACGCTCCCCGCCCAAAAAAAGATAGGGGTTTAAAATTTTTATATATTAACACTATTCCTTGCAGAAATTCTGATAGAATCTACTAAATCCCAAATGCTTACAAAGCCAACGTTTCCACATCCTGGCGTGGCTGTGTAGCCATCCGGCACCTTTCCATCGAGGACGGTTACAGTTCCATCACAACCTACTACTCTTACGCAAACAGGCGTTCTAGTAGTAATTTTCATATAGATGATATTATTATCCTTTTTTTTTATTAATTTGCATAACATATATCTTACAGATGCTATATCCACTTAACTATGAAGCTGATTTATTTGATTCAAGCACATAAAAATATTGAACAACTAAACGATTATAGATAGAAAAATTAAAAGAATATAGAATCCAATCTACCAATTAAAGAATGTTTAACTACATAGTAGAATTAATAGAGACATTGTTCTCACCGCCGGGAATGGGCGTATTCCATTACCTTACTTTTCGTGCTGCTGCATCCGCAATCACAGCACTTGTTCTTAGTGTAGTGTTTGCTCCGCCGATTATTCGGAAGTTGAAGTCATCGCAACACGTAGAGCAGAATAAAGTGGAATTGACAGGCGTGGGAACTCATTCGCTCAAAGCAGGAACACCAACAATGGGCGGTCTTATTATACTGCTGGCTGTGCTTGTGCCGACTATTCTTTGGGCGAGGATAGAGAACGCATTCGTCATATTGGCATTGGTAGTTACGGCTTTCCTTGGTGGCGTGGGTTTCTTAGATGACTATTTGAAGGTGGTAAAGAAGTTCAAAAAGGGGTTAATTGGCAAATATAAATTGGTAGGACAGATATTCATTGGCTTGGTGGTTGGTATTACGATTTACTTTTTCCCCGATTTATTTGGCAGTAACTTTGATATATATAACACGGTAACGACCGTTCCATTTGTAAAAAATATTAATTTAGATTTCGGCTATCTATACATACCAATCATGATTTTCATTATAACAGCGACCTCTAATGCGGTCAATCTTACGGATGGCTTGGATGGCTTGGCTATCGGCACAGTAGGTGTAGTTGCACTCGCATTGGCATTGATATGCTATGTAACGGGTAATGCAAAGTTTGCTGAATATCTTAATATAATGAACTTGCAAGGTGCAGGCGAACTTACAGTATTCTGTGCAGCGATAGTCGGAGCATCACTGGGCTTTCTATGGTATAACGGCTATCCTGCACAAATATTTATGGGAGACACCGGCTCATTAGCATTAGGTGGAGCAATAGGCGTGCTGTGCGTATTGGTAAAGAAGGAATTTTTGCTTCCAATACTTGGAGGCGTGTTCTTTGCGGAGACGCTGTCGGTAATAATACAAGTAACATATTTTAAGTATACTAAAAAGAAGTATGGCGAGGGACGCAGAATATTCTTAATCGCACCGGTGCATCACCATTTTGAAAAGAAAGGGATACACGAGTCCAAAATAGTATTACGCTACTATATTGTGGCTGTAATCCTTGCTATCATTGCATTAGCAACATTTAAGGTAAGATAATATGAGCCATTGACTAAAGGAGAATTGGGGATTTGTCTGAACTATGATTAAACAGATTAGTCAGATTTTCTATGATTATATATATGGAGGAATCCAACAATGAAAAAAATACCATTTATATTTGCTATTATAATATCTACAACAATAACGCTATCCGCACAATTCAGCGGTGGTAGCGGAACACAAACCGACCCATATCAGATAACCAGCAAGGCAGATATGGAGGCGTTGAGCGATAGTTGTTTTTATGGAAATTATTGGTCAATGAATAAATACTTCTTGCTGATGAACGATATTACAGATAGTTGTGATTACCGCTCTATCGGAGGTTTCCAAAATAGTCCTCATTACTTCTATGGCTACTTTGATGGTAATAACCATACAATTTATCTAAAAGTAAGTGCACAGAGTAATATTTTATTCGGTAATAATTTGGGAACGATAGCAAATTTAAGAGTGACAGGAAAAAGTTATGAAGCCGGAATATGCTACTATAATGGTCTTAGACCTTCAGATGCTACTCATCCTTATTCTGCCACTATAATTAATTGTAGCAATAATGCAACCATTACGGGAATTGCAGCATCAGGGATTTGTTCTGTGGTGGTAGGGGGATTTATTAAAAAATGCACTAACACAGGAAATATTATTGGAAGTACTGTATCAGGAATATTAGGTTTGGTAGCAGCAGGAAGTATAGAGGATTGCGTCAATGCCGGTTTTATTAGGGGAACATTTGTTACTGGGGGAATAATTTCAATGCTTTCTTCTGGATGCAATATAACAAGATGTATAAATACAGCTGCATTGGAAGGGACAGAAAATGTAGGAGCGATAGTAGGAAATTTAAACGGAGCAACTACTACATCTATCACCGATTGCTTTTACGACATCCAGATGTGCAAGTATAAAGCGGTCAATAACCAAGACCATCCGGGAGTTACGGGTCTTCCTACGCATTTGCTTATGAATGAATTGGCGAGGTAAAACCTATAGACCCACACAAAAGTCCAGCAATCCCTATTGTATTGTAGGAGTTCAAAATTTTGAACCCCTACGAAGGGTGGATTTGTTGTCTGAACTACGATTAAACAGATTAATCAAAGTTCAGGCATTTCGTATGAGCGAATAATTATTCGCCCATAATTACAACCTCCCACAGCCCCTTTCCACAAAAAAGTATTGCCCGTATAGTAAAATAGAGAGTTTTTTTATATATATTTGTATATATTGCAAAGTCAGATTTATATATAACATATACTATGGAACAAAATATAATATACCAGTTATTGGGCGAAAACCTCGTAGGTTATGCCGTTGCCGCTATTATCATCATACTATTCATTACCGTATACGCATTAGCAGCAATACTTACAGAACTCAAAGTATCCGCTTGGATGCAAAGACGTGTCGGTCCGTGGCGAAACACATACCACGGCATCGGTCAGCCACTCATTGAAGTAATTAAACTACTCCAAAAGGAAGACACTACACCCGCTCGTGCAGATAAACTGCTCTACAACGTCGCTCCTTTCGTCGTCTTTATGGGAACATTGATGGCATTTTGCGTGCTACCTATCGGCGAAATATTTGTTCCATCAAGCATCAATGTCGGCTTATACTACGCCTTTGCTGTTAGTGCATTCGGCGTTGTCGGTATCATTATCGGCGGCTGGTCATCACACAATAAGTATTCGCTACTCGGCGGAATGCGTGCTGCAGCCCAAATGGTGAGTTACGAAATACCAATCTCCATCTGCCTGCTGTCCATTGCAGCACTCACCAGTTCCCTCGATATGAGCACCATAGTGCATTCACAAGACGGCTGGTTCTGGAATTGGAACTTCCTCGGTGGTAGCGGTGGTGTTGCAAAAATCTGGCTGATACCATTTACACTCGCTCTCTTCCTTATGTATATCATCGCCTCACTCGCAGAGACCAACAGAACGCCATTTGACTTACCCGAAGGCGAGTCCGAACTCGTTGCTGGCTATGGCACAGAGTATTCCGGTATGAAATACGCAATGTTCTACTTAGCCGAATACGCTAATATGTTTGTCGTATCAGCCCTTGTTACGGTAATGTTCCTTGGCGGTTGGAACTCACCATTCGGCGATTTTCTAAACCAACCATATTTGCAACCTCTCTGGTTCATTGGCAAGGCGATGGGAATGGTTATCTTCCAAATCATAGTTCGTTGGACAGTTCCTCGTTTGCGAATAGACCAATTAATGCACATCAGTTGGAAGGTCTTAGTTCCTTGTGGCTTAGTATGCTTCTTTGCGGTGGCATTGTATGCTATGTGGAATTAGTAAATAGATATATGAAAAAGTATACAAACGATATTAAATTGCTGCAAACTGAACTTTTGAAACTTCCAAAGATATGGGAAGGCAAGAAATCCGTTTTAGAACTTAAAGAAGCCGATTATAATTGGCGACAAATGGAATGGTGGGCATTCTATTTTGAATTTATTGTTCACAAAATCCTGAATGAAAAGTTTGCTTTTCCGGGTGATAAGTTTGATAATGTTTGTTTCGATTTGAAGGGCAACATTAATTGGGACTTGAAAGTTGCAATGTTAAATTCCGATAATGAATTTTGTATATTAAACAATAAAAATATTGTAGATACTGCCATTTCCAAAGATGGATATTATGGTGTATTATTAGCAATTTGCGATGTTGAATGGGGAGATTTAGATAAGACACTTCGTAAATGGTTTTATGAATTAAAAATAGAGATGTTTGACAATAAATTGTGGAAACATATACTTAATAAATATTATATTACAAGAGTACAACTAAATAGTTTTGTGTTTATAGTTATTGATAAAAATGGCTTAGAACGCTTATCAAGCATCGCAAGCAAAGATAAAAACAATCAGTATATGATTAATATGGATATAATTACGGATTTTGAACATTATTTTATGGAGGTGGCATAAATGCAAGCATTGCAACGTGGTTGGAGCGAGAATTTGTCTGCTTTGTTGAACAATGTTAAGTCAGAATTAACTATTTCAAGTCCTTATTTTTCTGATGCAGGAGCTGATTTTATTCTTAATGCTGTTTCGGATGATTTTAAAGAAAGAGGACTATTAAGATTTATTACCGACTTGTCGCCAAACAATATTTATCAAGGTTCTACAAATCCATTTGCATTTGCTACTTTTTTTCAAAATATTAATTTAGTGCAGATTTTTCATTTGCCAAGATTGCACGCAAAAGTTTATGTTCGTGATAATAAAGAGGCGATAGTCACCTCTGGCAATCTTACTGCGGGTGGGCTTTATAATAATTTTGAATACGGAGTTTATACTGATGATAATCAACTAGTATCGTTTATAAAAAATGATTTAACGGACTACGGCAATCTTGGGGCATTAATTAATAGTAATGATATTCAAAAATATTGCACTTTATCTGATAAAGTAAAAGAAATTTATCGTAAAAAAGAAAAAATATTTAGCAAAAAACTTGAAATTCAGTTCAATGAAGCCATTTTAGAAGCAAATGATGAATTAATTAAAATTAAATTGGCTGGTGGAAAGATACATCCAGTATTTGAAAAGACAATTTATTATTTATTGCAGAAAAATGGAGCATTAAAACAAGAAATAATTAATAATTTAATTCAGGAAATACATCCTGATTTATGTGATGATAATGTGGATAGAATTATAAATGACATTCATTTTGGTAAAAAGTGGAAACATGCAGCAAGAACAAGTTTGCAAACAATGAAAAAGAAAGGAATTGTAGAATTAATAGATGGGAAATGGCAATTAATTAAATAAAAATGCGTTTGATTATCAAATCGCTCGCTTAAATGACAATGTTGAAATAGTTGCAAAAAATAAATTAAATTTGCTCCAAAACAAAGAAAATATTTACTTGCAACAATTAACATTTGCGTAAAATTAAATAAAAAATGGAAAATATATATAAAGAAAATTACGAAAATATCCAAAATAAAATTATCCGTGCCGCTAATGCGGTCGGACGTAACCCCGACGATATAAAAATATTGGCTGTCTCTAAAACTCATAATTATGAAGTAATCGCTAATGCAATTTCTGCCGGAATTCCTGTTTTTGCCGAAAATTATGCACAAGAATTCCGCGATAAAAATAAAGAACTTACAGAATATTATGTAAATAATAATTTAAATATTCCGCTTTTTGAATGGCATTTTATTGGACATCTGCAAGAAAATAAAGTGAAATATATAATTCCTTACGTTACAACGATACATACCATTGATTCTATTGGACTTGCGACAGAAATAAATAAACAATCAGAAAAATATAATAAAAAAGTAAATGTGCTACTGCAAATAAATACTTCAGGCGAAGAATCCAAATCAGGGGTTGAACCAGAAACCGCTAACACCCTTACAAAACAAATGCTTGCATTGCCAAATTTGAATTTAATTGGCTTAATGACTATCGGAACGTTTTCGGAAGATGCGAAAATAATTAGAAAAGAATTTACATTATTGCGGAATACTTTAAAAGATGTAAACGATGTATGCGGTATAGATTTGAAAGAGTTATCTATGGGAATGTCCCACGATTTTGAAATAGCAATTAGCGAGCAAGCAACGATGGTAAGAATTGGAACGGCGATTTTTGGAGAGAGATATTATCCACCGAAATAATTATTTTTCTCTCTATTTTTTTCACATCTAAAATAAAAACGAATTTATTTCCATAAAAATAATTATATTGTATATCCATTAATTCTATAATACTTATGAAACAAATTATAATAGCAGCGTTAATACTAATAGTATCGCTAAATGTTGATTGCTTAGCAAAACCGCAAGCAAAAGATACTGCAAAAAAAGCAGACCTTTACATTTTTACAGATGTAAAAGTGGTCCCCACAACTGCCATAAAAAACCAAAATAAATCAGGCACTTGTTGGAGTTTTTCTGGGTTAGGATTTATAGAATCCGAACTCTTGCGTCTCGGAAAAGGCGAATATGATTTGTCGGAAATGTTTGTAGTTAGAAAAAATTACGAAGATAAAGCGAAAAAATATGTCAGATACCACGGCAATATTAATTTTGCGGGAGGTGGAGCGTTCCACGATGTGATTAGTGTCATCAAAAATTACGGAATATTGCCCGAAGATGCTTATCGTGGCATAGAATATGCGGAGGAGAAGCATATTCACGGCGAATTAGATGCCGTTTTGAAGGCAAATGTGGATGCAGTTATGCAAAATCAAAATTCAACGAAGAAGTTAAGTCCTGTTTGGTTTAGTGCTTATTGCAGTATTATGGATGCTTATCTTGGCGTTGTGCCAGAGAATTTTGTATATAATGGAATAACTTACACGCCACAGAGTTTCGCTAAAAGTTTGGGATTAAATTCGGACGATTACGTATCGGTTGGCTCATTTACTCACCATCCATTTTACGAAAAATTTATATTAGAAATCCCCGATAATTGGGCGATGGAAGAAATAAATAATGTTAAAATAGACGAACTGATGGAAATAATAGACAATGCGATAAATAACGGTTATACAGTTGCTTGGGGAGCGGATGTTAGCGAAAGTGGCTTTAAAAGAAATGAATGTATTGCCTATTTACCCGATGAAAATCGTCCCGACCTAACTGGTGAGCAACGGGCGGAATGGAATAAATTATCTGACAAGCAAAAGGATTCTGTTTTATTCGCTTTTGAAAAGAAACTTCCCGAAAAAATTATTACGCAAGAATTTAGACAAATAGGTTTTGATAATTATCAAACCACTGACGACCACGGAATGATTATTTGTGGCATTGCAAAAGACCAAGACGGAAATAAATTTTATAAAATTAAAAATTCTTGGGGAACAACATATAAATATAACGGCTTCTGGTATGTTTCTGAAAGTTTTGTTAAATACAAAACTATTGATATAGCAGTGCATAAAGACGCCATTCCACAGAAAATAAAATCCGAATTAAAGATTAATTAATAGAATTTGTAAGTATATTGTTTAAATTAATTTATTTGTCATTTCTAACTCTATTAAAATATCCTCTGTCTGCACCGATATATGATGCAACGTATCTATCTTTTAATTCAAGTACTTGCGAATTTGTATCTATGAGATATTGATGTCGTTCGTCTATGGATAGTGTCGCCAATCTCGCACAACGCAATATATGGTAGCCCAAAAAATCGGACTGCATTTGATGAAAAATAGAATTAAAATATTTATATTTATTACATAAACTTCCCAATTTGACCTTGGGTAACGAAATAATTAATGATGGCTCTATGGTTTCAATGGATAGCAACGACGGCGAATTATTGAAAAAACTATAAAAAGGAACGCACACTTCACCTGAAAAATAAAAATGGTCTGTATAATCTCTCCGTTCCATTTCGCGATAAGCCCTTATACAACCGGACTTTACATAATACACTTCGTCTGCTTTCTTTCCTTCCAATAAAAGCATAGTTTTTGCCCGTAGGTTATGTGCTTTTAAATCCAGAAATTCTGGTTCATTTTTTGCTAATTCCGCAATTTTGTTTATTATTTCTTCAGATAATTTATTCATAGTGATTAATTACTTATAGGTTATCCCTATACAAATATACGCAAAAATTATATATTTACAACTATTTTATAAAAAAAAAGCCGCATAATGCTACGTATCATTATACGGCATATATTCGAATATTACATTCTAACAAACGTCTAACGTTTGCAGAAAGGAACTGTATTTACTAATAGATAGCCATATTCATCAACTTGTTGATATATTGCCACCACATATTTGCATCCAGCAGATAGGGTGGTTACATTAATTACACCAATTTCATTGATAGATATTTTTTCTGATACTGGATTGCCTGTTGACATATCAATCACTTGTGCAGCAATAGTACTATTGGTGTTGATAATAACATCGTCTGATGTTTCGTCATAAACCGCTGATGTTACTGCGAGTTGCAAAGTATCTGGCAACGGAGTTGGGGCAGGAGGAAGAGTGTTGTTTGAACCATTCTTAAAAGTTTTGTGACCGGGCACATTAACATTAGTTTTGCCATCGTCCCCTAGAAAAACAGTCCTTTTTTCACCTGTTTCAGTATCTGTTAGGAAATAATAGTTGCCAGACATTCCACCGCATACATCGCATTTTCCTCTAACAGGACCAAATATTGCTATATCTGCTATTGCTGGCAAAGTTGAGACAGCCAAACCAATTATAATAACGGCTGTCAAAAAAAATGTTGGGCTAAATTTGTTTTTTAGCATATAGTTACCTCTAAAATTATTGGGTAAATGGTTGCCTCTCTCTCTGCATTCTTAGTATAATAGTTGCTGCATTCCAATAAATACTGCTGTTTGGGGATGATTACAGCAAAAATTTACCAGCAAAGAATTATAACTAATTGTGCAAAAAAAGAATTTACAAAAATAATACTTTACAATCACTCAAACAAGCGTTTTTCATACACTTTAAGTGTGCTTTTCACTCATTTTTATAAAAAAAAAGCCGCATAATGCTACGTATCATTACACGGCATATAGATTAAATTTTCTAATTAATTAGAAAATTATTCTTTACAGAATTTGTGGTTACTCGTCATCATTTTGCCGAATTCCTCTGTATTTTGTGTTACCACCAACATATAAGTGCAACCAGCAGATAGATGCGAAATATTTATATTCGCCTGATTAACCACTGATGATTCGCTTGATGAAACAAATCTGCCAGAAGATAAATCAACTATTGAAACTTCAATCGGCATATTTGTGGAAATAGCAAGGTTATTAGAACTTGCTACCACTGATACCTCTGCAGCATTTATATCTGCTAAATCAAAGTCGGTGTTTGATTCCTTGGGCTTCTTACCAGATTTTGATATGACTCCTTGGCAATCAGTAACCTCTGTATATACAATATCGCCACGTAAGCTAAACCATACTTCCGAACGTGTTTCGCCACCGCAATCCTTTGAACCACAATCGCACTTATTGTAACTGACTTTTGCCTCGAATTTTCCACCTTTCGCGAAGATAGAAGTTGAGACAGCCAAACCAATTATAATAACGGCTGTCAAAAAAAATGTTGGGCTAAATTTGTTTTTTAGCATTTTATTACCTCTAAAATTATTAGGTAAATAGTTAACTATTGTATAATCTACAATAGGGCGGCAATGGTTGCCCATCTCTCTGCATTTTTAGTATAATTGTTGCTGCATTCCAATAAATACTGCTGTTTGGGAATGATTACAGCAAAAATTTACCAGCAAACAATTAGAACTTATTGTGCAAAAAAAGAATTTACAAAAATAATACTTTACAATCACTCAAACAAGCGTTTTTCATACACTTTAAGTGTGCTTTTCACTCATTTTTATAAAAAATATGCACAACATAATAATTATATGAATTTTTATAGTTATTTTTGTATGAAAAAAATACAATTATGCAACACACAAACTATAAAACCAAAATATTAGAAGAAGGCATTACTTATGATGATGTCCTTTTGGTTCCCTGCTATTCTGAGGTCTTACCACGCGAGACAATACTCACAACTCGCCTCACTAAGTCATTGAATATTAATGTTCCTATAATATCCGCAGCGATGGATACTATCACCGATTCCGAAATGGCAATCGCTCTCGCAAGAGAAGGATGTATCGGCGTAATCCACAAAAATATGTCTATTGTAGCACAAGCCGATGCAATAGATAAAGTTAAACGTAGCGAAAGTGGTATGATTTCTAAGCCAATTACGCTATCTCCCTTTGATACTGCAAGAGATGCCGAATTGCTGATGAGCAAATTCAAAATATCCGGCATTCCGATTATTGACGAAAATCGTAAATTGCTGGGAATTGTAACGAATCGCGATTTGCGTTTTAATATTGATTCCACAATAAAACTATCAGAAATAATGACTAAGGATAATTTTATTACGGCTCCTGTTGGCACTACCCTTGAGCAAGCAGAAGAAATTCTTAAATTGCATAAAATAGAAAAACTGCCGGTGGTCGACGAAGACAATAAAATTAAAGGACTTATCACATTTAAAGACATCCAAAAAAAGAAAAAATATCCAGAAGCTGCAAAGGATGCACAAGGTCGTTTGCTCTGTGGAGCTGCGGTCGGAATCGCACAAAACACTACTTTACGGGTAGATGCGCTAATTGATGCCGGTGCTGATGTTATATTTATTGACACCGCTCATGGACACAATAAAAAAGTGATTGATATGGTGCATAAAATTAAGAATAAGTATCCGACAACTCAAATAGTTGCGGGAAATATCGCTACTGGTGATGCTGCCGAAGAATTAATTAAAGCCGGTGCTGATGCTGTGAAAGTTGGTATCGGTCCCGGTTCAATCTGCACTACTCGCATAATTGCAGGTGTCGGAGTACCACAACTCACTGCAATTATGAATGTTGCGGAAATTACGAATAAATATGATGTTCCACTAATTGCCGATGGTGGAATCAAGCAAACCGGTGATATTGCTAAGGCAATAGGTGCTGGTGCCGATACTGTAATGATTGGAAATTTGCTCGCTGGACACGAAGAAAGCCCAGGTGAAAAAATTATTTTTGAGGGACGCGTCTATAAATTATACCGCGGAATGGGCTCGCTTGGTGCAATGAGCGATGGCTCGGCAGACCGCTATTTTCAAGACGTTGAAGCAGAAATTTCCAAATACGTCCCCGAAGGAATTGAAGGGCGAATTCCATATAAAGGAAAAGTTAGCGAAACAATTTATCAATTTGTTGGCGGCTTACATAGTGCAATGGGATATTGTGGCTGTAAAACTATCGCAGAAATGAAGCAACGCACTCAATTTGTTAGAATTACGAATGCTGGATTAAAGGAATCTCATCCACATAATATTAGTATTACATCGGAATCTCCCAATTATTTTGTTTAATTATGAATATTACTAAAATATCGACTAAGGCATTGATTTCATTTGCTTTATTTGTTATAATAAATTTTGCTTTTTCAATTAAATATATTAGCAGATATACCGATTATTTTTTGACTTTTGCTATAATTATTGCACTTTTTCAAGCAATTATTTTTCTCAATAAATCTAAATTGATAAAAATATCTAAGTATTTGAATATTATAGACATAGCATTGCTATTAATGTTTATTGGATTTTCCGCATTTATCTTTAAATTAATTCCTGTAGAAACATTAAATGTTGATAGATGGTCAATAATTACTTCTTTTTGGCAAAATTTTTTTAATGGCGAATACGTTTATTTTTCAAAAGCATTCACGGGAAATACCCCAGGTGCAAGCCCATTTTATTTTATTTTGGCACTTCCATTTTATAAAATTGGCGAACTTGGTATTTTCTCATTAACAGGTGTGCTATGTTTCTATTTATTAATGAGATACGAAAAAATAATATCGCACACCAGAACTGTTTTTTTGCTATTAATAATGACATCTCCGCTATACCTTTGGGAGATAACGACTCGTAGCAATATTTTTCTAAATTCTACTCTTGTTTTATTTTCTATGCTATTTTTCTTTAATTATAAAGCCCGATTTACCAATAAGTTAGTCGGTTTAATAATTACCGGAATAATTATTGGATTTTTGCTTTCTACTCGGATGGTTTTAGCCACTTGTTTTATAATTATGTTTATGTATTCATTAAAAAATAAATATATAAATTTCAAGGAATTGTTGGCTTTTTCTGTGGCAATAATAATTAGTTTTGCAATTACATTTATTCCATTTATTATCGGGCATCTGTCTGATTTTATTATACTTAACCCGTTTTTTATGCAATCTTCAACGTTAATGCCATTTGCTTGCTCGGTTGCAATTATTATTTGCTCATTTGGTGTGTTTTTATTTTGCAAAAATATAGCGGATGTGATTTTTTATTCAGGAATAATATTATTTCTTGCAATTTTGTTGCATTTGATTTATCACACTTTGAATTCCGATTTTTCAACAGCATTTTTTGGTAGTAATGCTGATATTTCGTATTTTATTTTTTGCATTCCATTTTTGCTTTATTCTGCTGAAAAACAAGCACTTATAAATAGTGTAATATTGGAGAATAAATAAAAAAATGACAAAATATTCTGCAAAGCAAATACTAAAAAAAACAATAGAATTTGTTCTTCCATTTAAGGGCATTTTCTTCCTCGCACTAGTGCTAAACTTCGTATTTTCAGCACTTTCCGTCCTTTCAATTTCTCTAATAAAGCCAATTTTTGAAATAATTTTTGAAGGAAATATTTCCGCTGATAATTTGCCAACAAATAATGGTATTTTAGAAAATATAAAAATAAACTTCTTTGCTAAAATATCCGAATTAATTTCCTCTGGCGGCGCTGATTTACATACCTCATTACTCCGCGCAAGTATTATAATTTTCATAGTTTTCTTACTGAAAAATATTGTAAAATATATCGGAAATGTAATTAATACAAAATTTCAAGAAAATATAATTAAATTTATCCGCGACACCTTTTTTGCCAAAATAAATTCTCTCTCAATAGATTTTTTTAATAAAAATAAACTCGGCAATTTAATGTCAATAATTACAAATGACATTAGCATAATTAATTCTGCTACAATTGATTCTTTTAGCGTAATTTTTCGCGATTCATTTCAGATAATCCTTTATATTCTATTGCTTTTTTCAATTTCTGAACGACTAACATTAATTACTTTTTTTGCCGGCGGATTTATTTTAATTATTATTAGAATTGCCACAAAATATTTGCGAAAATATGCTACTCGTATCCAACAGGCGATGGCTGATTTTACTACAACAATGAGCGAAATTATTTCCGGAATTAGAATTGTAAAATCATTTAATGGCGAATTTAATGCAGTTAATAGATTTAAAAATGACACAAATTATTTTGTAAAGTCCGCAATTAAGCATCAGAAAATCAGTGCTTTAGTTCCAGTATTAAGCGAATTATCTGCCATCGGTGCATTGTGCGTTGTGCTTTTGCAAGGTGGTAATTTAATTTTAAATGGGACGCTAACTCCATCCGATTTAATGCTTTTTTTATTTTCTGTTTTTTCAGTAATGTCGCCTATCATCAGCGTTACCAATGCGATAACACAATTCCAACGAGGATATGTTGCAGCAAGCCGTGTATTTAATGTTTTGGATGAAAAACCGAGCGTTGTTGATGGAAATATTACAAATATTAAATTTGAGAAAAGCATTGAATTTCATAACGTTACATTTAAATATATTGACAATATTGTGCTGGATAAAATAAATTTAAAAATAGAAAAAGGCAAGCAAATTGCATTTGTTGGAAGTAGTGGAAGTGGAAAATCTACGATGCTGGATTTATTAATTCGTTTTTATGACCCAATTGAAGGGGATATTTTTGTTGATGGCGTAAACCTACGAGATATAAGGACTAAGGATTATCGCGAATTATTTGGAGTAGTTTCTCAGGAAAATATTTTATTTAACGATACGATAAAAAATAATATTGCTTTTGGCTGGAATAAATTTACGGATTCTGATTTAGAAATTGCAGCAAAAACTTCTAACAGCTTCAATTTTATAATGAAAATGACTGACGGATTTGATACATATATTGGCGATAGAGGCGTAAATATTAGTGGTGGTGAGCGTCAAAGAATTGCGATTGCACGGGCTTTATTGCGAAAACCGCCGGTATTAATTTTTGATGAAGCGACCTCGGCGCTGGATAATGAAAGCGAAAAAATTGTGCAAAATGCGATAAATAATTCGCTGTCTGATAAAACTGCAATTATTGTTGCACATCGCCTTTCCACAATAATTAATTGCGATACGATTGTGGTTTTTGACAAGGGGCATATTGTGGAGGAAGGCACTCATTCAGAACTGCTTGCTATGGATGGATATTATGCACATTTATATAATGTAAGTAGTAAATAAATCAAGAGATTATGTCGTTAAATGGTTCTTTATAATAAATACGATGCAAATTTAATCCTGTTGCAGGTGCTAATGCGGATTTCAGTGTTCTATCCTGCGTATATATAGCGAATTCAATGTCTTGTAGCGTTCTCCAATGCCTTGCAACGTCTACCATTGCTCCGACTAATGCTCTGACCATTCCATACACATATCTATCTGCAATTATTGTAAGTTCATATATTCCATTGGCTTGGCGTGTCCATTCGCATTTTTTGACATTGCAAACATAGTCGCTATTTGTGGAATTTGTTTTTGAAAAAGTTAAGAAATTATGTTGTCCGAGGAATAAATTCGCCGATTCATACAGCAATTCCACATCTAATTGATATGTAATTGCCGCCGTCCATCGTTGCGAAAATACCGATGGTCTGCGGCAAAAGCGATATTTATATTCACGCATAATTGCATCAAAACGCGAGTGAAAATCTAATTCCGAAAACCATAAATTACGCACACGAATATTTTTCGGCAATTTTTGATTAATGGCTAATTTCACTTTATGGCGTGGAATTTTTGGCTCTTCATCGCATACGAAATGAGCGATTTGTCCGGATGAATGGACGCCGGTATCTGTTCTACCGGAGCCGATTATTTGGTAATTTTTGCAGAATGCTTTTTGGACAGCGCGATTGAGTTCGCCTTGCACGGTGCGTTTATCGGCTTGAAGTTGCCATCCAAAATAATCCGTTCCATCATATTCTACTGCGAGTATTATTGTGAGCATTGTTGATAGCGTAAAAATATTTGACTATACATAAAATAATAAATGCAATATATTAATTTCTTAGCAGATTTACTAAAAAAACGGCTTTTTATGTAATATTTTTTTTGCGATAAATGCGTATCTTTGTATGATTAAATAAAATCGTTAGCCACTTCTTTGTTGGGATGGACTTTTAAATAACAACAACAAAAACAATATGCCAGAAGACAACTTCACAAATACACTATACACCAACGACAATCTGTTCATACTAAATGGCTTGAATAGCGATTTGGTGGATTTGATATATCTTGACCCGCCATTTAATAGCAAGCGAACATATTCCGCACCAATAGGTAGCAAAGCAGCCGGCTCGAGTTTCAAGGATATGTGGACTTGGCAAGATGTGAACGAAGCGTATCTTGATACTTTGGCAGAGAATTATCCGGCATTGACAGATTTTATTGCTTCTACTGGCTTGATGCACAGCAAAGCAATGTCTGCATATTTAACTTATATGGCACAGCGAATCATAGAAATGCACAGAATATTAAAGGATACGGGCAGTTTGTATTTGCATTGCGACCCGACAGCGAGCCATTATTTGAAAGGACTATTAGATGAAATTTTCGGCAGAAAGAATTTCCAAAATGAGATTGTATGGTGTTATACAGGAGGAACTGATTCAGCAAAACACTGGCAAAAGAAACATGATGTTATTTTATTTTATACAAAGAGTCAGGACTATATTTTTAACAAGGTTTATATGCCATTTGCCGATGCTACAATAAAGAGATTTAACAAAATAGATAATGAAGGTAGGAGATACAAAGAAAATTCTTTGTCTGACGGAAGGATTACAAAAACTTATATGAAAGACGATGGAAAACTTATTCCCGATTACTGGAATATCCCTATTTTGAACAAAACATATAAAGAAGCCACCGGTTATCCAACACAGAAACCGCTTGCACTTTTGCAGCGCATCATTAAAGCATCTTCAAACGAAGGCGATATAGTTATGGACCCGTTTTGTGGCTGTGCTACTACTTGCGTTGCTGCACAGCAGTTAGGTAGGAAGTGGATTGGTATTGATATAGAAAAACAAGCCGCTAGTATTTTAGTTGAACGGCTGAGCGATGATGCGGGGATGTTTAAAAAATTCGTGCACACAGAGATAATTCCGCAACGCACAGATATACAAAAAGTAGAACCATCAAAACCAATAAAAGAACGCCTATATAAAGAACAAAATGGCAAGTGTAATGGATGTGGAAATGATTATCTAATGAAAGATATGGAAATAGACCACATAATTCCGAAAGCGAAAGGCGGAGGCGATTACTACGAAAATTATCAGTTACTCTGTGGTTCTTGCAATAGAATAAAAGGAGCAAAACCAATGGAATATCTGCGAATAAAGATACAAACACGTAAAAATTTGCTGCAAGAAAAAATTACTTTCGGGGAGTAGGTTATATTGACATATTCTAAGTCCGAAGTAATTTAACTCTCAAATGGTGAAAATATGCAATATAGAGAATTACTTTTGTCGGCAACAGCGGAGTTGCAGAATTGCGATGTAGATTCGCCAGAGTTGAACGCTGAGTTGCTTCTTAGAAAAGTTGCAAATCTATCATCTATTTCGCTGCGTCTTAACCAAGCGGTTGAGGTAACGGCAGATATAATAGATGCGTATAATGCGCTGGTGGCAGAGCGATGCAAGTATGTTCCATTGCAGTATTTGCTCGCTACAATTCCATTCCACAATATAGAACTCAAAGTTACCAACGCCGCATTAATACCACGTCCCGAGACAGAACAACTTGTTGATATTATCATAAATAGCGAAACGAAAGCGAGACATATATTGGATTTATGCACTGGAGGTGGATGTATAGCATTGGCATTAGCGAAGTATTATCCATCGGCAAATGTAGTCGGTATTGACATTAGCAAGGATGCTATTGAATTGGCGAATGAGAATACGAAGCGGTTGAATATAAAAAATGTCCGATTTATTCAGCAGAATATAGCGGATTACTCGCAAAACACAAAGAATGAACTCATAGTTTGCAATCCGCCATATATTAGCCAATCCGATTATGCGAAGTTGGAGCCGGAACTATACTTTGAGCCAAAAATAGCATTGACCGATGGCAACGATGGACTCACTTACTATCGCACCATATCGCAGAAAATTATGGATTGGCTATCTGATAGCGGAAAGTTATATTTTGAATGCGGTATAAATCAAGCGAATGAAATATGCGAAATATACAACAGCATCGGCTACAAAGCCAATGTTATCAAGGACTTTGCAGGTATTGACCGATTTGTATGTATAAGACAAAATTAGAATCTGTATTGAATTCCACCGCAGAAGATATTGAACTTGCTGACGCTGTAATCCACATAAATAGTAACCGGTCCGATATTCTTATTTGCACCGATAACCCATTTTACTTGCGAGTCCGTAATGGATACATCGGAGGTCTGGAATACATCATCACCAGGGAACTCCCATTCGCCATTTGGTCCGAGATTACCCGGGGCTTTAATGATAGCACCGGTTCCATGCCGTGAATACGGATTATTTGGGTCTGGTGGGTCTGGATATTCCCAAGTCATTAGCCCAAGAGGCGCTTGCAATTGGACAGGTAGCAGGTATGAACACGAGCCATCAATTTTGGTGCGTTCATAACTTAGACCGGTATATAGTTCAAACCAATTATTGAAATTTTTGCTGAAGTGGATATTTATATCTATAATGCTTGCATCGGCTTTGAGAGCGACTTCGGTAATTCCTACTTCGTTTTCTAATGAAGTGCCTTGTATTACTGCTTGTATGGATAGGTCAAACGGAGCAATGTCCGGTCTCTCATTAGCATTGCCATCTCTATTTGGGTCATCCCAGAAGTATTGGGAAATGCTATGTTTAAGTCCAATGCCCCAGAAGGAGAAATCGCCGACCCATTGACCTAAATTAACTTTTGGGATATAGCGGATTAACAATTCTGTTCCCCATAGCGAGCCGACTTCCAATTGCGGAACTCCTGCAGCCATATTGGATATATCACCACCAGAAGGAAATACATAAAAATCTGGTATTGATTGGATAACTCCCTCAAGCATAGCAAGTTGTTCAGATGAAGCAGCCGATAGTAAATTGTATAGTGGATGCTTTTGCAATGCTGTAAGTAGCGCATTGTTCTCACGCAAATCAATAGTAGCACCTGCTCCACCAAGCGCAGTAGCACTTTTGCCCGGCACCTTTATAGAGCCATCAGCAATGCCGATATATAGCAAGTTTTGGAACAGATAATTAATAAATCCAGCAGTATCTATGATACTATAATATGGAGGAGTTATGCCAAAAGTGATATATTTCCCAACATCAGCATTGTTATACTCTCTCGTAGGGATACTTGGCGAAAATTCCTTCATATCATTTCGGACGTGTCCCATCATAAAATTACCTGATAGGCGAAAATACGGCTTATCCACTTTATGCGGAATATATGCCGAATGGAAGAAGCCGGCATTAGCCGTTGCATTAACCACCTGCACGGTTGGTGAAAGCATTGGCTGGGCATTCAAATCAAATAAGTCCTTGCTAAACATCCTGCTTAGTGGCACAACGTATGTGTTGAAAGGAGTAGCCATAGAGATATATGGAACGATTACGCTAAGAGCGATAATGATAGGTATTAGTATTTTTTTCATTGTTATATATTGAATTTAAATTTTCTTTATTTAATTGTATTGTCATTGCGGGCTTGCTCCGCAATCTCATTTACTTCTAATATTTACTTGAGTGTACATAACTCCAATAATTCCCCCTACATTCACTCCTTTTACGTAGCCAGTATTTACACAATTAGAAATTGTTGCATTATCTGACAGAAAATCCATATAACCAACAATTCCTGCCGCATCTCCCCCTGAAATAATATTCCCTATATTGACGCAATTTGTTATTGTGCCGACATAATCCGCCAACTCCTCCATATCCGCCTTGCTGGTAATCTGATATGGGTCGGCTTGTGTGCCGCTACCACCGCTGAATTGAGCGGATAGCGTTAATGTTGTAGCGAATATAATTGCTATTGTGATTAATACTTTTTTCATTTTTGTTTTTCCGTATATATAATCATAGTTCAGATAAAGACGGATTATTTAAACGCTCGCTTTGGCTTTTCTTTTCTCGCGTATAACTTCTATCACAGCTGGCATAACCGATATCATAATAATCGCAACAACGATAAGTTTTAAGTTTCTCTGCACAATATCTATGTTGCCAAAGAGTTTTCCGGCAAAGGTAAATAGCGATACCCAGCAGATACCGCCAACAATATTGAATGTGCCAAAACGCTTGTAGGACATCTTACCCATACCTGCGACAAATGGTGCGAATGTGCGAACTATCGGCACGAAGCGCGCAAGGAAGATGGTCTTACCACCATATTTTGCGTAAAAATCTTCTGTCTTTTTCAAATACTTCTGCTTAAATATTTTTGAGTCCGGATTGCTAAATAGTTTCTTCCCGAAGAACTTTCCAATAGTGTAATTCAGGGCATCACCGCCAACCGCTGCCACTATCAATATTCCAACCATTACCTCTGCTTCTATTGCACTGCCGGGTATTGCGGATAATGCTCCAGCCATAAATAACAAACTATCGCCGGGTAAGAATGGTGTGACTACTAAGCCGGTTTCGCAAAATATGATTACAAAAAGGATTGCATATACCCACGTGCCGTAATCAGCCACAAGTTGTGCCAAATGCACGTCTATATGCAAAATAAAATCTATTATAAGTTGTATAAACTCCATAAGAATGATTAATTGATTAAAATTGTATAAATTATTGAATGAAAAACGGGTTATTGCATATTTTTCCTACGCAACTGACTTATCATAGTTGCTGTAATATCCCGCAAAACCTCTCGCTGGTAACCAGCATTTTCATTGATTACTATCGGCTTACCACTGTCGCTATCTTCACGCATTTCAATCGTAAAAGGCACTTCACCAAGCATTTGTAAGCCAAGTTCTATGGCTATTTTTTTTGCACCATCTTGCCCAAATATGTAATACTTCTTATCGGGAGCATCCGGCGGAATAAAGTAACTCATATTCTCCACAATGCCCAATATATTCACATTCATTTGCTTAAACAAATCAGCACCGCGTCTTACATCCGCTAATGAAATGTCCTGCGGTGTTGTAACGAGTATTGAGCCATCCGGTTGCATCTTTTGTATAAATGTCAAATGTATATCGCCGGTGCCGGGAGGTAAATCAAAAATAAGATAATCTAATTCGCCCCATTCAATTTGCTCGTAAAACATTGAAAACACTTGCGATAACATAGGACCTCGCAGTGCAGCGGCGCGTTCCTTACCAATCACAAAGCCAATAGAAGCAACTTTAACACCATATTTTTCAACTGGATAGGCGATTGTTCTACCGTGTTGGTCTGTTTCTGCTTCCATTACCTCATTCTCTACACCAAACATTATCGTTTGGCTGGGACCATAAATATCGCTATCAAGTATTCCGACTTTTGCACCTTGTGCTGCGAGTTCCACTGCAATATTTGCAGCAATGGTTGACTTACCTACACCGCCTTTGCCTGAAGCAACAGAGATTATATGCTTGATATTGCTTAATTTACCATTGCGTTTCCTTAATTTACTTGTATCCTCAGTAATTTCAATTTGCAATTTATCCATCACATCGGACGGCAATACTTTCAACAATATCTTCCAATAATCCGAATTTAGATATGTAGTCGGACCGGGCAATAGTAGTTTCACTACATAGCCACCATTGACTTCGGAAACATCCTCTATTGCGTTCAATTCCCTAAGAGAGAGTCCCAAATCGGGGTCATTCACTCCTTCTAATATATTTCTAAGTTCTTGTATATTCATAATAAGTTAGTAGTTCCGGTTTTACATTAATTGCTTTGCAAATCTGAATAAAGCACTCTCATTCCACGGCTTCGCTTGGAATTGCATTCCTATTGGAAGTCCGTTTGGTGCATTACCTGTTGGAACTGATATGGCTGGTATGCCTGATAGATTGGCTAATGTGGTAAAGAAATCTGACAGATACATCGCTACTGGGTCAGCGGTATGTTCATTGCATTTGAATGCGGTTGAGGTGGTTGTTGGCAAAAATATTATATCCACTTGCTCGAATGCTTCGAGGACATTTTTGCGTATCAGTGAGCGTAACTTCCTTGCTTTTGAGACATAATTCTTGCCATCGCCATTGGTAAGTATTATTGTTCCCATAATCAAACGCCGTTTTACTTCTCTGCCAAATCCTTCGCCGCGGGTGAGTGCTACTACATCTGCGTATTCTTCTGGAGTATGGGTCTGTGCTCTATGCCCAAATTTTATGCCATCCAAACGCGCTAAGTTGCTGGATGCTTCGGATGTTGTGAGAACGATGTATGTAGGAACGCAAACGTCAATGAAGTGGAACTCTAATGGATGGAATATTGCTCCCATATTGCGTAACTTATCTAATTGCTGGTGATAGTTATTTAGAACATCCTCGCTACAATTTTTAAGTATGGTGTCGGGGATTAATCCAACATTGAATTGTGTTGGAAGTGGTTGATTTATCTCCGCATAAGTATTGGCTGGAGGTAAATTTGCAGTGGTGGAGTCATTAGCATCTATGCCGCTCATCGTATCGAATAGCAAAGCGGTATCATCCACATTTGCAGATAGCGTGCCTATCTGGTCTAATGAGGAAGCGAAAGCGATTAATCCGAAGCGCGAAACACGTCCATAAGTTGGCTTAAATCCCACCGTTCCACATAAAGACGCCGGCTGACGTATAGAGCCACCGGTATCAGTGCCAAGTGCGGTATGTGTAAGTCCAAGTGCTACTGCTCCTGCAGAGCCACCGGAAGAACCACCGGTAACATATTCATCATTCACCGGATTCTTACATCCGCCAAAGTATGATGTCTCATTGGATGAACCCATTGCAAATTCATCCATATTGGTCTTGCCGAGGAGAATAGCACCCGCATCTTTGATTCGCTTTATAGCAGTTGCATCATAGACAGGACGATATGTTGCGAGCATCTTAGAGGCACAAGTCGCCTTCATTCCGATAACGGAAATGTTATCCTTAACGCCGACAAGCATTCCTTCCAATGGGCGTGGATTACCATTTTGGAAGCGTTTATCGGATTCAGCAGCCGAAACAAGTGCATCTTCATTTATTTCTAAGAAGTAATTATCGTCTTTACACTTATCTATTTCGTTTAATACTTGTTGCGTTTGGTCGACACAAGTTTGTTTTTTATCTAATACATTCTGACGAAATGTAGTATATGGTTTCATTGTTTAACGGATATATAATATTGGTATATAGGAATTAGGCGGACAATACAAAATTTACTTCTTTGCAATGTCCAACCACTTGGTTATTGTTCTTATTAAGTCAGGTGGTCGAATTGGCTTGCTAATATGCTCATTCATTCCGGCTTCTATGCTATGAATAATGTCGCTTTTGCGAGTATAAGCAGTAAGTGCAAGTATTGGGATATTTTGTGTGGCGGGTAATGCTCTGATGCGTCTTGTGGTATCTAAGCCGTCCATTCCTTCCATTTTTATATCCATTAGTATCAAATCGTATATCTTATGCGATACTTTATCAATGGCTGTCTTACCGTCACTCACCGCATCCACAAGCATTCCATAATCATCCAATATTGTAGATATTACCTCTCTATTTAATTCATTATCCTCTACTAATAGGATAATTGGCTGTTTATCTGATGTGTCAATTGGAACAATTGCTTGCTTAATTTTATTTGTATCTTTTTCTATCTTCATTGGAATTGTTACTGTAAAGACGCTACCCTTGCCCAATTCGCTCACAACATCTATTCTACCTCCCATCAAATCCAGTAAATTTCTTGCTATTGTAAGACCTAAGCCACCGCCAGAATATGTGTTGAAGAAGTCCATACTATCCTGATGGTGAGCATCGAATAAACTTGCCAGCATATCGTCCGACATTCCAACTCCTGTGTCCGATATTTTAAATATAATCTGCGATGTATTATCTATCAGTAAATCTGTTGCAAAACATTCTAATGAAATCTCACCTTCTTCTGTAAATTTAATTGCATTATCTATCAAAATTTCTAATACTTGCGTAAGCCGATATGTATCGCTATAGACATATTGTGGAACATTTGGGTGTATTGTATTAACAAGGGATATGCACTTATCCTTCGCCAATTCTGACGTAAGGTCTAACACCGTCGCTATAATCTCATTTATTGATACCACCTCATTGTCTATTTCAATCTTACCTACCTCTATGCTCGTAGTATCTACCACATCAGAAACTAAACGTTGCAATACCGATGCCGCTACATCTATTTGCTTTGCTAATTCAAAATTCTCTGGCTTCGTATCTGAATTAAATTGTATTAAACTTGCATTGCTAATTATTTGGTTGATTGGTTCTAGCAACTCGTTGCCGATATTAGTGATATATACGTTATTTTTAAGGATTGCTGCTTGTGCCTTATTGGAAGCATTATTAGCATTGGCAGCCATTTTAAGTATCTGATTCTTATATATCTTTTCGTCTGTTATATCAATATGATAGCCCCTGAAGCCAGTATTGCTTTCGCCAACAACATCTCTAAAAGCCGTAGCATACGTTCTGAACCATACATCCTTGCCATTCTTAGTTATTGGCTTAAATTCAAACTTAAATCCGTATGGCTCTTTATTCAGAGCATCCATAAATACTTCCATTACATCTATCGATGCTTCATCAAAGTTGCTAAGCTCGCTCATATGCTTTCCAATACACTCATCCAAAGGAAAACCGGTCACCTCTGTGTATGCTTCCGTCAAATAAGATACGCATTGATTTTCATCCAATTCCCACAACACCAATCTGCACTTCTGTGCTATATCTTCAAAACGTTCATTTGAGTATTTAAGTGATCGTATTAAGTAGCACCGTTGAGCAGCCGATGCTATCAATATACCGCAACTTGACAATAGTTCTACCTCGTAATCATCCCACATTCGTTCATTGGTGCAATTATCAAAGCCAATGAAACCCCAGAAAAAGTCCTCTACAAAGATTGGTGCCATAAATACCGCCTTCACACCTTGCGGGTCTAACAAATAGCGGGTAATGTCGTCTAAGTGTTTGGTAACTGAATGAACATAATTACCGATAGATAAAGTAGCAAGCAGTGGCTCAAAATAATCCGGATTAGCAACTATGCCTTTATTTATACAATGCTCCACTCCCGGAGCAACCCATTCAAAGCATTGCGTCATATGGAAGCGTCTAATATCGTCGCCAAAATTCCTATATATGTAGCACCTATCGCTATTAGCAAAGCCGGCTATTAGCTCAAGTGTTTCGTTAATTGTTTCGTCTATATTATCTTCAGTAGCAGCAAGCAATAATTCTGCAATAAACTTAATAGCACTTAGCATACTTTCGCGTCTCTGCAATTTCTCTTGCGATGGAGCAATGATAGATAAGTTGAAAAAATATGCTTGGACTGCCGGACTATAATTGTAATTTATTTCCCGCAAAATACAAAAAGAGGGTAATGTCTTACCTTCTCCATCTACAAGGAAAAACTCAAAACTTTTCTGCCCTTCCTCAAGACATTCTAACAAATACTCATCCCAGGCAGTTCTGCCACTTTTTAGATTATTTGCTGTTTTATGAAAAAACGTTTTAAACTCATCCATCACATTTTGCTTTGACGCTACTTTGAGCATAGAGGGAGCATTATCACTACAATCCACGACATCGCCGTCCAGCCCAATTATACAACTGAAAAAGGCATCTAAGTCGTATGCGGAAAAGTATTCAGAGTTATTAAATTCTTTCATATAATTAACCATTACTTATAATATTATTCAAAATACGCATTTTTTTTGAAAAAAACTTTATATATACACATTATTTTTATTTCGTTTGCTTATTATTAACCAATATCCCATTATTATACAATTCATCGTATCGCTCAAACATACCTAATAGATATATAAATAAAATACTTAGATATATATTTCGTTCATTTTTAAATATAGGCACAATTTTTGTAGCATAAGTGTAGGTATAATATCAAAATCAATATGAAAAATATAATATATATAGCATTTACAATTCTTATTCTCTCGCTCACCACAAATGCAGCCAGAGTAAAGGATATTGCAACAATTAGCATTCCCGGCGAAGGTCCAATCACAAACCAAGTCATCGGCTACGGACTCGTAACCGGACTTAACAACTCTGGCGATAATATGCAAACCTCCTTCACTACGCAGAACGTCATTAGTATGCTCAAGCGCTTCGGAACGACTGTGCCGGAGACAAATCCGCGTATCCGCAATGTTGCTGCCGTTATGGTTACCGCTACCATTCCACAATACCAGAAGCGAGGAACGACCGTAGATGTAAATATATCGGCTATCGGCAATGCTAAGTCCTTGCAAGGTGGCGTCTTGGTGATGTGTCCATTAGCAGACCAAAGTGGCGAAGTAATTGGTATGGCTCAAGGTCCGCTTACCGTTGGTGGATACGACTACGAGCAGTATGGAGCAAGAGTGCGTAAAAATGAAACGACCACCGGCAGAGTCGCCAATGGTCTGATATTAGAGAGAGATATTAACCCAAACGTAGAATACGGCAACCTATTTTATATTAACCTCAACACTCCCGATTACACTACCGCAAACAATGTAGCAGCCGCTATAAATGCAATGGGTGGTAGAACAATTCTCGTAGATGCCGGAACGGTGCAGGTGGAAGTGCCGAATGGAACTCCCGCTCAACAATATATAGCACAAGTAGAAAGTGCGCAAGTGCTCGCTGACCTGCCTATCGCAAAAGTCGTTATTAATGAACGCACCGGAACTATTGTAATTGGCGGAAATGTAGAAATTACGCCGACAGTCATCGCTCACGGTGGCTTAGAAATAGTGATTGACCGCTATTACTCCAACCACCGACCATACAACCACAGTTGGGGATATTATGGCTCTGGCTACTGGGGAGGTCGCTCTGGAGCTGCCTATCCTTACGGCTATGGTAGAATGCCGAAGCCGGTATGGAACTATATGGATACAGCAATTAAGAAAGATATTCGTGCAATAGATAATTATGAAGCGCCTCACGGCTTGCAATATGCCGGTGCTAACGTGCAAGATTTAGTTGATGGCTTGCGGTCAATGTTTGTAAAACCACGCGACCTTATCTCCATATTCCAAGCACTTAAAGCATCAGGAGCATTGAAAGCGGAACTTGTGATTCAATAAAAAACTTAAAGGCAAAAACTATGGAAACAACAATAAACACAGGCATATCGCCGGAATATTCACTGCTACAGCAGAAGTTGAACGAACTCAATACTCCGCATAGAGCAAAGCGCAACTACTCCGATTCGGAGAAAACCCAACTCGCCGAGACCGTGCGTGGATTTGAATCTATATTCGTTAATATGATGTATAAGTCAATGAAATCCGCTCAGTTAGATACACTAAAAGATAATGAAACTAAAGAAATTGATTTTGGCGCCGATACTCTAAGTGGATATACGGATATGGTTTTCGCTGACCAAATAGCAAACACCGGCACCGGTATCGGACTCGCTGCAATGATGTATCAACAAATCACCGGCGATAAATTAGAAGCTATTGCAACACCTATTAAACTTGCTCCCGCATCTGGTAAATCCCTTATTGACGCCATCATTCCACAGAAAGAAACGCCTGCGCCCGTTAAACCGAATACACCAATTACTCCTATATTCAACTTATCTGGAAATAATACTGATACGTCTAATTCCGGCAACTTGATTGATAGAGTTAATAAAAGAATATCTAACTACGAAAATACAATAGAAAGTGCTGCCAATAAATACAATCTGCCTATTCCGCTCATCAAAGCAGTAATTACAACGGAGTCCGCAGGCAATCCGACAGCGAAATCTACCGTTGGAGCAAAGGGACTAATGCAATTAATGGATGCAACAGCAAAGGATTTGGGAGTGACAAATTCTTATGACCCACATCAGAATATTATGGGAGGAGCAAAATACTTGCGTCAAATGTTAGATACATTTGGTGGGAACTTAGACCACGCCATAGCAGCGTATAACGCTGGTCCGGGTAATGTTCGCAAATATGGCGGTATTCCTCCATTTACAGAAACGCAGGCGTATGTAAAGAAAGTGAAGGGACACCTTAATTCATTTTCAAACGTATAATGAAAAATGGCTGTAGAATAATGATGGCTGGTTAATAATAGAAAATGGTGGTTAATAGCAGATGCAAAATATGCAAAAAATGGGAAATGGATATTATTAGCAAAGCGGCTTCTTATATAAATCAACAACTTACTTATCTCTAACTACTAATTATTTAATATTATTTGTTTTGGCACATTGTTTGTATGTTAAATATAGATAACAAAAACGAAAATAATTCTTTCGGAGAAACTGATGGAACAACAACTTTATGGTTACTTGCAATTTGAGCAACAACTACTACAAGAGATGATACGCCTTGCTACTAAGGAGCAATCGGCGCTTGTCAATTACCACATCTCAGAACTATCAGAGATAACAAGCTTCCAAGAAGCGCTGATAACTAATATTAGGCAAGCCGAAGACAAGCGTATTGCCCTACTTATGCAGTGGCTCGGTCTATCAAGAAAAGAAGCTGCATCACTAAAACTCTCTGCTCTTGAAGAGAAAATACAAAATACCGCTATCGGTAGTGAAATAAAAAAGATTAGAACAGACCTGCATTCTATGATTGAACAACTGCAAAATCTTAACACTACCAATAGATTGCTCACTAATAGAGCAAAAACAAATGTAAAAGAAATGATGGATTACATAACTGGCGGTAGAGCCGTCTGCAATATGTCGGTGTAGTCCAAAAATAAATGAGGTAAAATTATGTCAACATTTTCAACATTAGAAATAGGCAAGCGAGCGTTGCAAGCAAGCAATTTCGCTCTCGATGTTACGAGTAATAATGTCGCCAATGCGACTACGGAAGGATACTCCCGTAGGGTTGCGCAACAATCACAATCAAATCCATTTAATAAATATGGATACCAACTCGGAACCGGCGTAGATATTGATTCTATGCGTAGTTTCCGACAAGAGTATCTTGATAGAGAGGTGCGTAAAGCAAATGCTAATTTAGCGAGTTACGAAGCCGATGTTAATTTCTACAGCAACGTGGAAACAATACTGCAAGAGCCAACCGATAACAACCTTGGTCAACTCTTTAATGACCTTTTGACTGCCTTCGATGACCTTGCATTGCAACCGGAAAGCATCGGTTTGCGTGAAAATCTTATTACAAATACGCAAACTTTCGTTGAGCGTCTTAACAACGCTTCCTCTGACTTGCAAGCAATGCGTGCTCAAGCAAATACCGACCTCACAAATGAAATTCACGAAGCAAACGAATACATTTCGCAGATTGTGAATTACAACAAAGCAATATCTATCTCCAAAGATAAGAGCCACAATGACTCACTAACGTTTATGGATAAGCGCGAAGTAGCCATTGAGGCGCTATCTAAATTAGGCAATATCACTGTTACATACGAGGATACCGGACTTGCAAATGTATTTATGAATGGCATCAATGTCGTTACCGGTGCAACGGGACAGACGCTAAAAGTAGTAGAAAGCAATAACCAAGAGACAGGTGAGAGCAATCTCTCCGTTGTTGTATATAACGAAAAGAAGGACTATACGGTCCCTGTTAATCCTACCTCCGGTAAGATAGCAGCAAGCCAAAAGCAATATAATATACTCCTTGACCCAGTAGATACAAGCGGTGCGTTCTCTATAATGAAAACATTGGATACGTATGCTAATACCATCGCCGATAAAATAAATTCAATCTTTGCCACCGGCTACGGCATTAACGATACCGCTGGTGACCCGCCCGGTAGAGTTATGTTCGTATCTAACACCGGAGAGCCAATTACCGCTGGGAACATTCGTGTATCTGATGATATGAAGAATGCAGCCGATATGCCACTATCGGGAACAGCAAACACACCGGGTAATTCCGATGTTGCACGTGCGATTTCCCGTATTATGCAGGATGGCTTCTTCCTCAATGGACAAACGCCATCAGAGTTCTATTCTAACTTCATCGGACATATATCCAATGACGCACAAGCAGCTGTTGCAGCAAAGAAATCATCGCAACTTGTAGTTGAATCTCTTAACTCTACACGCGACTCTGTAATGGGCGTCAATATGGATGAAGAGGCAATCAACTTAATTAAATACCAGAAGAATTTAGAAGCAGCAGCAAAAATTATTGCTATCAATAGCCAAGTGCTATCAACAATAGTAAATCTTGGAAAATAATCTCGATTATTACAACAAATTATAAATAAATTAATGAAAAGGTTATGAGAATATCAAGTAAAATGGGCTATGGTGCCTTCACAAACAACCTTTCCCGACTTACGGAAGCGCAATACTTTGATACATTGCGTCAGTCCACCGGAAAGGATATTCAAAGTATCGCCGAGGCGCCTACTCGGTTAATGGATGTAAAAAAAATCATTAACCAGAAGACAATGAAGGAGAACTTTATAGAGCGGAACTCTTATGCTACATCTGAAATGCGTGCTGCTGAGGATGCGGCATCCGCTATTAGCGAGGCGATGCAGCAGATTAAGGATTTGTCTGTGCAATCGCTTAATGTTGCTTATGATGGCAATGTGGCGTCTGTTGGAACGTTCATCAAAGGAATTCTTACGGATATGATTCGCAATGCAAATGCCGATTTTAATGGCAAATATATGTTTGCAGGCACTAAGACCACGCCAAACAGCATACAAGGTGACTATCCAGATATGAATAATATGCCTTTTGAACTTGTAGAAGGTGAAGCCACTGCTGATAATCCGTCCGGCTTATCCGTTGTATTCAAAGGTAATACCGATGACCGCACTATCAATAAGGATGGGCATAGCACAGAGGTAATTAGTATGAACCCAGCCGAATTATTTGGTCCGGGTGCTACTTCATTCTTTGACCCAATAATCAAAGTATATAACATCTTGCAATACACTTCCGAAGGAGTGCCGCGTGATTCATACGATACAATGAATACCGAAGAGAAGTATGCTATTGGACAGGAGCAATCAGTTGTTGCATATAACATTGATTACTTAAACAAAACTACGGCTAATCTATCTGCACGTCGTTTGAGAATTGAAACGGTGAATGACCAGATGACAGAGGAAATAACTCGCTTGAATGAAATTAAATCGCTTAATGAAGACGCCGATATGTCTAAAGTCCTTTCGCGACTTGCTCAAGAAAATACTTCGTTGCAATATACTCTATCTGCTGGAGCAAAAATTCAAGAATTTTCATTATTTAAATTTATATAAGTAATCGGGTTTACTAAAATAAATATTCATAAAAAATCATTATCTTTGTGTTATGAGAATGAGCACCTTAATTGGAATATTATTAGGAATTGCTTCCATAATTATTGCTTTCTTCATTGAACAAGGCGACTTTACCAAGCTAATTCTACCGGCACCTATGATTATCGTCATAGGTGGCACACTTATGGCTGGACTAGCAAGCACAAGTTGGAACACATTTCGTAAGATGCCAACATTAATCAATATTGCATTCTTTCCGCCAAAGTATGATAAAAAAGCCATCATCTTACAAATGATAGAGTTCTCACTCATTACACGCAAACTTGGTATGCTGGCGTTAGAAAGTAAAATGAATTCTACTAGACATCCGTATGTCAAAAAGATATTCCAAGTTAATATTGATGGTGCGGATGTCACTTCGTTGGAGGACCTTTATTCATTTGAATTAGATAGCATAACGCATCGTCATAACGAAAACATTGCATTATTCCACAAACTCGGTGGATTATCGCCTACTATGGGTATTATCGGAACGGTTATGGGATTGATTTCCACGATGGGACAAGTCGGCGGCGATGGTGACCCGGCTAAACTCATTGTGAGCATTAGCGTTGCCTTCCTCGCTACTTTGTGGGGTATTGCGCTTGCGAATTTGGTATGGATACCTATTGCGGACAAATTACAAGTAATCCATAATGAAGAAGTTAATTTGCTTGACCTAATCTTTGAGGGAGCTAAATGTGTGTTAAATGGCGAATCACCACTTTTGATTTCCTCAAAACTCGCTAGTTCATATCCATTGTCTGAACAAGACAGATTCCATAGAGATGTCCGCACATTCATAGATAAGCAAAAGAAACTAATTGCAGACGTGCCAGTCCAGACATTCTAAACTAGAATTTACCAAGTATATCGCTAACTTCCTTTTCTGTCTCACTCCTTTCGGCAGCCGCATCTACATTGAATATTACGCCTTGTTTGGTGTAGAAATCAATTAGCGGCTCGGTCTGCTCCTTATATACAGCAAGCCGTTTCTTAATTACTTCCTCGGTATCATCCTCTCGCTGATATAAATCATAATCACCACCAGCCGGCGGAGGTAACGTCTTCAAATTATAGATTTTACCCGTTTTTCTATCAACTCTTCGGGATGTAATTCTATCCACAATAATATTCTCATCTATTTGGAATAGCAACGCTCCATCAATTTTCTTATTATGCTTTTTTAACGCCTCATTCAAAAACTTCGCTTGCTCTACTGTGCGTGGATAGCCATCAAATAGCAATCCTCTTTGGTCGGAACTCGCTAATTTTGCATCAAGCATCTCCGATACAAGCAGATTAATTGTATCATCGGGAATGAGTTTTCCTTCTGACATTAAAGCATTGATATTGCGTGCAATATCATCATCTGCTTTCTTTCGCTCGCGTAGCAAATCGCCTGTAGATACAGGAAATAGGTTATATTTAGGACAGATATATTCCGCCTGTGTGCCTTTACCGGAGCCCGGAGCTCCTAATAGAATGATAATCATATTTTTATTTATTTGATGGATGGAAATCAATTTGATTATTTTTTCACAACAAAATCCTGCACATACATTGGCACAAGCCAATCGGCATCTACAAAATCCCCTCGTCTATATATCGGCACAGCATAATCAGCAATTACAGAAGCCGATATGGTGGATAAATTAGCGAGCGTTTGACCGATATTCAGATTTATCGGATAGTTAGTAGTTAGATATAAGTCATTGCAATCGTTATACTTATGTATAATTGCATCTGTATCTAATACGACAATATCCTCCAGTGCAGTCGGAATATCATTTCTACTGCCTGCGAATAACTGAGTATAATACAAATTGCTATGTGATAGTATCACGGAAAGTATTTTATAACTACTTGATATATAACGCAAATTCCGATTTGCATTATTGGCAACAGCATCCAATGTAGGCACTGCAATAAGGCGTGGTGTATCTGCATTTCCGAAACACAAGCCCTTTGCTATTGCAACACCTATACGCAATCCCGTGAACGAGCCAGGACCAACAGATACAGCGACTGCCGCTAACGATGTAGCGGCTAAGTCGTTATCTGCAAGGATACGATGACACAACTCGGCACAATATTTATCGTGCTTATTACCTACATTGATGCTATATTCCGCTATGCAAACAGCAGAGACCGCATCAACAGCGGTAAGAGCAACGCTACACACCTTGCCGGATGTCTCTATGGATAATATTATTTCCTGTGGCAATAGATTTTCCACTACTATGCCAATAATTTATCAATCACCTTCACAATTTCTTTCTTTGGAACAGCACCTACCATTCTATCAACTTCCACTCCATTCTTAATGAATATAAGAGTGGGAACTGAGCGAATGCCATACTCTCCGGAAATGCCTTGTGCTACATCTACATCCACTTTGCACACCTTGAGTTTTCCGGCATATTCTCCGCAAAGTGCATCCACCGTAGGAGCCAATGCTCTACACGGACCGCACCATACTGCGCCAAAATCTATTAATACTGGAAGTTGCGATTGTTTTATTTCTGCATCAAAGGTTGCATCTGTTATTTCTAATGGTTCAGCCATTATATTTCTCCATTTTTGATTATTAAACTATTTATTTCACGCCAATATAACAAATATTTTTGATTTGCAAGTAATAATAGAGAAAATAAATATATTTATTTTATGCTACAAAACAAATTCTCTATTGTTTTGCAATTTTGCTGTTCCGACAATTACTGCTTTGCCATCGGCATTTTCTAATGTGCATTTGATTACGCCGCGATGCTTCTCTGCATCTACCTCGGTAATCTCAAACTTTGCGATGTATGGCTCATCTACAAATACAGGAGCAAGGAATTTCATATCCTGATACATATAGATTGTGCCTTCGCCCGGGAACTTTGTCCCAAAGACCATAGAGAACACCGCTGCCGAAAAGAATCCATGCACTATCCTTCTGCCGAATGGTGTTTTCGCTGCGAAATCAGCGTCTAAGTGAATTGGATTATTATCACCGGTGATTTGTGCGAAAGTATTGACATCCGCTTGGTTATAACTCAAATTATGAGTGTAAGTATCGCCTACTTTAAGCATTGTTGTAATTCCATTTATATTTAAAAAAAATTGTCGCTAACTAAACATCATACACGCTCTCGTCGCCATAGTCATCTTTATATGGAGCATCCGTCTTTACCTTATTTATCAGCGTATCTATCCGTTCCATCTCTTCCAATGTATTATCTAAAAAGAATCGCAACTCCGGTATAAAACGCATTCTCACTTCCTTTGCAACGATAGAGCGCAGCCGTCCATTTTGGCTTTCTATATGCCCCAATAGCGAGGACTTTGCCGCATCTATATCTACGGATGTAGGCACAAATACACTTATGAATACGCTTGCTACGCTGAGGTCTCGGGATAATTTAACCATTGAAACGGACGCCAATCCGAGCCGATTGGCGCTTGCTATTTGTGATATATGTAATGATAATGCCCGTTTAATGGCACTACCTATTTTCTCTGTTCTAAGTGACATAATAAAAAAATGATGTGTGTTATGAATACTAATATAGTTATATTTTAGAAATTTAGTTCTATTGTTTTCTTTACTTTCCAAATAAAATCTATAGCCAAATCCCTGCTATTAGCAATATTGTCCGCATCCGTAAATCGCTTCCGCACCAATAACTTGTCCTTGTGTTGCTCTAAATTCATATCGTCATACAACTGCAATGTGTCCAACACTATCGGAAATACCTTTTCGTAATAATCCCTATTATCGCCATTGGGAAACTCGATTACCAACTCATTCGGACGCAAATGAATACGCGTGAAACCCGTATTTAACGCTGCTATACGAAGACGTACTACATATACCAACTCTTGTGCAAGCGGTGGCAATTTACCAAATCTATCTTCCAATTCCTTCACCAAGTCCTTCAGTTCAACATTGCTCTTTGCGTCATATAGTGCCTTGTAGTAGTTGAAACGCTCCGTATCATCGGCAATATAATCCGGTGGGAAGTATGCATCGGTATCGGTCTCTATGTTTATCTCATCATTATCAAACTTAGGCATACTGCTCGCATTCTCATCCTTAAATATATCGCCAAACTCATCGTGCTTTAACTCCATCACCGCTTCCTCTAATACCTTTTGGTAGAGGTCAAAACCAATTTCAGATATGAAACCACTTTGCTCTGCACCAAGCAAATCGCCCGAACCGCGTATCTCTAAATCACGCATAGCAAGTTGCAAGCCACTACCCAAGTCGCTAAACTCCTCTATCGCAAGTAGTCGTCGAAGCGAGTTAGTTGCCAGATGATTTATGCTCGGTATAAGCAGATAGCAATACGCCTGTATGGTGCTTCTACCAACCCTTCCACGCAACTGATACAACTCCGCAAGACCGAAGTTTTGAGAGTTGTTTATGATGATAGTATTGGCATTTGGTATGTCTATACCCGACTCTATTATCTTTGTAGATAGCAGCACATCATACTTCTTCTCTATAAATTTCGCCATCACATCTTCAATATGTGCTGGTGGCATCTGCCCGTGTATCTCTGCAAGTCGCACAGATGGCATCGCCATTTGCAAGTCCATCAGCATTTTATCCAAACCCAAAATCTTGTCATTCACAATAAAACATTGACCACCACGCTTAATCTCTCTCAATACAATCTTCGTAACAAGTTCTATACTCCAATCGCTAATCTCCGTCTCCACCGCCAGACGATTACGTGGTGGTGTCTCCATCTGACTCAAGTCCCTTGCTCCCATCAGCGAGAAGTTTAATGTTCGCGGTATCGGTGTAGCGGTAAGAGTTAGAGTATCCACATTGGCTTTCAATTGTCGCAACTTCTCCTTCGCACCAACACCAAAGCGATGCTCCTCATCAATCACCAGTAGCCCCAAATTCTTAAACTCAATATCCTTGCTTAATAAACGGTGCGTTCCAATCAATATATCAATTTTGTTTTCCTTCAAATTCTGTATTATTTCCTTCTGCTCCGTCTTGCTGCGGAAGCGCGAAATAGTATCCACCTTAATCGGATAGCGATTGATACGCTCGGTAAAGGACTGGTAATGCTGCTGTGCGAGGATAGTTGTAGGCACAAGCACAGCGGTTTGCTTCCCTGCGGATGCTGCTTTGAATGCTGCACGTATGGCTATCTCTGTCTTGCCGAAACCTACATCGCCACATACCAATCTATCCATTGGATTTTCGGATTCCATATCGCGCTTCACCTCAATAGTAGTGCGTGCTTGGTCTATTGTATCCTCATAAATGAACGATGCTTCAAACTCCTTCTGCCAAGTGGTATCGGTTGGGAAGGCGAATCCCTTCTGCATCTTTCGCTTTGCATAGAGTTGAATTAGGTCTCTTGCAATGTCCTTTAACTTCCGCTTCGTTCTATCCTTCTTACGTAGCCATTCAGTAGAACCAAGTTTAGATAGACGTGGCACAACGCCATCCGCAGCAGAGTATTTTTGCACCTTATGCAGATAGTTCAAATGCACATATAGCACATCGTTATCTGCAAATATCATCTTCAAACAATCCTGCTTACTGCCTCCCATCTCAATGGACTTAAAGCCATCAAACTTGCCGATACCTTTGTCCTCGTGGACTATCAAATCGCCTATGTTTAACTGCTTCAACTCCCGTAGTGTAATGCCTTTCGCTACATTTACCTTGTCCTTTTTACTATTCCTTGTTCGCTGAAAAACCTCGTTCTCTACAAAGTAAGCCAACTTGTCATCCAGCATATAGAAGCCAGTGGAGAGCGAAGCATTGAGCCATTGCACCGCATCATTTACATTTGTATCTTCTTCCGCTAAGTCCTGCACCAAATCCTGAATTCTGTATAGATGTATATCACCGTCAGCAGCAATAAATACAGGGATACCCAGCGATATGTTGCGTTGCATTTCCATAGCCAAACGTTGCACCGAAGAGTGCATATTCGGCTGTGGAGTGCAAGTAATATTCACCGCTACATTGCCCAATGGATTGATATTTATTTTGCGGTAATCGCCAATCGGCTCGAGGTATTGCTTTGTGAAATCAATGCTCTCCGGACTATCTATGATGAATATACATTGTTCATTTGCTTGAGCCAAGTACTCAAATATGCTCGTTCCTGTCTCCTCTTTCTCATTCACAAAAATTGAATCTATGAAATCCACCTGCTCCATCTCAACTTTGCTACGTTGCGAAAGCGTATCAAAAAAGCGAATGGAATCAATCTCATCGTCCCACAATTCTACACGCACTGGGTCTTGCATATTCGGAGCGAAGATGTCAATGATACCGCCACGAACGGCGTATTCACCGGAGCGAGAGACATATTGTTCCTTTTGGAAGCCATTGAGCGAGAGTTGCGTAGTAAATTGCTGAATGTCTAATATTTGTTTTTTTCGCAGAGTGCAGAAGTGGTGTTGTATGGCATTTGCATTCGGAATAATATTGTTAAATACATCGGGCGTAGCAACAGCGATGGAATGCTCGGCTGATTTGAAGCGTGCAATGCTATCTATCAACTCAGCCAAAAAAGTATCGTTTCCTAATTTAATATTGGATTGTTTATGATAGGCGTTCAATAGGAATACAGCGGCGTTAGGCAGGAGCAGTGCAAGGTCATCTATGTAATCAGCCGCAACTTCATTGCTGGGAGCGAGCACTATATAGTGCTTCTGTGTCATTGCATATAGCGAGGCAATATACAACGACTTCGCAGAGCCAAATAGCATCTTCGCTCCAAAACTATCCTCCGTAGTATTGACTAACGCTACGGATTGCTTGACGAAGCGAAGATTTTTGAATATATTTAATACGTGTGTGTTATCCATTTCAGATTTTAGTTATCTCTTCTCCTAAAATGTTGGGAGTCGCCCCATTTACCATAGCCGATTTTGTTATTTACGGACAATATACGACGCTCGAGGCAATGCTTGCATTGAACGGCTGCTTCCTCAATACACGCTTTGTTCTCATATAGTAGGTAACTTTTGCGGTATTGAACCGGTGTAATATTCGGCATCACTACATTTGCTCCGACTTGTATTGCCTTCTCTCTACCAATGGGGTCAATGGTCTGCATTGCAGTTGTGGCAGCAATATTAATATCCGGCATAAGCAGACGGAGCAATGCCACCATTTTCAGCGAAAGTTCAAATCGCTCTTGTAGCGGTAGTAGCGTGCTTCTATGTTCATACAAAGGCGTATCGGAATGCTCTATGTAAGGTCCCATTCCAATCATATCTACATCTCTATTGCGAAAGAACAATAGGTCATCGGCTAAGTCCTCCAGAGTTTGGAATGGCAAGCCAATCATTACACCTGTGCCGACTTGGTAGCCACTATCGCATAGTAGTTGAATTGCATCTATGCGGTGTATGTAGCGATGATGTGTATCGGCTGGATGCAGTTTAGAATACAAAGCAGGATTAGATGTTTCAATACGCAACAAATATCTATGAGCACCTGCATTACGCCACTCTGCAAGAGTTTCAGCAGATTGCTCGCCAAGAGAAAGAGTAATACCTAACTTGCCATTGGCTACTTCATTGATTAGTTGAAGTATACGTGTAATTTTTTGCGAATGTGCTGGTGTAGATACTTCGCCGGCTTGCAGAACAATAGAGCCATAGCCCGAGTTGTAAGCGAATTGTGCGGCTGTAATAACTTCCTCATCCGTCATAGTGTAGCGTTCCACATTAGCATTATCCTTGCGGATACCGCAGTAATGGCAGTTCTTGCTACATACATTGGAGTATTCTATCAATCCACGCAAATATACAACATCGCCTACAATCTCTCTCTTCACAGCAGCGGCTTTCTCAAATAGTGGTGAGCAATCGGCTAATGGTAATGATAGTAGTTCTATGATAGCGGATTTATCTAATGTAGCAGGTATTATCATATCATATAGCAATGGAATCTATGGAAAGCGACTTAACGCCATTAATGCCAATTAGTTTTAGGAAAATATTATTAGTTATATCATCTTCTATAAATGTAGTATGCACCGCTATATTGAACGTATTCAAATTGTATCCCAAATATATTCTATGGATATGCTCTTGCCCGATAATATCCTTTACTTTAATTAAAATGTTGTTATGCTTCACAGAGGAGATGCGGAAAATCTGTCGCTTGGGTCGTTCCGGCAAGTATTTCTTTTCGTTTAGTATAAAGTCGTGTTTGAAGTAATTTGTAAGATGGGCGAATGCTTTGAATGTAATTATATGATGCAACCAGTTGGAGTCGGGATAGCACTTCGGAGAAGTAATAATCTCTACTTTTTCGCCGTCCTTGAGTTCATAAAAAATATCCTTAATATTGCCATCAACTTTACAGGTAATTGTAGATAATCCAATGTCTTGCGATAGTTCGAAAGCGAAATCAATTACAGATGAGCCATTGGGTAGCGATACCACCTCGCCCTTTTTGTTATAGACGACGATGGCGTTATTATAGAGATTATTTTTTATGGAATTCCAAAGTATTTGCTCGGCATCTATTGGATTTTTCGTATCAATAATATGCTTCATCCAATTAGCCCATAGTTCCACATCCTCATCGCTGATATTAAGATAGTTATGGCGATATTTATTTTCTGCTAATGTCTTCATAATTTGGCTATCATTAACTATATCAGTGTTCTTCATCTTTATTGCTATCTGCGTTTTGCCATTGCTATCGATTAGGTCAAGGAGCATAGAGCCGTCGGGTGCAATCTTATTTTTGTTGTATATATCTATAAAATCATTTTTTTGCAAATTACTCAGCAATAAATCATATACATTCTTTGCCACCGCCACATCTTCCGTATCCAATATTACATTAAGTGAAAAAATGTTATCTATATCATTGATATTCTGACCACTTTGGAGCAATAGAAATATCTCATACTCTTGCTTATGTAGCACTTCAATATTGTAATGTATATTTTGAGTAATCAGGAAATTTTTAATGCTATCCACAAGCAAAAAAAGATATTCCGTGAAAATTTTCTTCTTTACTTTTAGATAGTCCATTATCCAATGGTATTGGTTAGAGTCGTAGAAATAGAAGGCGCGTCTCTCTAATTCTGCTTGTATTTTATGGAAGCCAAATTGGCTGGCGAATGGAACATAGAAGTTCAATGTTTCATCTGCGATTTCGGTTTGCTTTTCTTTTGGGAGATATTGTAGTGTTCGCAAGTCGTGCAATCTATTGCATAGTTGGATGATGAAAGTGCGAGCATCTCTAATAATCAGCATAAAGAGTTGCAAGTAGATTTCGGCTCTTGTTTTTTTGTTCTGTATATTCTTATCGGCGGATATGTGCTTGACAAATTTAGAGTAATGGAAGAGGAGCGTAGCAACGTCCTTGCCGAAATGCGAAACGATATAGTCGTATGTAATCATCAGATTGTCCCGCAATACATTATGTAGCAGTGTAGCAACAATTACAGCCGTATCGCTAATATTCAGTTCCTCTATCAGTATCATTGCTACAGCGAGCGGGTGGGTATAATATGGAACGCCAGACATACGTTTAACGCCTTGGTGCGAATTATAGCACAAGTCAAAGGCGTTGCTAATCATATTAACATCTACATCCAATTTATACTTATCTATTGCAGCAAGCATACGAGATAAATCATCATCGTAATCAATACCGAAGCCCGTAATTGCTTCATCATATAATTCAATAATACCGGTATCGTTATCCATTAGTCCTCCGTTTTTTTGCGTCTTCTCTTAAATAATGCACCGTAAATAAACATATATGCAAAGAACCAAACAATGATAATCGGCAACCATAACCCCGGAAGCATCTCTACTTCAAATACTGCAACCGCTTGCATACACAATGCAACTAAGAAAATAGAAGCGACCAACGCCAATATTATACTTACGATTATTTTTATTGCTCTTGTTTTATCTTTCATTATTTATTGTTGTGATAAGTTATTGGGAGTGAAAATGGCATCAATAAACAAGAAGTAGCATCCGCAATGTAGCGTCAATTCTACTTCTTCGGCTATTGCTCTATTTCTTGCACCTTCTTTCTTTCCTAGTATTAATTCGTAATGCGATAACTCCCATTGTAGGTTTTTTGATGATACTTCTGCTTTTGGTGCGGGTATTAGCGAAACAATTTCGCCAATTTTCAACTTAATGCGGATGCTTTCATAGACGAAGAAGCCCATTCGTCCATCTGTGTATATACACATTTTTATTTTGCTTCCGAACTTAGCAGCAACGCTGAAGTTATTCAATGAATGCTCGTATTGTCCGCCATTTATTCCAAGTATGAAGCAACTTTTGTGTCCGCAGGAGATAGCATAACGCAAGCATTTTTCAAAATCATTTGTATCTTGTTCGCTCACTTTAATAACTTCGCAGTTCTCTATATTGCCGACTATACTATCCATATCGCCGACAATTATATCGGGTGTAATTCCGATACTAGTTAGTTTTGTCGCAGCGCCATCAGCAGCAATTATAGGAATTCCAGCGAAATGCTCTAATACATTGGGCTCATCGAGTGTTCCATTTAGAACAATAATGCAGTCGCATTCGTTAAACATAGTTTTAAATTAATAGTTGTTCAATCAAAAATGTATGAATGGAATTATGTAATCTGCCTCTTTGAGATGCACCAGCACGCCATCATCCACAAGAGAATGAACAGCACGTTTGGCTTCTGCAATATCTATATTGTGCTTATATGCAAAGTGCCATATATCAATTGGTTCGAAGGAAATCTCTAATGCAAGTAGTTGTGCAGCGGTCATCGGCTTATGGTCTAAAAACATCTGTTTGGCTGCCTCTATCATATCTCTTGACTCTTCCACCATATTATCCATAGAAAAGAAGTAGTTATCTGCTGTCTGAACATCGCAAATAGGAAAGCCACGACCATCCGGGCTCAGCACAATAGGCAGTAAATCCACACTAACCAGATACGGCTCTAAATCATCATTGCCCCAAATATCATTCCATATCACCTCATCAACTTCCTTCACCCACTCGAAGAAGCGGATTTCAGTTTCTGGCAGGCGGAGCATATTCTTTCCACCAAATTCGCTAACAATATCCTCTATATCATCTATATTTAAGGACATAAATTCGGCATCCGTCAGATAGATATATTTCTTTTCAGCGAGTGTGGAATGTATTTTTGAATGTAGCGTGCTGTTCATATTATCTCCTAATTACACCTAACGCACCAAATTTCTCACAACTACGCGAGCCGGTATTCTTTTTATCAAATTCAAATTTAATGCGATAGTAATATGTGCCGCCACTTGCTGGGAGTCCATTTGCACCAATACCATTCCATCCTACCATAGCGTTGCCGACAGAATTCAATATCGTATTTATTGTTTTCACTTCATTACCCATACCATCAAATATAGTTACATCGGCAACGATGGGTGGTGGAACATTGTAATTTATCACAATGCCTTTAATGTTAGCATCTACTATTGAAGCGGGATTTGGATAAAGAATAGCACTAAATATACCTTCTTCCTTATCGGATGGAATCGTGAAAGAAGCATAGCCATCGGTATAGTTATTAAATATATCCCAAGCTCGTATTCTAATGATATGGCTGCCAGCAGCAATGCTATAAAGTGTTTTTATGATATTGCCGCCACGTGGGTCAGTCAGCGAGGAGGTGTAACTCAATGTTAAATCAATAGGATTTGGGTTTTCATCTATCCATGCTTCTATTTTATGTCCGATACCCAGACCGGTAGTGTTGATTGCAGTTTCATCCCAAAGTGCAACCATAAGTAGAGGATTTTTGGAAACCATATCGCCATTAACAAAACTTTCTTTATCAAATTTAATAGTAATCTCTGGTCCAGTATAATCATTAACGAGCGCATCGCTAATGCCATTTATATGCAAATTGTTATTCATACCTTTTGCATATCTATTGTCATCACTTGCAGCGTATAGATATAGAATAGAATTCTCCTTGCTAAAAGTAATATCGCTCGGGATAATAAATTCAGCAACGAAATACCCATCTTTAACGCTATAATTGCTTGAATTTAGAGTAGCACCGTTAGTGATAAACTTAAATTCAGTGCCGTAAGGGTCAACAACTTTTGTATTCTCTAATGGCTCGTTAAGAACAATATTAACATTGCCGTTGAAGTCGGTAGCCACAGAGCCGTCATTGTTTGTAATTTTTCCTTTAACTTGTATTTTGGACATTGCTTGCACATCAACAACGCTTTTCTGCTTTGCATCCACTCTATCAATGCTGTCTATATCAATGTTAATATCTGGGAATAGCAAGCGGACACAAGGGTCACCGAGCAAATTATACATAAAGAATTCGGAAGATGTTCCACCTACAGATTTTGCTCTTTTACTTGCTTCGCCGAGTGTATAATACTTTCCATCACTATTTTTTATACTAACGAAATCCAGCAAGCGGGTCAAAATAGTGGTATTTCCGGAAGAACCAGATATGCGGCTGGCAGCAAAAGATGCAATAGCACCGGCTTTCGGTTGGAGCACTATGTCGGCAGATAGCGTGCCTTTGGGGCTATCAAATCTGCCTACTTCGCAAGAGCCAGCAGCAAATAAGAACATCTTATCGGTATTGGTGAATTGCTGTATCATTTCTCTTTGGAACACTCTTTCGTGTGTCATACTATTTTCATTGCCGTGTCCGACGAAGAAGAATAGCGTAGCACCAACTACATTAAGTTGATTAAATATCTCTTCTGTCGCTTTAGGTATTCGGCGTTCTCCACCAGATTGATATACAACAGGATAATTAACGAGATATACCTTGTTGGTAATGAAATCGGGCATAATATGCCTATATATGGACTCGGCATCGCCTGTATGTTGCGTCCTATCTCCGGCGGAATTGGATGTAGTAGGTCCATCATCAGCCATAAGTAAGGCGTTTCTACGCCAATTACCTCTATCGGAATGGTTTTCGTATAAGTCCAGTTTTTCAATGTAGTTATAACCTTCTGTATTACTGCCTATTGGAACTCTGCCGATGGCTATATCCGGAAATTGGTCATCGCCAACGATGCAAGTGTAGAAATCATCTGTGCTATAATTATCGGACCTGCAATTTATTGAAGAGTATGAATTAAGTTGCTCAACAGCGTAACTTGCATCTGCTCGTTGATGTGCTGGTATGTAATTAGGATATGGTTCTATGCCCTTAAAGTCATAAGTGCCGTTTCCCCAAAGGACTACGAATTGTGGTTTATGTTTCCATTGCTCGAAGCAATATTGGATATAATTTCTAATAGCAGCCAAATCGAGTCGTCCATACGAAAACTCTGCGTATATTTTATCTAATTGAACAACGGATACTTTGTAATTGCTTTGATTGCTGCGGTATTGAGCATAACTTGTAGCGGATTGAATGAAATTGCTGGGGGTTATGACAATTACATCGGCATTTGCATACTGTTCGCTATTTACATCGCGCAAATCTATCGGGTTTATCTCCTCTATTGAAGGAATGTTAAATTTAGATGCTACATAGTATTTATGGACATTTAAACTATCTAATTTCTCTAAGTATCTAAATACAAAAAATCCGCCGGTCGTAGCGATATTGCTAAGCAATTTAGGATTGGAAGCATCAGTAACATCATAGCCGTAAATCGTGCCATTGAAGCCGCTTATGCTATATTCAGCAACGCCTTCGCTTGATTTTGTTGCGTCATTGAGTTCATTATTTATATCGGAGAAGAAAGTAATTTCGTTGTCAATAGGAACGAAATCGCTTTTGTAATGGATTTCGTAGAAGTTGTGAAACGGATAAACCGGAGAACCGGAATACTCAAATTTAAGAACACTGCGATTATCCGAACCCATTAGATTTGAAGGGATTGTAGCGAATTTAGTCCATATTTTTGCTCCTTCATAAGAATCATCAACAGAAGTCATTGTCTCACTTAATATTAACTCATTTCCTTGATATACCCGCATAGTGTTAGACATTTTTGCGGTATGAGCATAAGAGAGGAGAAATTCTACATTTCCCGTTCTATTGAAATTAGGTAAGTAATCTACAATTGGTGAGTTATTGGATATTGGGTCGCCTAACCAGAATAGACCGCCACCGGGTTCGAGTGGCATATATTTGTCTTCCTCGTGGAAGAGAGATGCTCTATAACTTGTCGGCTTATACTTTACATTATCGGTTGGAGTAGTATGTGGAATTGCACGCTTACCATCTGTTTTTCCGTAAGTTAGCAAATAATAGTTCTTGGTATCGTAGTAGTTATTATAATGGCGTTGGATTTTGCGTTTTGCATCATATTCAAATGCTTTCGCAGCCGAGCCATAGAACACAATGCTGGCAAGAGAGCCGTCTGCATTGGTATTTACAATGATTTCTTGTTCATTAAGAGATAGGTCAGAGGAAAGCTGCTCGTTCATCGGCTTGCCACTTTGCCCATAAAGTTTAATTGTGCCAATGAGTTCTTTCGGAATGCTCATTCCTTTACTTGACAAATCGGCAGCATTAATAGCATAAATACCTTCTTTACCAATGCCAAGTTTTACCCACTGTCCATTGCTTATTTCGGACAAGCCACCAGCAAGCAATGGAAACACAGATATAAGCAATAGTAGATTTGCTATTCTGATTGTTTTCATAATTATTCTCCAATTATTTATATGAAAAAATTGTAAAATTTATAACATATCTTATTCCTCAAAATAATTTTATATCCCACCAAGGAGATTGACATTATATCCCACCAAGGAGATTGATATTATATCCCACCAAGGTGGAAAATGAACTTCCAACCGGAAGGTTGCAAATTCAATGTTGAGTTAGTTGATGGATTGTCAAAGCCATATCCGTAACTGAAGCCAATATTACCAAGTTGTGGTATCATTAATTGGATACCCAAGCCAGCAGCACGCCGCAAGTCAGATGGAATCATTGTTCTAATATCTCGCCACAAATTTCCGGCATCGGCAAAAGCATATACATATATTGGCATTGGCTCCATCGCTATAGCGTAGCGTAATTCGGCAGAGAATTTTGCCATCATCTTTCCTCCTGTATATGTGCTACCGGTGCTGGCATCATAGAATACACCAAATACATCGTCATCATAACCACGTAATGGTATAATGCTAAACATACCTAAGCCATTACCACCCATATGATACAATTCCACAGGAGACATAGCCGAATCTGATGCAAGACCTGTCACATAGCCCAAACGGGAATCCACATAAAACACTAACTTATCTTGTCCCTTTTGAGACCAAATTGGAGACACAAAACTATATCGCAATTCGTTCTTAAAGAAATCCGTTGTTCCAAATTTGATAGCACCAAGCGATAAACTCGTCTGCAATGAGAACGATGAGCCAACAGATGGAAAGAAGGAGTTATTCCAATTTGTGCGGGAGAAGGTTTGCGTAATGTTATTCTCCCAATATTGTCCCGGACGATAGTAATCCGAAGAAACATCTTTAATATCATTGTATTGAGTTCGCCATACCCAATCACCACGGAAGTAGTTATCGGGCCAACGGAAGCGTCTTCCAAAATTCAAACTTATACCGGTGCGGGCGAGTTTCCAACTGGAGTAATTGAGGTATTGGTGGAATACATTGAAGCCCACAGTGGTAGGCACATCAAAGAGCCACGGCTCCATTATTCCAAGTGAGATAGTGCGATACTGACTCCAATTTCCGACTTCCACTTTTGCACTAAGCGTCTGTCCTGCTCCTGATACTATTGGGTCGTCCAGAGCAAAGTTATTGAATATTACGCCGGCGCTAATTGTAAGACCGAATGTTCCAGCATACCCAAATTGCAGATTTAATTGGTCATTGGACTTCTCTTCAACTTTATAAGTAACATCCACAGTATTCTTTTCATCCTTAGATGGCTGGACATCCGGCTGTAAGGTCTCTGTATTGAAGAATCCAGTAACGCCAAGTGCCCTAATACTATTGATGATAGCAGAGCGGTCAAAGTAATCTCCCGGACGTGTATATAATTCTCTGCGAACAACTTTCTCTCTTGTGCGAGTGTTGCCTGCAATTTCTACTTTGCCAAGTTTATAGCGGTCATTTTCTACAACAATAATTTCAACATCAATAGAGTCGCCGTCTTGCTTGTAATTTGGCTGCATATTTGCTTGTAAGTAGCCGTGGTCCATATACATAGACGTTGCATCGGTCTGGTTTTGGTTGCCGAACAGATTAAACTCAAACTTCTCCATATTCATTACATCGCCTTTTACCATATCTAAGCGTGGTAGCAGTTGCTCTGCAGTATATACGGTATTTCCTTTAAAATTCACATTTCGCAAGTAGAACTTTTTACCTTCATCCACAAAAACGCGAACAATAACTTCGCCCTCATCTGGATTAAATATAAGCGTATCTTTAAGCAAAACGAAATTTACAAAACCATTTTTTTTATAGAAATCTTTTAATAACTTCTTATCTAATTCATACTTATCCGGATTGAATTTAGATGAACGCCAGAACTGCCACCAACTCTTTGTATGGGTATCATCAAAGGTTTTTGATAGTTGTTTGTTTGTAAAATTTGTATTACCAACAAATTCCACAGCAGAGGCATAGAATTTCACGCCTTCTGTAATTTCAACACGCAAATCAGAATACAGATTACTATCCGTAGGAACGAGTGAAGCATTTACTTTGGTATATTGCAAACCTTCCTCGGCGTATTTTGCTTTGATTTTCTTCTCTATTAAATTCAGGTCGTAGCGTTTGATAATATCGCCTTTTGCTTTGGAAACAGCCGTAAGTATATCCTTTTCAGCAATCTTATCATTACCAGCGATGATTATATTCCGCAGACGTGGCAACTCCTTAACAATTACTTTAAGGAAAATGCCATCATTGGTAACTCTATCCACAACGAAACGTATTTCTTGGAATTGTCCTCGCTTCCACAAGTTATTGATAGCCGTTTGGAATTTATCGTTATCGCCGGGATATTTTATCTTATCACCTTGGTAGATACCGCATAGTCCAAGAATAGTTTCCGCATCCGCTATTTTATTACCTTCTACCGATATACCAAGTATCTTATACTCCGATTGGGTGAGATTTTGTGCCACAATCGGAGTAATAGATGCTAAGAATGTCAGTATAATGATTGTTATTTGCTTCAATTTATTTCCGTTTAATATGGAGTTCATTTTGTAATACAATTATTATTTGTCCGATTTATTACTCAACGTTTTGTATTTGTTCTCTTATGCGCTCCAATTCTTCCTTTGCGGTAACGACATTTTGTGCAATAATTGAATCATTTGATTTAGAGCCGATAGTATTGATTTCGCGGTTCATTTCTTGCAATAAGAAATTGATTTTTCTGCCGGTTGGCTCTTTGGCTTGAATGGCTTCAGCAAAGAACTTAAAGTGCGAATGCAAGCGAACACATTCTTCCGATACATCAAGTTTATCGGATAAGATTACAATTTCCATCTGTAATCTATGTTCGTCAATTTCGTCGCTTTCAAATAGTTTAGCGATACGATTACGCAAGCGTTCTCTTTCTTGTGGAACTCTATTTCGGCTAATTTCTTCTATTTTGCCGACAATTTCTTGCACATTTTTCACTCTATTGACTATGTCGCGAGCGATATTTTGTCCTTCTTTTGCTTTCATTAACTCAAGGTTTTTCAAACCCGACTGGGTGGTCTTACTAATGAGTTTCAGAACAGTTTCTTCGTCAAATTGGACTTCGTTATGAGATAGTTTATCTGAAAAAGTAAGAATATGCGAAAGTGTAATCGCATCTTTAATTTTGAGATTTTTTTTCAATGCCGAGAGTTCATTATAGCATTGAGCAGCGATTTCTTGATTGATAATGAACTTCGGGGTATCCGCTTCTGTTTCAATAGAGATATTAACTGTCACAGAGCCACGGGAGATGTTGCTCCGAAAGAATTCTCGCAAATCCATTTCTCTGTGTTGTATTTGGCGTGGCATTCTTAAACTAAGGTCTAAACCTTTGCTGTTTAAACTTTTTATTTCTGTAGTTACTTTAATGCCATCAGCAGTTGCTTCAGTAATACTGAAGCCGGTCATACTTTTAATCATTTTTCCTAATAATTTATTTATGTATAGTTATGTATTTTGTTTGTTTAATATATATCCGAGTGCGTGCTAAGACGCATCAGTGTTAATAGTAGTATATTTCCTTCTTGTATATCAATAGCCAATCCGGCTGAATGTGGCATTCTCTAAAGCCATCATATTCGCCTTCCAACTTGTGGTCTTGATATTTCGCTGGCAACGGCTCATCCGAAGTGGATAGCAAAGCAATCACTTCATTAAGTTTGCTCTCTGGTCTATGTTGCTTCCGTGCTAACTTAACGTCTCGTTTAATCTGTTAGATTAATCGACACTATATTTCATTGATTTTTCTCAGATAGTCATCAAAATCGCTGCAATGCGTTACACGTCCAGCGTTTTATGTCCTCTATTGCTTCGTCTAAGCCAGGAATTAGCTTATGACGATTAGCAGAGGACTCCCGCAGAGAAACATAATCCTTGTTCTGATTTAGGAAAGCCAAGATATGCTGTCCTTCGGCGGTTTGGGCATCTAATGTTAAGGTATAGGTTGCCATAATAAGAAAAACATTGCATGAAAAATTAAAATCTATTGGATTTATTTAATTTATTCCTAATGAAAAAATAGCAAGGCAATGCAACGATGAGTATTATACCAAATTTGAACAAGCCAAAAAATAGCGTTAATACTATGCTAAATGCAAAGCCGAATATCTTTAATGCGATGATGCCAATAACGATAGCACCAACTATACTTATAATGTTCTTTAACATAATTTATATCTCCTTAATTAATCTTTAAAAAAGCAATTTGCACTATGCTCTTGCGGTAAATACATTCTATTGCGCTTCGTAAGCGATACGAAATCCACTTTATGTGCATCAAACTCAGGTCCATCAACACATACAAATACATTCTTACCATCTACTATGGCTCTACATCCGCCACACATTCCTGTTCCATCAAGCATAATAGGATTGAGCGAAACAACGGTATGTATATTATGCGGCTTTGTAGTGTTTGCGACTGCTTGCATCATTGGTATTGGACCGATAGCAAGAACGAAATCCACAGCATCGCCAGAGTTTATCAACTCATTCAACTTATCGGTTACAAGACCTTTGGTGCCGGCAGAGCCGTCATCCGTTGTAACATATACGGCATCGGCGAACTCGCTAATCTCATCTTGCAATATAGCGAGGTCCTTTGTTCGTCCGCCAATGATGACGATAACTTTATTACCAGCATCTTTCAATGCTTTCGCCGTAGGATAAGCAATGGCTGTGCCGACACCACCACCAATTACAACAGCAGTGCCAAACTTCTCTACGTGTGTCGGCTTACCGAGTGGTCCGACAACATCAAGAATAGTATCACCCGCATTCATTGCAAGTAGTTGATTGGTAGTTTTACCTATACCCTGCACTATGATAGTTATTGTCCCTTTTTCTACATCACTATCAGCAATAGTTACAGGAATACGTTCGCCCGTATCATTGATGCGAAGAATGACGAACTGCCCCGCTAAACGCTTCTTTGCTATTGCTGGAGCTTCAATTTCAAATTGTTTTACTTGTGTATTGATTGACTTTGTGCTAACGATTTTAAACATAACTATTTCAATTTAGTGTATATCTTACAAATATACGAAATATTAACGTATTTATTAACAGATTAAATAGATTTTATGGCATATAAATAGGAATATGGATAATTATTTGTAAGTTTGTAAATGAAAATATCCGAGCATTTGAACAAAATTACATATACCGCACTTGACAAATCCACTTTTGTGCTTTACGGCATCGCTATGATTGTCATCTTGCAAATAACAGATAGAACGGAACTCGGATTATTCACTCTATTCAACAATATGCACAACTTCATCCTTGCTATCGCAAACTACCTCGGATTGCAAGCAATGCTCCAGTTCTCCGCCAATGTTAAAGAAAAGCCGGTCGTTAATTTATATGCTATATTTAATTTCATTATGGTCATCAGCATTTCTACTGGTTTGCTGCTCTTGTTCCAATACCAAATAGCAGATATATTTAATGAACCAAACTTAGTCGTTATAGCTAATAGTTTGCCCTTGCTATCGCTATTATCCATTGGACGCTATTTTTGTATGTATGTGATGTTTCGGGAATTGATGATGAAGCAGATGTTTATTGCTGACTTGGTGTATTTCGGAACAATGAGCGGAATTATTTTCTATTGTGCTGGTGCAGGTAGATTTCTAACATATACAGATATGATTGACATCACATATCTCGGCAGTTTTTTATCTACGATTGTGAGCATTGCATTAACAAGGAAGTTCTGGAAGTTTAGATTGAAGGGAACGACACGCTACAAAGACATTCTGAAATTTAGTGGCAAGTATTCCATAATAGGCATTTCGCTAACACTACCCAGAACATTAGATGTATATGCAATACAATATTTCTTTGGAACCGGAGTTGTTGGTCTATATGCTCCTGCAAAAACCATCTTCCGCTTTGTTGAAGATGCAATGAACACCGTATTCGCTACCATTTACTCTCCCACCGTCCGCTATTTCGCAAACAACGATATTGAGTCGGTAAATAAACTCATTAGCAAGGCAATATCTCTACTCATATTTGGATTTACAGCCGCTACAATATGCTGCTGGCTCGGTGGAGAAAACGTGTTCTCTCTATTCTTACCGCAGAAGTTCATCGCAGCCATTCCATTCTTCAATATCCTAATGCTGTCTTCCATTGTGCTACCATTCTCCATACTAAATACTACAATAAGTGCCGAAGGAAAACCCGGATTAGTCGCTGTTTTCATAGCGTGTGCAATGTGTATGTGGCTTTTATCATTCGTATTAGTCGGCACTTACTTCGCCGATAAGGTAATATTAGCAGCAGCACCCTGCATTGTCTTCAACTTAGTTTTAGCAATATTCTTCTACATATACGCCAAAAAGCATTACCAACTAAGACCTAAGCAACTATTGCGAGCAATACCTGACGGAATAAATTTCATAAAAAGCAAAATATAGCACACCACTCCATCTCCCCTTCCTTGTGGCAGTGTTAAAAAAATGAGCACAAATGTTTTTTTTATAATGAAAAAAATGTTATTTTTGTATTCCATTAAAAATACCCAATACAAAAATATGAAAAAAAATTGCACCAACGATAACCTAAAAATAATATTTTGCCCAAATTGTAACTCAATGGAAATCGTGAAAATCGGCAAATA
>JAISJI010000045.1 GCA_031261605.1 Ignavibacteria bacterium | reverse complement strand
ACAATGGCTACCGGCGACTTAACACCGCGTATCACAGCCGCTTACAAAGGCAAGTTTGGCGAGATGAAAGATAATATCAATAACCTCGGCGACTCCTTGACAGACCTTATTTCACAACTTCAAGAAGCAATTCACACGACAGCATCAGCATCAGCAGAAATCTCCTCGACGGCTGATACGCTTGCAGCCGCAACACAAGAGCAGAGTTCTCAGACAGATGAAGTAGCAACAGCAATGGAAGAGATGAGTAGGACGGTAACCGATAACGCACACAGCGCAACTCGCACGGCAGACGTTGCACGCAACAGCGGTGAAGTAGCAAACAATGGCGGTAAGGTAGTTCAACAGACCGTTCAGAAGATGCGCGAAATCGCAGCAGTTGTTAAGCAATCCGCCGATAACATTGCTAAACTTGGCGAGAGCAGCAAGAAGATAGGCGAAATCATTAGTGTAATTGATGACATTGCCGACCAAACCAATTTGCTTTCACTCAATGCAGCGATAGAGGCAGCACGTGCAGGTGAGCAAGGACGCGGTTTTGCAGTTGTTGCGGACTCAGTAGGTAAACTTGCAATCAGCACAGCATCCGCTACAAAAGAAATTGCCGATATGATTAAGGGCATCCAAACCGATACCGACCTTGCAGTTAAAGCGATGGAGAAAGGAACTATAGAGGTTCAGAGTGGTATTGAGTTGGCAGATAATGCTGGTAATTCGCTTAAAGATATTTTGGCAGGCATTAATGAATTGCTTGATATGGTTAATCAAATTGCCGCAGCAAGCGAGCAACAGTCAGCGACCAGTGAGCAAATCAGCAAGAACGTATCTTCAATCTCAAAGGTAAGTGCTGACTCGGCACGCAACGTAGAGGATGTAGCGACCACAGCAAATGAACTCGCACGTATGACCGATACATTAACTTCGCTCGTATCGCAATTCAAAATCAATGTTGGTGGAATGTCTTCAACCCGTGCATTGGAAAGCGGTAGATAAAGTAGAAGATAAAAAAAACATATATATTGCCTCCATACACCTACTAAAAGTGGTTATGGAGGCAGTATTTCGTATGACGAAAAATGTATATTGTATAACAAACTAATTTATGAAATTAACAATTGGAAAAAAAATCAACTTTATTGTAATAGCAATTGTAGTAATCGCACTAACTATAATAACTATAACACAAGCGGAAAACTCCGCTGTCTTATTAGACAAACAAGTAGATATGAGCAGGGACTTGCAACTCAGTGCCTACCACAAGTATTTGTCTGCTAACTACGACGAAGGTATTCAGGAAACAAAGAGCGGTATGAATACTTTTCGCTATTTGCTCTCTTTGTATGGAGCGCCAAACATCGCAATAGGTGCTAATGGCAAGCCCGATATACACTTTGGCTCTTCTGTTCCAAGTCAGGGGAATACCACAGTGGACAAAATGATGGAACTATTTAATTGTGCTGCTACTGTTTTGGTTCGCGATGGAGATAGTTTAGTCCGCGTTAGCACAAATCTAAAAAAAGAAGATGGTGCGCGTGCAGTAGGAACAAATTTGGCTGCTGGCGCTGCTTACAAAGCATTGATGGGTGGCAATTCACTCTACACGGTTAGTAAACTTTTCGGAAAGGACTATCTTGTCGGGTATGAGCCGATACTAAATGCGGACAAGAAAGTCATTGGTGCGTATTTTGTTGGTTTCGAATTTGATGGATTGGCAGGCGTTTCTGAACAAATAAAGAAAACCAATTTCCTTGAGCATGGCTTCTTCGCTCTATACGATACCATAACAGGTAAAGTTTATGGTTCTACAGAGGGAGTTTCTGACTCATTAGTTGAGAATGTTATTGCTACTCATAAATCGGCTGGTGTCCCCGCCAATGGCTGGGAGACAAGCGAAATAAATCACGAAGAGTCCCAATATGAAATATGGTGCGGTTATCCAACAGCCGATTACGATGCTGTCGTTAATGCAACAATATATTCTTTAGTGATACTTGGCGTCATAATACTAGTTGCACTTATAGTAATCGTTAGCATTGCTGTTAGTGTAATCGTTTCAAAGCCACTGCGGAAAGCGGCAGGAAGCATAGAAAGAGTATCGCAAGGCGATTTTGGTGTTGATTTGAATAGCACTACAAATGATGAGGTAGGCGATATATATCACTCGTTCAGTGACTTAGTAGCCACAATAGAGCGTATTATGGCTACTGCAAGCGAATTAGCAAAAGCAATAAATGCTGGCGAAAGGATGACTGAACGCATTGACCTTGCCAATTATGAAGGTAAGTATAAAGAACTTTGCGGAGGCATAAATACATTGGCAGATGCTTTCTATGGTCCATTTAACTATTCATCTGACTTCATACGGAGCATAGCCAATGGTATTGTTCCACCAAAGATTTCAGACAATTGGCGTGGTGAATATGGCAAGTTGAAAGACAATGTAAATCAATGTATTGATACAGTGAATACGCTTATGTCCTCCATTACTACATTAGCAAATGATGCAAAAGCAGGACGCTTGCAGAACAGAGCAGATGCTACAAAGGTGCAAGGAGCATGGTCATACTCATTAACAGGTCTTAACGAAATCATTGATGTCCTTGATGATATTTTAACAACAACCAATGGAACGCTTGCTGTGTTTGCAACAGGCGACTTAACTCCACGTGTTACGAAGGAATATCCGGGTATCTACGGCGAATTGAAGGACTCAATGAACAATTTGGGCAATTCACTTTCTAACTTAGTGTCTCAACTTTCAGATGCAATACATACCACCGCATCGGCATCAGCAGAAATCTCCTCAACAGCGGATACACTTGCTGCTGCCACTCAAGAGCAGAGTTCGCAGACAGAAGAGATAGCCAACTCTATGGAGCAAATGCATTTCACAGTAGCAGAGAACGCCAACAAAGCAAACCGCACAGCAGACGTTGCCAAGACGAGTGGTGATGCAGCAAATACTGGCGGTAAGGTCGTTCAACAGACCGTTGCGAAGATGCGTGAAATCGCTGCTGTTGTTAAAGTATCCGCAGAGAACATTGCTAAACTTGGTGAGTCAAGTAAGAAGATAGGCGAAATCATTAATGTTATTAATGACATCGCTTCACAAACTAACTTGCTCTCACTTAACGCTGCTATTGAAGCAGCACGTGCCGGCGAACAAGGACGTGGCTTTGCAGTTGTTGCCGATAATGTTGGCAAACTCGCTATTAGCACTGCAAGTGCTACGAAAGAGATTACCGAAATGATTAAAGGTATCCAACACGATACCGGTCTGGCAGTGGATGCAATGGAAAAAGGAACGTCTGAAGTGCAATCCGGTATTGTCCTTGCTGATAACGCCGGCAGTTCGCTTACCTCCATTACGTCTGGTATTAACGAGTTGCTTGAAATGATTTCCTACATTGCAACTGCTTCCGAAGAGCAATCCAATACAAGTGAAACCATATCTAAGAACATCGTAGCAATATCTAAAGTAGTCGCTGACTCTGCACGTAATGTAGAGGACGTAGCAACTACGGCAAATGAACTCGCACGTATGACAGAGACATTGACATCACTTATATCACAATTCAAAGTAGATATTAGTGGCTACTCATCACGTGCATTGAACGGCAGATAAGACAAGGCATTACAAAAATAATAACGGGCAACTTAATTGAATTAGGTTGCCCGTATTTTTTGCGAATGAAGTAGATTAGAATAAGAGATTACGTAAACTAATACCGAGTTTCATACCTACGTGCTGTGCGTTTGTAGCATTGAACACTCCCGATACATTATCCAATGTAATGAACGCTTGAACGACTTCTGCATTGAATACAGCACCGATGGCGATACCGCTGGAAGAGTTGTTGTAGTAAGTATAATTAGCGAGCAACTGCCAATGCTTAGATGGAGAGAGCCAATAGTAGCCCGCTGAGATAGCGTAATAGTAATGGTCGGCGGAGATGTTGCGACCTAAAAATGCGAGATTTACATTGTGAGACAACGCTTCGTCTATCGCATAGTTGCCACCAACTTGTATGCAAAATGGGAGAGAGGAAGTAAAGGATTCCGATAAGGTATCATTGCCGATTGTCTGCATAAATTCTGGCACAAGCGAGTCGGTAAGAAAGTCGGAGAGGTTGTCATAACTTCCTTTGAGTGCATTGAAGTCATCTTTCAATTCGCCCAAGCCGTTGAATTCATATTTAGCATCGGGATTATTCGCTACAATGTTGCGTGCGTAACTGTTCCAACTGATTATACCGAAGTCGGATATGGAAGCCATACCTGTGAAATGCTTGTCGTTGCTGGTGTATGCAGCGCCGAGGTCAAATCCAAATCCGGGATTACCTCCGAGAGCGTCAAAGTGGTCGTATTGGTTTGTGTTCTGCGTGCCGGAGATGTAATATTTGTCGTAATGCTTCTCGGCTACGAAATTGAAATCGCTGGTCTCCATAGTAGCCATACCGGAGAGGAACTTAACTCTGGCACCGAAGTTCCAGTTATCATTCCAGCGGTGAGCGAAGGTAAAGCCGATTTCATTCCAAAGTAAATACTTGTAGTCAGCGACTATGTCGTAACTTTTATAAGTATTGAATGGGTTGTCTAACAGCAACTCAAATACACCATCGCCGATAGAGCCAGCAGCAATACCGCGTGTTCTAATGGATAGACCGATGAAGTTGCTTTCGCCAAACGGAGCACCGATATTAATGGCATCTACGGAGTAGTCGCCGGCGAGGAAACTATTGCTTTTGGTAAGCATATCGGAGATTTTGCTGGAACTCAGGGTATAGGTGCCGGAATTAGCATCTGATATATCCCCTAAGCCGAAGCTATTGCTTACATTCACGCCCATAGAGCCAATTGCAGGAATGCAGATGAAGCTATTAGCGGGTGTAAGTGCTGGATTAATCAGCATCGCCGATGGATTATTCTGTATGAATAGGGAGAGGTTGTCTTGTGAAAAGACACTACCAATGGATAGTATAGAAATGATAAGTAGGGTTGTAAAGAATGGTTTCATATAAATTGTAGTAATTGGATGATTACAAATATAGTTATTTATTACAAAAAAAAATAGAAATTCACAAATTAATATGAATTTCTATTTTTTTTGTTGGGTGACATATAGTCATTTATTTTATAGGTGTGCGGACTTCTATTCTAACTGTTCTGCTTAATGCTCTGCCTTCTGGTGTGTCGTTATTGAATATTATACGCGAACTACCAACAGCGTCCAATTCTATATCTATGTTTTTGATTTTTCCATCTATGTAATTCTTCACCGATTCGCATCTATTTTGTGCGAGATTTTTGTTATACTCTACATCGCCTGTTCTATCGGTGTAGCCGGAGATTATTACTTTGGAGTTTGGTTGTATAGATTTAATTACGTCGTTAAGGATTAGTTTGTGTAGCGTAAGGAGGTCAGACCTATTGAACTCAAAGAGGACGAGCGAGTAGCGTTCTATCTTATAATTATCTTTTATTTCATTTCTGCCACTTTCAATACTGCGGTATGTAATAGGAATAGTGCGATTTAGGACTTTGTTCTCATTGTTTGCTGTAGTGATAGCGTATTGTGCTGTAATGGCATTGCTGCCAACTGGTGCGGGGGAATCCAATATATTCCAGACAAATGTATTTTTGTATGTTGTTTGCTTAGTGTTATCGGTAATATTGCGAAGCAATTTCCCATCTTGTGAAATAGTAAATTGGTTAATTGTAATTCCCAATTCATTTGCTGCATCAAGATTGAATAGAATTTTATCCGGTGTTGCTGCTTGCTCTACATCGGCTAATGTAATAGGGAATATGAGTTCGTTAGTGGCTGTAGAAATTTCTATTTTATGGTTTTCCTCATTCACATCGGCGCTGGAAGACACAGTTGTTGTGCGTGTAAGTGTGCCGTCATCTCTTCTATTTATGCGGTTTGCACTTACATCCCAAACGTTAGTAAGGTAGTCAATGACTGCTTTAATTCTATCGGTAGCGACTTTCATTTCGGGTGAATTCAATGCTTCGTTGTTAGAGAAGCCGGTGACGGTGATAGTTGCTTTGGGATATTGTCGCATTCTACTACCGATGATGTTCAGTAGGTCGTAATGCACTTGCACAGCATCTGGCTTTAATGTATTGATGTTGAATGTGGCTGTCTGTGCTTTGGTTAATTGGTGTTGTTTGGTATCGCTTAGTGTAGATTTGCCTTCGGTGAAATAGACGATAGGAAGGACAGGGAATCGCTCGGTTGTAGCGTATTCCTCGATGATGATATTGCTATCGGCATATACATCGCTCCCTTTCATACTAGTATATGTTAGTGAATGGGAGGTGGTAATTTCTTTTGGCAGATACTTAACGTAATGCTCGGTAATGATGGTATCAACGCCTTCCATTGATTTGGATGAGTTGAGCAACACAATTTCGGGAGCAGAGATACCCACTTTCAATTCGTTTGTTGTGTCTCTATGATAGAACTTCTGCGGTGTTATAGGGATTACTTCGTCCTTGCAGATTGGGAATTTTGCAGCAATACCAAAGCGTAGCGTGCTAACTTTCCAATCCACATCAGCGATATTGGTAACATTTAGTGTATAATTTATTTCGGGCATAATCACGGAATATTTACCGATTGGCAATTCATAGCCGACGCCAATGTTTATGCCGAATTGTAGTGCCTTGTTTTTATCAATATCTACATCATCATATCTGTTGCGAACACGCGTGCCATTCTCAGTAAATACAATACTGGCTGGTCTATCCAACTCCTCGCGCTGGTTAAATTTATGCGTCAGTAAGTAGCCCAATTTTGGACCGATATTGCCAACGAAGCCGTAGAACGAATAAGAGAAGTATGGATTGAAACTAAGTTCAGCCAAACTCGTTTCCAATATATGATTGGAATATGCTTGCTCAATACCGGTGGTATAAGTGTTACCGATGTTCTCTTCGGTGCTGAAGTCGCTGCTAATGTCCTCGTATCCGATGCGGAGACCGACAGCCATAGGTGTGCGTATCTTGTTGCTGAAGATGGGATACTCGAAGAGGATACCACCAGCGATACCACCACCAGTGCTATTGCCGTAATCAATAGGATTACAAGTGGGACACTCGCCACTTAGTTTATTGAAAGCGGCGTTGTGCATATTGATATTGTATCCGAGGAACGCACCGTAGAAGAACTTTAATGTGTCGGTTTTCGGCTTTGCTTGCGAAAACGCTGTGCTTGGGATTAAAGAATATGCTATTAGCATTGTTAGCAAAGCTGCAACAGAAAAGAGATTCTTTTTCATTTTCGTATGTCTGTTAATTATGTAATTTCCAAATATACAATTTTTTTTCAAAACCACCTATATAAAATGATTTTTTATAGATATTTGTGTAAATAATTAATTATCAGATAATTTTTTTATTAAACTAGCAATCATATAGTATTTTATATCTAAATGATAATTTTTAGATAAATAATAGTTATATTGCCTATATGATGAGAATAGCGTTTATGAATAGTTCGCTCAGTTGGGGTGGTTTGGAGATGAATATTGTGCGATTGGCTTCTTACTTAATGGGGGCTAATATTGAAGTTATTCTTTTTTGTTTGGAAAATTCGCCAATAAATAGTGCTGCAAAACAAATAAATATTCCTACGGTGAACATAGAAAAACATCGCAAATATTTTGATTTATGCAAATCCTATAAGTTATGTAAGTTGTTTGAAAAGCAAGTTATTACTCATATTTTTATTTTTGATAATCGTGATTTAAGCACGGGAGTTTTAGCGAAAATATTTTTAGGGGAAAATACAGAACTGATATTTCAACAGCAAATGTTAGTTGTGACAGACAAGAAAGACATTTTCCATCGCTGGCATTATTCCCATATTTCACAATGGATTTCACCACTGCAAGTTCTGAAAAGGCAAGTGTTGCAACATACTTTAATTCCTGCTCGTAAAATTTCGGTTATACCACTTTGTATTGATATTGCTAATCTATTACCCCAAAATATCATTTCAAAGAGAGAAGCCCGAGAACAATTACACATTAACGCAGATGCTACACTTTTTGGAATTATCGGCAGAATTGACAAACTTAAAGGACAGCATTTTTTAATTGAAGCCATTAAGAGGTTACGGAATGAAAATTATGATGTTGAACTTTTGATAGTTGGTGAGCCGACAAAAGAAAAAGCAGGCGAGGAATATCTACAGCATATTTTGCAATTAGTAAAAGAGTTAGATTTAGGAAATTGCATCCATTTCCGTCCGTTTTCACAGGACTTAAATTTACTATATTCGGCGTTAGATATATTTGCACTTGCTTCGAAAAATGAGACGTATGGAATGGTTACAGTGGAAGCGATGCTGTTTGGCAAGCCGATTATAGCAACGAGTTCGGGTGGAACTCCCGAAATTTTAGGAGATGGGAAATTTGGTTTGTTGTATGAGAATGAGGATATGGATGGCTTTTTATCTTGTGCTAAAAAATATTTGGATAATGTAAATTTGCAGAATGAATTTGGACGCAAAGCCAAAGAAGAAGCAATGCACAAATATTCTCATACAGTAGAAGTAGAACAAATTATTGAAATGCTTTCTAAATTATCGCATCCATAGCGGCAATTAAACCAACTATTGGAGTTGCAACATCGTTCATTCACTTATTATAAAGAAGTGTATAAACATAATTAAGAAAATTGTATTAAATATATTAAAGGTAAAATTTTATGTTAAAAAACAAAATTATCAACTTCGCATCTTGCGGACTAATTGCAGGTTCGTTGCTATTGTCCGGATGCTCTAAATCTGCAGATACAGCAGAGACACCAGCGGTCATCGCTATTGATGTCGCAAATATGGACCAGACAGTGAGTCCCGGTGAGAACTTCTTCACTTACTCGAACGGCAGTTGGATGAAAGCAAATCCAATACCGGAAGAGCAGTCACAATGGGGTTCATTCGGTATACTTGCCGAAGATGTGAAAAAGGAACTTCGCGGGCTTGTTGAAGAAGCCGCTAAGACAAGTGGCGACAAAGGCACCGCCAAACAACAAATCGGCGACTTCTATAAGTCCGGTATGGATACCAATGCTATTGAGCAACTTGGCTTCACCCCTATTCAACCTGACTTGGAAATTATTAGTAAGATAACTACTCCTGATGAGTGGCTTAATGCTGTCTATGTATTCCAATCAAAGGCAATAGGTCCACTATTTAGTTTCTGGGGTGGTCAAGATGATAAGAATAGCGTTCAAGTCATTGCACAATTCGGACAAGGCGGTCTGGGTCTGGGTAATAGAGATTATTATTTAGAGAAAGATAAGACCACAGAAGAGATACGCGTAAAATATGTTAAGCATATTGAGAATATGCTCAAACTTATTGGTGTAGAAAAGCCGGATGTTGCTGCAAAATGCGTTATGGAATTTGAGACGAAACTTGCAAAAATCTCTATGACCAATGTAGAGCAACGCGACCCATTCAAAATATACTACAAGATGACACCGGCAGAGTTGCAAGCAAAATTTGCATATATCAACTGGGATAGTTACTTCAAAGCGATGGATATTCCGTATCCAAAGGAATTCAATATCACTTCAATGCCTTTCTTTAATGGTCTCGGCAATGCTATTAAGACGACGGATTTAGAGACATTGAAATGCTATTTAACTTGGTGCGTTGTAAATGATGCAGCAAGTGCTCTTAGCACTCCTTTTGTAAATGAGGATTTTGATTTTTATGGCAAGACATTGAGCGGGCAAGAGAAGTTGGATGAGCGTTGGAAGCGTGTTCTTAACAATATCAACTATGCATTGGGTCAGCCATTGGGTCAGATTTATGTCGAGAAGTTCTTCCCGCCAGAGTCAAAGGCACGTATGTTAGACCTGATTGCGAATTTACGTAGTTCACTGGAGAATAGAATTAAGAACCTTGATTGGATGGGTGATGCAACAAAAGCAAAAGCATTAGAGAAATTGCACTCAATCGTAGTTAAAGTTGGTTATCCTGATAAATGGGAGGACTATTCCAAATTAGAAGTGACTCCTGATAACTATTTCCAAAATTGTGTAAATGCAAGTATGTTTGCATATAGAAAAATGCTTTCAGAAATAGATAAGCCATACGATAAAGAGAAATGGGGAATGAGCCCTCAAACAGTGAATGCTTACTACTCACCAAATAGTAACGAAATAGTATTTCCGGCAGGCATTTTGCAGCCACCGTTCTTCTATAAAGATGGTGATGATGCAGTGAATTATGGTGCTATCGGAGTTGTAATCGGACACGAGATAACACACGGCTTTGATGACCAAGGTCGCAACTATGATAAAGATGGTAATCTCAATACTTGGTGGACTCCCGAAGATGGCGCTAAGTTTGAAGCAAAAGCAAAAGCATTCGGCGAGCAATATGGACGCTATACTTTCCCGCAATTAGACGAGAAGGGCATTACACCAAATCACATTACTCCTGCACTAACAATGGGCGAGAACATAGCTGACCTTGGCGGTGTTACTATCTCTTACGATGCATTACAAATGGCATTAAAGAAGAAGCCGCAAGCTGACTCTATAGATGGCTTTACACCAACTCAACGCTTTTTCTTAGCATACTCACAAGTATGGCGTCAAAATATAAGGAATGAAGCATTGGCTAACAGATTGAAGAATGACCCACATTCACCGGGCGATGCACGTGTAAATGTTGTTGTTCCAAATATTCCGGCATTCTATGATGCCTTTGGTGTGAAGGAAGGTGATAAATTATACTTATCCCCAGACCAAAGAGCTATTATTTGGTAATATGCGCAGAAATAAAAGAAGGGCAGAGAGTAATCTGCCCTTTTTTTTGTGTATATTTGGGGATTGTCTTATGCAAAGAGGAGGAAGGTATTTTGTGAAGACCGCAATGCCATTGGGTGAAAAATACCTAAGGAACAAAAATCTCATCTGGACAAAAAAATAAGGTTGTGTGTCAGAGCAAGTACCCCGCCATCATACTTGTATCTGTTGCCTGCGGCCAGATACCACTTAGGTAGCAATCTACTCACAAAAGTAAGTAGCAAACCACTTATACTCGCAGAAGTGGCGCCCGGCGGGAAGGGTAACACATAACCTTAATGTTGCAAATTAACACTTTTTTTTCAATTAACAAAACTTTTAATAAATTTTAGTAAAATATATATCAAATGGACTTAACTAATATAAAAAATATCGCCTTCGACCTTGGCGGTATTATCATTACACTTGACCATATCGCTGCTATCAGCCGTTTCAGGGAAATCGGATTGAATTGGGCAGACCAATTTCTTAATCCATACCATCAGCAAGGTATTTTCCGTGAATTAGAGGAAGGACGCTTAACGCAAGAGCAATTCGCCGAAGAAGTAAGCAAAGATGCCGGTAAAACGATAACTACACAGCAGATAAGTTACGCTATGATGGGGTTTGTGAAGGAAATGCCGCTGTATAAATTGGATTTGCTGGAAGACCTGCGAAGACGCGGTTTCAACCTCTACCTTCTTAGCAATACCAATCCTATACTAATGGATTGGGCTTTCTCTGATACCTTTACTGAGTATGGCAAGGGTATTGACAAATATTTTGATAAACTATATCTTTCATATTTAATAGGTTACACCAAACCCAGTCCGGAAATATTTCAATATATGTTGAAGGATTCCGGCGTTGTGCCTACGGAAACGCTATTCATTGATGATAGCGAGGCGAATATTGAAATGGGGAAGCAAATTGGATTTCACACTTACCTTGCGGGGAATGGCGAGGACTTTCGCCATATTTTTAATTGAAACTAATATAACTAATGATAATACAAGGGATTACATATTTTCATCCGAACAAAGAACTTCTGTTTGATAACATAAGTTTTTCCATTTCTTTGGGCGAAAAAAATGCTCTGATAGGAAATAATGGCGTAGGTAAATCCACATTATTGAATATCTTAGCGGGTTTGCTTGAGCCAACTTCAGGTAAAATTATTGCTGATAGTAAGCCGTATTATATACCGCAGTTGTTTGGCCAATTCAATGATTATACCATTTCGCAGGCGTTGCAGATTGAAAATAAGTTAAGTGCTTATAAAGAGATACTTAACGGAAATGCGAGCGAGGAATATCTTCTAACGCTGGATGATGATTGGACTATTGAAACACGTTGTCAAGATGCGTTAAAGTATTGGAATTTAGAGGATTTGGACTTGGATTTGCGGTTATCATTGCTGAGTGGCGGGCAGAAGACGAAAATTTTTCTTGCAGGAATAATGATACATCAGCCGGAGGTTGTGCTGTTGGATGAGCCGAGCAATCATTTGGATACAACAAGCCGACAACTCCTTTATAATTATATAGTTAGCACAACAAGTTCGCTTCTAATTGTTAGCCACGACAGGCATCTACTTAACCTTTTATCAACTACTTACGAACTTACAAAGCATCAAGTAAATGTCTTTGGTGGGAATTACGATTTCTATGCAGAGCAGAAGGAATTGGCGAATATGGCGTTGTCGGAGGATGTTCGAGCAAAGGAGAAAGAATTGCGTAAGTCAAAGGAAATAGAGCGGTTAACAAATGAACGCCAGCAAAGACGCAACTCTAATGCAAAAAAAACTATAGCCAATGCCGGTCTTCCTACTATACTGCAAAATACGCGAAAAAATGCTGCCGAAAATAGTTCTGCACGTCTGAAAGGTGTCCATAGCGATAAGATTTCCGCTATTTCTCAGGAACTTAGCAGTTTAAGAAGTGAGTTACCGGATGTGGATAAGATGAAGTTTAATTTTGATAATTCGCATCTGCACATTGGGAAGATGCTGGTGAATGCGAAAGACATTGAGTTCTCTTATGGCGATAAGTCCATTTGGAATAAGCCACTTACGTTTAATATTGCAAGTGGAGATAGGATTGCTATAAAGGGCGATAATGGAAGTGGTAAGACAACATTATTGCAGATAATTCTCGGTAAGTTGCATATAAATAATGGAGATATAGCGATTGCGGATTTTAATGCTATTTATATAGACCAAGAATATTCGCTAATTGATGAAAAACTAAGTATTTACGAGCAAACGCAGCGGTTTAATGCGACCAATTTGCAGGAGCACGAGATAAAAATTCGCCTCTTTCGCTTTCTTTTTGACAAGGAGAGTTGGGATAAGCCCTGTTCTTCGTTGAGTGGTGGTGAGAAGATGCGTCTGATGTTGTGTTTGCTGAACATACATAATCAAGCCCCTGATGTTATTATACTTGACGAGCCGACTAATAATTTGGATATACAAAATATTGTGATACTAACCGCTGCTCTCAATGATTATAGTGGGACTCTGTTGGTAATTTCGCACGATGAGGTGTTTTTGAATGAAATCGGGGTGGTGGATGCGATAGAATTGTAGGTAATGTAGAAATAATATTGGTAAAATTTTGTAGATACATAAGAAAGTGGAATTGTCTGAACTTTGATTAAATAGATTTGGATGATTGACTATGTATATTTTTTTTGTTTATTGTTCCCCTTTCTTTTTGGAAATAGAAATAATATTGATAAAATTTTGTAGATACATAAAAAAGTGTTATATTTGTAAATCTTAACTACTTTTAGTTTTGTTGTTAATACTTTTAGGTCAAGCCCCGAGCGGCTGAAGCAGACCCAACTCCGTCAGGTCCGGAAGGAAGCAGCGGTCAGTCCTACTTCAGAGTGCTTCGGTAAGCTTGGCTTTTTTTTATAATTGTATGTTTTATAAAGTTATATGAAAAAAGTCCGATAACACAATCAAAACTATATATAAAAAATACAATGATAAAAATGAATTTTCGTAGGAGAATGATGTTCACCATCCTACCTATTGTTGGCATATTGTTGCTAATACTTGGATACAATATGTATACTTCTACTTACAATATTTTAGAGGATAATACGAGAGATGAGTTGGAGAAGTTGTCGCAAGAGTATTCCAATCAGTTGAGTCAAGAACTTGCGAATTACATAATGGTTAGCAATAACTATACGGGTTTCTTGCAAGATTATGCTTCGCATCCAATAAATGAACGTCGCAGTTTCTATTTCAATCTTACTCGTAAGGTGTTGGAATACAATAAGAAAGTTCTTTCAACGTGGGCGGACTTTGATAAAGATGCTTTGGATGGGCAAGATGCTCAGTATGCTAATCGGTTGCCATACTCTGCTTCAGGTAGATTCAATGTAGCATTCCATCGTGGCACGGGAGAGATACAAGCCCAAATAGAGGAAGAGCCAGAGGCAGCTTTAGAAGATGATTATTACAAACTGCCACGTGAGACAGGGAAGATTTGCATTATCGAGCCATACGATTATTCCTATACAGGCGATGCTAAAGATAATATTTTGATGACCACTATTAGTGCTCCTATTTTCAATGCAGAGAATAAAGTTATAGGTGTGAGCGGTGTTGATATTTCCTTGAGCAGTATAGTGGATTACATAAATTCTATTCAACCATTTGACTCCAGCCACGCCTCTTTATTCTCCGAGACAGGATTATACATAGCGGCTCATAACAATGAATTGCTTGGTAAGAGCATACTTGACAATTCCCAATTTGATGCGAAATTGGCGGACTCCATCAATAAGATGTTGGTAAATGGCGAGAGATTTGATATAGATTACATAACAGCGGATGCGGGGACGCGTAAAGTTATGTATTTTGTGCCGGTTCAATTTGGCGAAACAGACCAGAGATTGGTATTGGCTATTTCTGTTCCGTTTGATATGATTGTAGCGCAAGCAAACAATACGCTTGAGCAAACGATAATTTTATTCGGATTAGCATTGCTCTTGATTTCTATAACGATAATTGTGCTTGCTGGTATGCTCTCTAATCCATTGAAGAAATTAACCAAAGAATTTGCAAAGCTATCAGTAGGTAACTTTGCCGATATGGTATTATCTGCTGAAGGAAATGATGAAGTATCCGACCTATCACGTGGCGCAATAGCCGTTCGGGATAACGTAAAAGATATGGTAAATGAGGTAGAACGTGTTGCTAATGAAGTAGCCGGCGGAAATCTCCGTGTTTTAGCGGACGTTGGCAAGTATGGAGGCGACTATAAGATGCTAATGTTAGCAATGAATAAGATGTTGGAACTTATAGTAAATCCAGTTGCGAAGATTAATGATTATATGGGCTTAATAGCGGTCGGGAAATTTCCGGAGCAGATAGACGAATCGGGTTATGAATTTCATATAAAGGAGATGATGCATAGTTTGAATATGACATTGCAGACATTAGATAACTTTAGAGATGCCATTATGTTCCTTAGCGAGATGGCAGAAAATGGCGACCTTGCCAAACGTGCGGATGAGAAGTTGTTCCAAGGGGATTGGCAAAAGATGGTATCCGGAATAAATAATATAGTAAAGATATTCTCTAATTTGACGGAGGAAGTAGATGCAACACTTAATACAATGTCTACTGGCGACTTAACTCCGCGTATTCATACTATATACTCGGGCAGTTTTGAAAATATGAAGCAGAATATAAATAATCTTGGTGAGTCGCTATCGGCACTTGTTTCTGAAATAAAGAATTCGGTTAATATTACAGCGGACTCGTCCAATGCGATTACAACATCGGCAAACTATCTCTCTACAGTTACTTCGCGACAAAATGAGAATACAGCAGCTATCGCTAATGACATAGAAATGATGGCTGGAACTGTAGATGCTAATGCACGTAGCGCTATTAAAACTGCTGAGGTCGCTAACGAAAGTGGTAAAGTTGCTAAAGATGGACAGAAGGTCGTTCAGAACACTATTACCAAAATGAAAGAAATAGCAGAGGTAGTAAAAGTGAGTGCGCGAAATATACAGGACTTAGGGGACTCAAGCAAGAAAATAGGCGAAATCATTACTGTTATCACCGACATAGCCGACCAAACCAATCTGCTATCGCTGAATGCTGCTATTGAGGCGGCGCGTGCTGGTGAGCAAGGACGTGGCTTTGCTGTTGTTGCTGATAGCGTTGGCAAGCTTGCTATTAGCACCGCAAGCGCTACTAAGGAAATCGCTACGATGATTAAACAAATCCAAACGGATACCAGCAATGCTGTTATCGCTATGGAGAAAGGCACGGCACAAGTAAATGAAGGAATTGAACTTGCGGACGAAGCTGGACACTCTTTGACCAATATTTTGGATAGCATTAATGAATTGTTGGAGATGATTAATGGCATTGCTGAATCTAGCAAACAGCAATCCGAAGCAACTGAAAATATTGCGAATAACATTGAAGTTATCAAGCAGGACACTGTTACGTCGTTCCAAAATGTTGAGGATGTAACTTCCAACTCTACCGAGTTAATGAATTCTACTATGCAGTTGTCGGAGATTGTAAATAACTTTAAGATTGGGTAATATGTGTCCCATACAGCAGCATCGTCTCCACATATTTTCCGATAATATCAAATTCCAAATTCACTCTATCGCCCACTTTGTAACTGCCAAATAGCGTCTGTTGCAAAGTGTGCGGTATGAGTGCTACTTTGAAACTCGCATCATATATTTGTGCAGTAGTTAAACTAACGCCATCAATAGCAATGGAGCCGGTATGAGCAAGATATTTGCGGTATTCCGTAGGGAAAGAGAATATGAATTCCACTGTCTGGTGCATCCGTGTTATTTGCAGGAGTTGCGCTGTCGTATCAATATGTCCTTGCACGAAATGCCCGCCTAATCGCGTAGTAAGAGTTGCAGCCGGCTCTAAATTTACGCTTTGTCCGATAGATAGATAGCCGAGAGTTGTCTTCTTCAACGTCTCACTTATAACATCCACAGCAAACGTATTATTTGTAATTTGAACAGCGGTTTGGCACACGCCGTTGATAGCAATGGAATCGCCGAGTTGCATTGTAGCACATAGCGTATCGGTTTGAATAGCCAACCGCTTACCTGTTTGCGTATTCGTAGCCGATACTATTTTTCCTTTCTCAGTAATTAGACCAGTAAACATTGATAGATTGAATAGTGTATGAGTTTCACAAAAGTAATCATTTTATACGAGAATTTACTTATAGACACAATAAAAAAGGACTATAGTGTGTCATTGTCGCAAATTATTTGTATATTGAAGTATGAAGGGAAGCACATTTTATTTTATTTTATTATTGCTGCTATCATACTCGCTATCGGCTACTATCACAATCCAATATTCTGATTATATTGCTGGTAGTGGTTCTAAAGGTGAGCCACTGATGGGATGCAATGTGCTGGCTACTAAAGACGGCACTCCTATTTATTTGACTAATACTAACGCCCAATTAATTGAATCGGATGTATTAGTTAATCGGACTCTGTCCATCGGTGCTCCAAGTGCAAATGGCACACAGCATATTACTTTTTCACCCGCCATCGCTACACCGCATTTAGCATCGTTTGAGTTGGTAGTTACCAATGGAACGGAAGTGGAGACACGCCAATTTCCGCCACTTTACGATTGGAAGGGCTATGATTTAAGGTTATACAAAGTGGAAGACCACGTTACAATAGTTAATGAATTGAATTTCAATACGGAAGGTCCTAGCGAGCAAGTTGCGCAATTCTATTTCTCCGTTCGAGGCAATTATACCACCGACCCTACTTACATTTGGACGCAAGCACCTTTCATTGACTCTATTACATTTACCAATCCGAATTTCCGATATGTATGGACTGGCTTACCACCAGATAAAACCGGCGAGCCACCCAAAAAAGTAATTTTGGAATGCTCCTATCTTATCACCGTTACATATAATGCACCACCAGGTAATCCGTTCTTGAAGGAATTTATGATATTCCACTTCGGCGGTGGTACCAAATATAAACTCCCAATTACGACAAATACTTACAATCTCAATGCCTTACCTTCTCTGCAACTGCTCTCGCCAAATGGTGGAGAGAAACTTGCTCCTTGCGAGAAATTTACTATTAGATGGGAAGGACAAGCAAAGGGACATACCGTTTATATTCAATACTCTACCGATGACCAAACTACTTGGAAAGACATCGCAAAAGTGAACGGCGACTCAAGTTCTTATATCTGGACAGTTCCAAATACCATTAGCGATAACTGCTATGTCCGCATTTATCAACAATATGACCAAAGTTTGAACCAATTTGTGAGTATCAAAGAAGATACATCCAAAATCCTATCTGCAATATTTAATTATGATGGAACTCGCGGTATTACAACATCTTATGACAATAATGTAATAGAATGGAACTTGTATCCAACGCCAACGACCATAACTAACGTAAATGTAAATAATTACGCAAATAATTTATATACACCAGAAATCACATCTGCTGCCTATATCATTGATAATGAATACTTTGTGGCACTTGATGCTGCAAATCATAACCTACTATTTTTCAACTCCGGCGAAAACACCGTATCTAAATATCTTACACTACCGACCGATGTATATTCAGATAAAGTCCTTACAGACAAAAAACAACGTTATATATGTGTAACACCAGCGACTTACGGCAATACAATGATATTTGTAGATACTGCAGGACGCAATCCGGTAATTTGGACGGAAAATATGCCAATTACTAATGCTTTCATTAGCGATGGTGAGGATGTAATTTATGTAACATTATTGGATAACACTATCAAAATGCTGGATATGTCTGCTTATCCTATTGTTACTACACGCAATACCTACGATTTCGCTAAGGAATATAATATGATAGAGGCGATGTCTGTCTCGCAGGACTTACGTCTATTGGGGCTCTCTATCCGACAAAATAAACCATCGGAAGAAGCCACTCCTTTCCTTGCCGATAATTTGATTTATGATAGATATAGCAACGTATTTTTCAAGGACTTAAAGATACGTTCTAGTTATGCCGTATCCTTAGATTTCAATCCAACGGGACGCCTCGCTATTCTCGGACATCCGGATAATCCGCAGGTCTGCATTATGGACTTAACAGATGATTCCCAATTTAAGCAAACATTAATCAATTACTTGGTCCCAGAACTCTATGGCTTAACCGTAGCAAAAACAGGGAATGCTATGTTAGTTCGTTCGCACGGCGATAGCAACTGCGTATTGGTTAATTTCTCATTGCCAGAAAATGACGTAAGCGACTCACCTTTCAGCATCATACGCCCAGTTGTTGCATTGGCATCCTCTATTGAATTAACTCCACAACTCATTGGAACTACAAAGGGTTACACCTTTACTGCACAATTATGCAATAGAGGCGAAGCAGTAGCCATATTTGAAAAAGCATATTTTAAGAATGGTGTCCATTTCAATTTTGATAATGTATTGAATAATATGCCACTTACAATATATCCTGGCGAATGCAAGGACTTCACAATCACCGTAACTCCCTTAGATACAGGCGATATTTCGGATGAGTTGTGCTTCGTTGCTTGTAATGTAGAATACAACTTTCCATTTTCCATTCATAGCATAAACCGCAATTTATCTCTGTCGGTCTCTAATCCATTGGACTTCGGTGAGCAATGTCTGTATGTGGAACGCTCACAACGCATTGAATTATTTAGGAATAGAGATACAATTCCGGTTACGATTAATGATATTGTATTCCGAAAAGGACAGCACTTCAAGGTGATTTACCAGCCGAAAGATACCGTTCTACAACCCGGGGATACATACGTTGCAACATTAGCGGTAAATCCGTTAGTGGCTGGAAACATTACAGATACATTGGTTGTCTATCATTCCAACCAAAGTTATGTTCGCCTCTATATCCCTGTAATTGGTAGAGGTATCGGAACGGAACTAAGTGTAAGCCATACTGTCCTCCCATTTATTCCGGAAATTAAGCAACGAACCATTACACTTACAAATACCGGCGATGCTAACCTATATATAGATAGTATAGTTATAACACCTGCTGGCTTGTATAAATGCAATACGCCACTCCCTATTTATGTCAATCCATTGGAACAACAGCAGATTGAAATTGAATATATTGGCGACACTATTGCAGAAGCAAAATTAAATATCCTCGCTAAGCCCTGTGCAATGAGCGAAGAAATTACACTTACACCCTATTATGGCAATGCAAATTTGACTATACCGACTGTTGAAGCAAAACCCACTGATATGGATGCAGTTATTCCGATTACGATGACAAAAACGGAAAACTATCCTTACAAGGGAGAGCGATTTTTTGAAACCGAAATTACTATTAATCAACATATTTTCTATCCACTTGCTGCTGTTAGCGATTTCGGAACGGCTACAATCATTCGGAATGAAGTTGTGGATACTCTACGCTATATCAAAGTGAGAGTGGTCGGCGACTTCACTTCCAATACCGCTACATTAGTGGAAATACATGGACTTGCGGCATTATATGAGACCGATAAGTCGGATATTGAATTTATTGATAACTCCATATTTTTCGGCGACTCTGTATATGTGAATTATAAAAATGGGCTATTCCAATTGCTCAATCTTGCTCCCGACCGCTATATAACGTATAAGCCAAATCTTACTATCAATAGCGTTAGTCCAAATCCTATAAACACAACTACAACAATATCTTACACCATTTCAGATGATATACTTGGCTACGTTACATTAGAAGTCATAGATATTACCGGCTCATCTGTCTTACAGCCACTACAATTAGATGGTAATACCGGCGAACATTCAAAATCTATTGACATTACCGGCTTGCCAGCAGGAGAATATAAAGTAGTAGTTCATTACGAAAATGACGTTGTAGCATATAAAATTATAAAGAAATAGTGTGGAATTCATTTTTTTTTACTATATTACACATCTATATTTTAATGGTGAGCAATGAATACATTTGGTAGCGCCCTTCGAGTTTCTATTTTCGGTCAATCCCATAGTTCATATTTGGGAGTCACAATAGATGGTTGTCCAGCAGGAATCCATCTTACATCAGCGGATTTTACTAATGACTTAACACGTCGTAAGGCATCGCATATCGGTGCAACTGCAAGAGTTGAGCCAGATATTCCTACAATAGTATCCGGTGTATTTAACAACAAAACGACCGGCAACGCAATTACTATTGTGTTCTCTAACTTCAACGAGCATTCGGAAGCATATTCGCCAAATATTGTGCGTCCTAGCACTTCCGATTTCGTTGCAAATAAAAAATATAATGGAAACAACGACTTCCGTGGTAGTGGTATGTTCTCCGGTAGAATGACCGTTACGCTTGTTGCTGCTGCCGTTATAGCAAAAAAACTTATTCCCAATATCCGTATCAATGCCGCTATCCAATCTATTGGCGGTCTTCCATATTCTCCAGACGATACATCTGCTATTGAAGCCGCACAGATGGAAGGCGACTCTCTCGGTGGTATCATAGAATGCACCGCTAAGGGTGTGCCTGTTGGGCTTGGCGAGCCATATTTTGATAGTTGCGAAGGCATATTGTCGCATCTCCTATTCAGCATTTCCGGCGTTAAAGGAGTAGAATTCGGTGCGGGCTTTGCCATCGCAAATATGAAGGGTAGTGAAGCAAACGATTGCTTTAGTAATAGTGCCGGAAAGACCGTTACCAACAAATCCGGTGGTATCAATGCCGGCATTACAAATGGCAACGATGTTGTATTCCGTGTTGCTCTTCGCCCTACTCCAAGCATTAGCAAAACACAGATGACATATAATTTCGCTACCAATAAGGTGGAAGAGTTATCCATAGGAGGTCGGCACGACACTTGCTTTGCATTGCGGGTGCCGGTAATCATTGAAGCAGTGACGGCTATTGTTCTCGCCGATTTAGATATGATACATAAGATGCGAGCAAATTGGAAGAAATAATATTTTATCTATAATATTGGTGATAAGCGATTAGTAAATGAACGAAGAACCCATTTTTCCCGAAGAATTACTCGCAAAGATTGCTGCTGTGCCTACTGCTCCGGGTATATACCAATACTTCAACGAACAAGGAAAAATCATTTACATCGGTAAAGCAAAGAACTTGCGAAACCGCGTGCGAACGTATTTTCACTCATTCCATTCCCATAACGAAAAAACAAAAGCCCTCGTCTCCAACATCGCAAACATAGAAATCATTATCGTTGATTCCGAAGCCGAAGCCCTTATGCTTGAAGATAATCTGATTAAGAAGCATAAGCCACGCTATAATATAATGCTTAGGGACGATAAGACCTATCCATACATCCGCATTACGAACGAGCCATTTCCTCGCATCTTCATTACCCGCAATGTCGTTAAAGATGGCTCTAAATATCTCGGTCCATTTACCGAAATACACAACATTAAGTATATGCTTAATTCGGTGCGTAACATCTTCCAAATACGCAGTTGTAAATTCCCGCTTACCCTTGATTCCATTGCTCATAAGAAGTATCGCTCTTGTTTAGATTGCCATATCGGAAAGTGCCAAGCACCCTGTGTCAGCGAAATCAGTGTGGAAGAGTATGCCAATAATGTGAAAATGGCACAGCAAGTCCTACTCGGTAAAACAAAAATGCTCGCTAATGAATTGGAACGACAGATGCAGCAATACTCCGAAAATATGGAATTTGAAAAAGCCGCTACGGCTCGCAATCGGTTGCAATCACTCGGCAACTTTACCTCAAAACAAAAAGTAATTTCACCCGAACTGCAAGACAGAGACATCTTTGGCATTGCTCGTAATGGCGATTTCGCTTGCACATTGGTATTCGTTGTTAGAGAAGGAAAGTTGATTGGCAAACGCCACTTCATCGTTACAAAAGCACAAATCGAAACGGATGAGGAGATACTCCAGCGAACTATTGAGAAGTATTATTTGGAGACGGACTTTGTGCCGAAGGAAATAATTCTGCCCAATGAAGTAGAGCAATTAGAGTATTTGCTTGACTGGCTTGGCAAGAAGCGTCTCAACAATTGGACAGCATATTTTGAAAATACGCTACTACCGGAAGATGCCGATGTGGATGAATTGAAAGACCAAGTGGGAAATTTGCGTGCTGATTCTATTTCGGTGAAATTCCCAAAAATCGGTGATAAGCGAAAACTTGTGGAAATGGCGAATAACAATGCCGAATTCCAACTCCAAGAATACATTAACTCCTTGGATAAGCGAGATAAAGCGGTGCCACATTCGCTACTCTCCTTGCAGCGAGATTTGAATTTGAGCAAGCCACCAATTCGTATTGAATGCTATGATAACTCCCACTTGCAAGGAGTAGATATGGTATCCTCTATGGTTGTATTCATTGATGGTAAGCCAAAAAAGAGCGAGTATCGGAAGTTCAAAGCAAAGGATGAGGACGAAAGCAAGCAATTCCATAATGATGACTTTGCTATGATGCGACAAACCATTTACAGACGCTTTAAGCGTGCTGTAGATGAGCAACAACCACTGCCTGACCTTGTAATTGTTGATGGTGGCAAGGGACAACTCTCCTCCGCTTATGGTATTTTGCAAGAGTTGGACTTGGCTGACAAAATAGCAATCATTGGTCTTGCCAAGCGTTTAGAGGAAGTATTTAAGCCGAACGTTAGCGATTCCATTATGCTACCAAAGACCTCCAGCAGTTTAAAGTTAATCCAGCAGTTGCGAGATGAAGCACATCGCTTCGCCATTACATTCAATCGCGAACTACGCCGAAAGCATTCCATAGAATCCGAATTGGATGAAATAAAAGGCATCGGTAACGTTACAATTAACAAACTATTAGATAAATTTGGAACTGTGCAAGGTGTGAAGAACGCCACAGATGCAGAGTTAGAATCGGTTCTCAATAAACGACAAATAGAAGAATTGAAAAAGCACTTCACTACGTAAGCAAAAGAATATTTTTGGCAAGATATTTGTATCTATATAGTATGTTTCAAGCAATATTTGTGCCTATTTCTATGTAATATAAAGGAATTACAGGATGTAGCGCTGTTGTTTGGGCATTCTACACATTACGAATAATATCCAAAATAATAGATAATGGCTAAAAGTCAACAATTAACAGTTTTTGATGCGGTATCTGGCAATTCATTTATCCAGCAAGTTCTACCCAGAATATTAAAGAATAAAGATATTCTACTTGCGGTAGCGGTCTTGATGGTAATTACATTTCTCATCGTGCCACTACCTCCAGCATTGCTTGATGTATTCCTTACAATCAGTTTGGGTCTATCTGTTCTGATTTTAGTCATATCCATATATATTCGCAAACCACTTGACTTCTCCTCATTTCCTACCGTCTTACTTATAGCAACACTCTATCGCTTAGGATTGAATGTCGCCTCTACGCGTCTAATACTTGGCTCCGGCGAGCCGGGTAGAATAATAGAGGCGTTCGGTGCTTATGTAATGGGTGGAAATTATGTAGTTGGTCTTATCATCTTCATTATACTATTAATTATCAACTTTGTCGTTGTAATTAAGGGCTCTACTCGTATCGCAGAGGTGAGTGCAAGATTCACTTTGGATGCAATGCCCGGTAAGCAGATGAGTATAGATGCCGATTTGAACTCCGGCTTTATAGACGAAGTAACAGCACGCACAAGACGCGAAAATTTATCCAACGAAGCAGATTTTTACGGCTCTATGGATGGTGCGGCGAAGTTCGTAAAAGGAGATGCTATTGCCGGTCTCATTATCACAGCGATAAATATTATTGGTGGATTTGCTGTTGGTGTGCTACAAATGGATATGGAAGTAGCCGAAGCCGCATCACGCTTTACTATACTATCCGTCGGCGATGGGCTGGTATCTCAAATACCATCATTGCTTATCTCTGTTGCTTCCGGTATGGTTGTTACCCGTGCTGCTGGAACGGATGAACTGAGTTCCCAGTTAGCCAACCAATTTACTCTAAATCCGAAACCACTCGCTATTACTGGTGCTATGTTGATAGCATTGGGCTTGCTTCCGGGCTTTCCTACTGCTGTGTTTATGTTCATCGGTCTGTCATTATTAGCACTTGCATACTTCCGCTACGGCTCTAATACTAAAGATGCAGAGGCAGAAGCAGCAAAAGCAATAGTAGAAAATGAAACTATGAACGCAGAAGCAGCACAGCAAGCAGAGACACCTGTAGAGGGATTACTTAAAATTGACCCATTGGAAATAGAACTCGGCTACTCGCTTATCTCTCTCGTAGATGAAGCACAAGGTGGCGATGTATTTAAGCGAATTACCAATATCCGCAAGCAGTTAGCAAGCGAACTCGGTATCCTATTACCGCCAGTCAGAGTTAGAGATAACTTATCGCTCGAGCCAGAGGATTATGTATTCAAAATACGCAACAATGAAGTATCCAGAAGCAAAATATATCCGCAAATGATACTCGCAATGAACTCCGGACTCGCAGAAGGAGTTCTTGATGGAATTGAAGTGATTGAACCAGTATTCGGCTTACCTGCAACTTGGATTGGCACAAACAATAGAGAGAATGCCGAAGTAATGGGCTATACTGTTGTGGAAGCAGCCACTGTGCTAACCACTCACTTTACCGAAATACTAAAACAGAATGCAAGCAAATTGCTTACCCGACAAGATGTCCGCAAGTTAGTAGATAACTTAAAGGAGGACTACCCTGTTCTATTAGAGGAACTCGTTGCAGAGAACTTGCCTATATCCCTATTGCAGAAAATATTACAAAGTTTGCTTACAGAGAACATTCCAATACGCGACCTACCGATGATTATAGAAGCGGTGCTTGAGTATAGCAAGGTAACGAAGAATGTGGAAGTGCTTACAGAATATGTTCGCCACAACCTCTCGGAGATAATTAAGAAACTATATGCCGATAACAATGGCGTTGTCCATTGTATTGCTCTCTCGCCTGTGGTAGAGGACAAACTAACAACTTCGCTGCAAGCCAATGCCCAGAACTCTATGAGTGTTACTCTTGGGCTACCTCCGGATGTGGTGCAAGCAATACAAGATGGCTTGAGCATTGCAATAGATGACATTACCGTTGCCGGCTACTTGCCTACGGTAATCTGCTCAGCACAGATACGTCCATACTTCTATCGTATGATACACTCGGCACAGCCAATGGTTAGTGTCATCAGTTACACAGAACTTCCCGCCGATACTGATATTGAAGTGCATTCGCGAGTGGATATATAATTGATAAATGCAGAGCGTAGTATGGAACGACAAAAGGCGACCTTTCCTGTGGTGGTGGGGAGGTCGCCTTTTGTTTAGTTTGCTGGGGCGATAAAAGTTTAACGCTTTAAGGTTAATCGTATTGTTGTGTATTTTATGGTTTAATACTACTTCCTAAAGTATAATTTACCTTCTAAAGAATAATTCACCCCGAGTATTTACATCGTAAATATGGTAGCCGTCTTCTGTTCTAATACCTACTCTCGCGTAACATCCTTGATTGCCCCAACTAAAATCATCTATAATATCCTTGAATGTTAACCCCCACATCTGTTTCCCAGTTTTATCTATGAACATCCAAGTATTAGTATCAACCTCAACTGCGGCATACCCTTCAGAAAAATGCCTACCACTCTTGAATGTTAACCCCCACATCTGTTTCCCAGTTTTATCTATGAACATATAAGTATTACTATCAACCGGAACTAGAGCATACCCTTCATAAAATCTAAAATCAATAAAATAATCATCATCACCTATATTGTATTTACAGGGAATAACTTCTTTACCTTTGTAGTCACAAAATCCCCATAAAGAATCATCATTCATTACGGATATCATACCTTCATTAAAAAATCCATAATACGCTGTGGATCGATATTTACACGGAATGAGAATTTTTCCATTATCAACAATGATTCCGTAATAACCCTTTTCATTCATAACCAATGCTGTTCCATCATCAGTAAAGCATTCTGCATCCTTGTATATGCACGGAATATCTTTTACTCCCCTTATGTAAGAGGAATAGCCCCAAAGTCCATTAATACCCCTTTGAGGACATCCAAATCCATTTTTTGTGTATTTTGCAAACGATATGGACGATAGCGTAATTGATAAAATCAAAAATAAGCATAGTTTTTTCATCTTACACCTCCTATTGAATTAGGGTTAATAATCTCAGGAATCTGCCTTACATCGGCTAAAATAATATCCAACGGCGAAATACATGCTGTTGGGTGATACGTTACAAGTATTTTGGCACCCTGATAATCAAATACTTTGCCGTGAACATCGCACATTCTAATTTTTTGTTTGAGCACTGCTTCTGCTGCTCTAACGCCAAGTGCCAATATAATTTTCGGCTTAATAATTGCTATTTCTTTTTGCAAATATGCTTCGCAAGCATCCACTGCTGATTGATTTAGGTTGTTTTCAGGTGGACGACATTTGCATACATTTGAAATATAAACTTCCTCTCGGGTAAAATTTACAGATTCCAAAACTTCGGTAACCAAGTTGCCTGCTCTTCCTACGAAGGGACGTCCTTGCTCATCTTCGGTTGCACCGGGTGCCTCGCCGATTACCATAATATCGGCATTGGGATTTCCTTCTCCAAATACGATGTTCTTTCGAGTTTTTGATAACTCGCACTGCTGACAGTCAGAAACTTGCTTTTTCAATTCGTCAAGTTCTGCTTTTTGTTTTTGTTTTTCCATAATAATATTAAATATGTGAATATAATTTCATAACATTTAAAAACAGCCCACACCATCACCAATAGGGGAGAGGGCTCCGCACATTCCAACTTTACATAATGGAGTTTATATTGAAAAATGTAAGTGCTGAAATATGAAGATATTAAGTTTTTGATAAGATAGAAAAATTGAGATTTTGGGAGATTTTCGGGTGGAGTGGCGTTGCTAAGTAGCGATAATACAAGGAGTTAGACGTGGCGTCAATATAAACTCCATTATGTAAAGTTGCCGATGGAGTTAGGGATGGAGGATAAAAACAGAATGTTTATGAATACAAATTAATACATTTTTTTCATATAAAAAAGTTTTTTTTGCAATGTGGATAACTTTTTTTGTGTCTGAACTATGATTAAACAGATTTGTCTGATTGACCCCACTGCTCGCAATTACAGAATGACATTGCACAGCACTTCACTATATTTTTACTAATTATTAGTGTTTTGTTAAAAATAATTTTTATTTTAGTATTTACACAAAAGAGGAATACTATTATGAAAGCACGCTCCGGAATTAAATCGCTACTATATTCGGTTATATTTATTATCCTACTCTCCCATATTGCCAATGCACAATACGAGCCAATAACTACTGAACAACTACAAGCCAAACTCATAGAGTTGGAAGGCGGACAACTCAAGGACTCCATATTCTGGGCTACCATAGGATTTATGCGGAATGAAAAAATACGCTTCTCTCAGGTTACCGAAAACACTCTCTATGTCAATACACAAGGTGTATATTACCGCATTGATTTGAGCGATGGCGTTAATATCGCCGTTAGTTGCATCTACTTTATGCCACACAATCGCAAAATAAATCCGGAATATACCGATTCAGTAATTACGGATACCACTATACAATGGGCTCCTAACGAGCATCTATGCCTTTGCAATGCGAAGGTTGGCTATGCTGTTGTTGTGAAGAATGGGGGTAGTTTTGAATGTGGTGCCGTTAGACCAGAATGGGATATAGATGAGAACATAGACGTAAATTGCCACGATACAGAGACATTGAGTAAGTATGTGGAGAAGTATTATAATACTGGCATTGCATTTAGTGAGAAACTTCAAACTATACCGCCGGTAGTGAAGATATTAGAGGAAGAGTAGAGGTATTGATAGAATGAAATTATTAGCCAAAATATTCGGCGTAATTATTACGCTCGCTGTTATTGCATCCCTATTTGCATTTATAAAACTTAGTTCTAAGATAAATGCAAGCGAAGATGTAATCCTTGAAATACCACAGAACAGCGGTATTGACGACGCCATCGCCCAACTTAACCAGAAGGAAATACTATCACCGCAATGGTTCTATGAACTTGTGGCTAAGGGCTACGCTTACGAAACAAAACTCCATATTTATGCCGGTGTGCATAAGTTTAGCAAGGACTTAACTTGTGGAGAACTAATTGCTGCGTTGTTTAGCGGTAAGAACTTACTAACACGTCATATTACTTTCCCAGAAGGCATTAAACTACAACGCTTCGCCTCTATACTGCATTATCAGTTAAATGTTGATTCTACTGCATTTATCAAATTATGCCACGACAAACAATTCATCCATTCGCTCGGATTAAATACATCCACACTTGAGGGCTACTTATTCCCCGCAACATACGATTTCTTTGTTGATATAAAGATGGAGAAAATAGTAACTACTCTGGTAAATGAGCAGAAAAGAATATGGCGTAAGTATGAAGCAGATGGCAAGCGTATCGGATATGATTTCCATAAAACATTGACCTTGGCTTCCATAATAGAAGCAGAAACTCCTGTAATCAGTGAGCGAAAGCGTATCAGTGGTGTATATCACAATCGCATCAAACATGGAATGCTACTGCAAGCCGACCCAACAGTGCAATACGCTCTCGGAGAACAAAAAAAGCGTCTGCTATACAGCGATTTAGAGGTGGATAGTCCGTATAACACCTATAAATATAAAGGGTTACCACCTACACCAATCAATTCTCCATCGGAGACATCCATTGATGCAGCAGTGCATCCGGAATCCAATCCATATTTATTCTTTGTCGCAACGGGTGATGGAACTAACAGCCATACATTCTCACGCACTTACGCTGAGCATTTGAAGGTAAAGAATAAGCGTAAGTAATATTCAACCAATCCTCCCCGAATGAGATGGCTTTTAAATGAAATTGTTCCCCCTTCCTTGTGGGAAGGGGGTTAGTTTGAATCTTCCCTTGCTTGGAATGGAATCTATGAGGTGATGAGAGTTTGGAATAATAAAAAAAGAGATTAATTTAAGTATTTCTTTGTAGTTTAATAAATTGTAATTATTTTTGTATTACTGAAGAGGCGAGAGCGCGTTCTGGCTGGCTCGAACCTCTGAGGTAAAAAATAACTAATTATCACATATTAATTTATAGGTAAAAAAAATGTCATATCTGACAAACCAAAAAACCCGCAGTATGAACTGCAACGAAAACACTTTATTATCTTGTGCTTCCGCTTGGAGAGCACACATATCTACGGAGGGCGAGACAACGTTAAAACACCGTGGAATTGCCGCAAGCACAAAAATATTGCTCCTTATGCTCGCAATAATTGCTTTCATAGCATTGCCACAAACCGCTCTCGCTGATGCCAACCACGAATTCTTCTCAACCTGTACCAGCCAACCTTGTATCGAAGACGAAGACCGTAGTGAAGTTACAGAAACCATCCATAATGCAGCAGGAACGCCTGTTTGCAGAAGAGTAGTAGGTTGTGATGGAACTGTAACCGTAACTAGTGGAAAGGTGCCGGATGGCTACACAGCCACGCCAGGATGTGGCAATGTTGCATTTGTAAGTATTTGGGATTTAGTAGATTCTATCAGATTGCTTGACCCTACTCTTATACCGGCGGAAGCACTATCGTTGATAGTTCCAACGGAGATAACCGATACGACAGTTCAAGATATTTGGGACACCACAATATCTCGTCCGGCAAAAAACTATCGATTTGACTTTTCCAATGTATTTGATTTTGACCCAACGGACTCTCTTGCATCCACTCAAATAATAGATTATGATAATGTTGTAGAGGTTTCATCTGACAAAACTGTAAATGTGAAAATGGTTGATTTATCAACAGGAACTGTATTATATGATGATACTTTGCATGGGGACTATAATATTTCTACGGCTGCGTTGTCTGCTGGATGCAAGTATAGTATAATAATGGAACAAGAGATTGACCGCCGAGTAGTAACGCTCAGGACGCATAATTTCTGCAA
>JAISJI010000026.1 GCA_031261605.1 Ignavibacteria bacterium | reverse complement strand
ATCGTGCCAACTCGGGTGGGGGGGGGGGGCAAATATCTTTATGGATTTGATTCCTTTGAAGGTCTGCCGGAGCATTGGCGGACTGGATTTAGCGATGGAAAGTTTAAGTTAAAAAGATTGCCAAAAGTTAGACGGAATGTTGAACTTATAAAGGGGTGGTTTAATGATACGTTGCCGGATTTTTTGAAAAAGCATAATGAGCCAATATCTTTTCTGCATATAGATTGCGATTTGTATTCGAGCACCCGAACGGTGTTTGAATATTGCAAAGATAGGATAGTATCAGGCACGGTGATAGTTTTTGATGATTATTTTAATTATCCCGGCTGGGAGAATGGCGAACACAAGGCGTTTATGGAATTTATTGATGCAACCGGATTGCATTACAAATATATTGGCTATAACTGTCATCATACGCAATTAGCGGTTGTGATAGAATAGACAATATTTACGAATATTAATTTGAATTATGAAAAGAATTGTTTTACTACTTGCGCTATTTGTTTTTGGCGTAAATTTAATGGCGTCCAGCCCAAAGTTTTCCTTTAATACTCGCATATTTATGTCAAAGAAAATGCCTGCGGAGTTCAATAGATACTATACGCAGGACAGAAATGGCGTTGTATATACGAAAGTATATCTTGCGGTGGATAGCAACTATTCGCTCTCAGCATTGAAGCAATTGGGAGCAAGAGAATTGGTAAAGACAAAGAGTGTTTCGTTGGTGTCAGTGCCGATTGAGCGTTTAGAGGAATTGGCGAAATTGGATTTCATATCAAAGATAGAGGTTGCTACGAAGACGAGAGCAATGTTGGATACGGCGTTGCGAATAGCCAATGTAGATAAGGTGCATAGCGGTATTGACTTGCGGCGTTCTTATTATGGTAAAGGTGTAATAGTTGGAGTGGTTGATATTGGTTTTGACTTTACGCATCCGATGTTCTGGGATAGTAATGGTCGGACGAGAGTGAAGCGTGCTTGGCTAACGGAGGATTCAAGTGGTATTCCACCTGCTGGTAATGAATTGGGGACGCTCTTCACAGATGCGGACTATTTGCAGGATGTAATAAAATATACTGCTACAGATGAGTTGCACGGAACACACGTAATGGGTATTGCTGCTGGTAGAGAGGTTGTAGGTAGGAAGTCGGTTTATTCGGGAGTGGCGTCTGAAGCAGATATAGCGGTAGTAGATAGAGTTATAGAGACAACGGATTTGCCATACGGCTTGACGGAGATAGAGGCATTTGCATATTTGTTTTCGTATGCTGACTCGCTAGGGAAGCCGATTGTGATAAATTTAAGTAGCGGTGAGCGAACGAATCTCCACGCTTGCGATGGAAAGATGTTAAAGGAATTGGCACTGAGCGAGTTGATAAATGAGAAGCCAGAGGGACACATAGTAGTTGTGGCGGCTGGCAATGATGCAGATATTAAGCATCATTTGCAGTATAAATTTGGGGATAATGATTCGCTTAAATTTGGTTTGTATAAGGGATGGATTTCGTTGTTGTATAGTGAGAATGCGGAAAGCACAATAAAGATGCAGTTCGATAATTCGCAAATAGAGTGTTCGCTACCGAGCATAACGCTTAAACCCGGTGCAAAAGTAGCGATAGATACAATAATTCAGGTTCCGGATGGAACGCTGTATTTACTGGCATATACAAGTGATAATTATACGGATGTTAGCCGTCCATTTCTTAATATATTTGCAAGTGGAAGTCCGGAGAAAGGAACTGTTCATTTTACGCTATATTCTTCTAAATCGGAATTGCATTGCTGGAATTTAGGCGGAGGAGCGTATAATTATTTGCAATCGGGTGTTACTACGGATAATGCTTATAGTGTTGCATCGCCGGGAACGGTGGAGGAAGTGATAACGGTAGGTAGTTATAATACTAGCAAATATCCTCCAAAAGATACGATAAGTCATTTCAGTTCGAAAGGACCGACAATAGATGGGCGTATTAAACCGGATATAGCAGCACCGGGTAATGTAATGACATCGGCATATAATAATGGATTTGTGAATAATGGACCAAAAGAAGATACAACATTGGATGGGAAATATTATTTTATTACGGCAGGTGGAACGAGTATGTCAGCACCGATGGTGGCAGGTATTGTGGCATTGATGTTAGAGATAAATCCGAAACTTACGCAGACGGAGGTTAAGGATATTTTGCGTATAACAGCAATGAATGATGGCTTTACCGGTAATGCGAGAGAGAATAAAAGCACGACTTGGGGCTGGGGAAAGATAGATGCGTATGCTATAATTGAGCGATTGGAGGAAGTGGGCATTACAGAGGAGCAGGGTATGGAATTCAGTATTTATCCCAATCCGGCGACCACTAATATGACTCTCACAGCACCGGAGAGCGAACTTCCATACATCGTTAATATTTATGATATGATGGGGAAGTTGGTGTATTTGTCGGCACTACATAGCAGTAAGAGTTTTGATATTTCGGGTTTGGGAAGAGGTATTTATTTTGTGAAGATAGACAATGGTAAGGAGAGTTCGGTAAGGAAGTTGGTGGTGGAGAATTAAGAACAATAGTCCCAAATTGAAGGTCTCAACCTAACTTTCCATTCCCATTTCATAAGGAATGGGAGCAATTTTTAAGTAAAAATTTAGCATAGTCAAATGGACTACTTCTCTACCGATTTCGCCCAGAGGAGTTTTTCTCGAAGCACGTCGTAGTAATTGCTATTTTGTGGAATTATGATATGCACTTGTTTATTGGCTACTTCAATCGTCATTGGTGTGTCATCGACTATTGTAGCAGCATTAAAGCCGTCGGCTATTAGATTTGCTGGAGCGGTAGTAATGAATGATAGTGCCTTGCTACTCGGTATTACCAAGGGACGCAAGTTCAATGAATGGGGTGCTATCGGCGTGATACATACCACATCAGCATCAGGAGAAAGGATTGGACCACCACAAGCCAATGAATACGCTGTCGAGCCGGTTGGTGTGGATATGATAATACCATCGGCACGGTAGTCGCCAATATGTTGTCCATTGCAGAACGCTTTGAGTGTTATCATCTTTGCGGGATTTTTCTTATACACCACAATATCGTTCAGTGCTATCGCCGTGCTGTTGTTGTAATGCGCTTTTATGGCGAAGCGTGTCGTTGTGTTATACTTCCCCGATAGTAGATTGGACAATTCGTTCTCTAAATAATCTGTAGAAAATTCCGCTAAGAATCCCAATTTACCTACATTGAAGCCCATTATTGGCAATTCCAAAGCATAATATTCCTGCACAGCAGAGAGTATTGTTCCATCGCCACCGAAGCTGATAATGTAATCGGGTGTTCCGACATTTGAATCGGAGATAATATGTAGATGCTCGCTATCTATTTTTTGTTGGAAGCGGATGTAGCTCTGCTCCCGTATGTAGCAATCCACTTGCTGCGTTAGTAGATACAGCGTTGCCTGCTCTGCAAATAATGCCGCTGCTGGATTGTAAAAATTGTCGTAAATAATTATCTGCATTATACCAACCTCTCTCGCAACCACTCTGGGTCTAAATTTGTTCCAATAAATATTTTCTGATTGTTAAGCAAATGCAAGGAGATGCCGACTTTTCCACTTACCGTATAACCACTTCCAAATGTAGGGCTTGTTCTAACGCCCCATCCGCCGAAATCCCTGATAGGACGACATTCCAATATGCGAACCATCTTTACATCGTCCCACAAATATGTATGACGCACCTTAAATGGAAAGAGACGGAAGCAAATGGATATGCTTTCGCTATTTATGGATGTCTCTAAGCGTCCGGTGTATAGGAATATGATGGCATAAGCGGATAGTAGCGTTAATACTAAAATATATGTAAATGAAAATTCGCCCGATAATACCTCTAACACTGCTTTATATTCTGACCAGAGCATTCCTGCAACCAAGCAAATGCTTATCACTCGCACCAATTTATTTTGTTGTAGCGATTGCGATTCGTAAATGTCTGTCCCATATTCTATTTTCATAACACAAATATAACAAATAATTGCTATATTGTTGCGAAACTTCGTATATATATAAATACTATGGTAAAGAACAAAAAAAATGCAAGGGCAAATAATTATTTGCTGCTACAGAAAATATATTTGGCATTCTTTGTAATTGTCTTACTCTGCTTCGTAATTAACATATACAACTTTGTGACGGATAACTTTATATATTCCGCTGTGTATGAGCATTCCAGCATTTCACAGCCATTGGTGTATAAGATTTCGGCATCGTTCAGCGGACAAAGCGGGTCATTTCTATTGTGGTTGCTTTCGACTACCGTTGTAGGTTTGTTTCTATGGAAAGATATATCGAAAGAACAACCAAAAGGAGATGGGCGTTTTAGTTGGTTGCAGATAGCAGAAGGTGTGTTCATTGCATTTTTAATTATACTTTGTGGAGCGTTTTTTTCGAGCAATCCATTTGGATTGACCCCACAATATGGTGGGAATATAGTAGATGGATTGGGGCAGTCGATATTGCTGCAAAGCCCGTATAATCTGCTACATCCGCCATTGCTATTTATTGGATTCTCCCTGCTACTTATTCCGTTTTGTATAGCGGTAGCGGTGCTTGTCTCTAAGGATTATGCAAATGGAAGGGCGATGTCGCTTATACTTAAATATAACAAATATGGGATGTTGTTCTTATTTGCAGGGCTCGGACTTGGCTCGCTGTGGGCTTATCATTCGCTGGGCTGGGGAGGTTTCTGGGGATGGGATACAATAGAGAATGCTGCGTTGATTCCATTATTATTATCATTTGCATTATTGCATTGTGGCATCATTTACAAAAGGAAGAATGGTTTATTAAAGACCTCATATCTATTAGCGTTGCTCACATTTCCAACGATACTGCTTTGCACATTCCTTGCTCGGAGCGGTATTGCAGCCAATTACTCAATGCACAGTTACGTTAGCGGTTCCAATCTCGCCGTTACAATCATATTCTATTGCTTGTCTGCCATATTGCTATTTAGCATTGGATTATTTATATTCAGCATCCGGAGTATCAATAAATGCTACAATCCGCAAAGCATAAGTGAATATTGGAACAAGCATTTAGCTACAGCATTCGGAATAACGCTTCTCGTTTGCATTGCATTTGTTGTTGTTGTGGGAACATTGTTGCCTATACTTTCGGGCTACTTTGGCTTCCATACCGTTGGCATTACATCGCAATTTTATATGAGTTGGCTCGTTCCATTATCCTCTATACTTCTTATTCTACTGGGCTTGGAGCCGATGCTCAAGGAATATAAGATAAGTTGGACGAACTTTACGAATCGTTTGTTGCTTGAATTTTCGCTTGGTATAGTTGTGATGTTGGTAGCGTTTTTTTGTGGAGTGAGTAGATTTGACTATCTGATAATAACATTCGCAACGACATTTGCATTTGTATCTGTGCTGCATAGAAGCAGCAAAAGGAGTATCGCTGCAACTCTTACGCATACCGGACTTTGCGTCTTTATTGCTGCTACAATGCTGTATGGGAATTTCTATGGGGGAGTAGAAGCGGATTTACAGCAAGGAGAGCCGGTGATGATTGGTGATTACAGAGTGGAATTCGTGTCTATGAAGATAGAAAATATAGGCAAGTATATTAAGTATACTGCTAATATGAAGTGCAACAACTTGGAATGCCAGCCGGCGATTTACATTGCTTCGTCCAATATCGATAAGCCACCACAACTTGTGCCGGATGTTGTTCGGATTGGTCTTTGCGATTTGTATATTGAGCCGCTCGATTATTATTTAAGTCCGAATCAATGGAATAGCACAACGATACTGCGTGTTAATGCGGTGCAAAATCCATTTATGGTCTTTGTGTGGTTTGGTGGTGTTATGATGTTGGTTGGGATAGTGGTTGGTATTGTGCGAAAAAGATAATTATTCCCATTTACCTATTGGACATTAGTACCATACTACCTAGCAGAGAGGCGGTATCTAAGGATATCGTGGAGCATCTCTGGTGGAATGCCCATCTCTAACACTCCGCCTTGTGCGATGGAAATTGCACCGGTTTCCTCTGATACAATTAATACGATAGCATCTATTTTCTCCGTAAGTCCGAGACCTGCTCTATGGCGAGTGCCGAGTAGGCGTTTTCCTACTTTGTGAGTGGCTGATAGAGGTAATATACAGCGTGCGGTGGTGATTTCAAGGTTGCTATTGATGATTATTGCGCCGTCGTGCAAAGGTGCTTTAGTATTGAATATGCAGAGCAGGAGTTCCTTGCTCACAGTAGCATTTACAGGAACACCTGCATCTATTGAGGAGATGGATACGTCTTGTGTTTGCGGGAAGATTATTAATGCTCCGATGCGTTTGTTGCTCATCTCAATGGTTGCTTCTACGATGGCGTCAATGTTGAATGCGACGGTCTTCTTTACGAACAGATGTAGGAATGGGTTGCGTGTCATTTGGACAACTAATCGGCGAATTTCTTGTTGGAAGATGATGATAAACGCTACTAACCAGATGTCTGATAGCAAGCGTAAGAGCCAATTAATGGAGCGTAAATTTATTGCTTCGGCTAAGAAAGAGAGACCAATAATGAGCACAAGTCCGAAGAGGACTTGGATAGCTATGGTGTCTTTCAGTGTTTTGTAAACCCAATAAAATAATATTGTTACGATTGCTATGTCTAACAGGTCGAACAGTGTTATAGTAATGAATCCGATTTTAATTAACTCTACCATTATTATTCACTCTTCTTAAACATACTCATATCAAACACAATAGGCAGGAGGATGCCTGTTTGCTCGACGGGCTTACCATCTTTGATAGCGGGCTTTAGTTTGTATTTTGCGACATATCGTTTTACAGCATTCATAGCGATAGGAATTAGGACTGGTTCGTTGTATTCCAACATATGCATAGATGCGACCTTGCCCTCTTCGCTAATGGTAACATTTAATACGACCAGACCGTTGATATTAGCACCAGCAGTAGAGTATGCTGCAATAGTAGCGAGTTTGCTTAACTTCTCCAAGTTAAAGGTAACTTCTCTGTCGGCAATGACGGTATCGGTTGGTGTGGTGTCTGTAGGTATTGTCTCTGCAACAACGGTATCCACTTGCTCAATAGATACTTTCTTTACCTCCTTTGCTTTTTTTGCTTTTGGGGTTGCATTTGCAAATGCAGAGATGAAAAGCAAAGACGACAGCAGGAAGGATGTTAGCAGAATTTTTTGTAATAGTTTATTTGTCATTTTATGTAATCCCATTTATAATACTACAAATATAAGAAAAAAAATGTAAAAGCAACTACTTATTTTTTATATTCCACCTTGTCCGCCACCTTGTGGTGCTCCACCACCGCCGGAGCCATCGTCCAAGTTGCGTTCTTGCTTTTGCTTGTAATCATTGATTTTGTAAGAGAGACGAAGCGAGAATTGTCTGTGCTGCCAATTGTAGTATGAGTAGGAGTTAAAGTAATCGCCGAAGGTAATGAATTCGTTGTTGTTCGGGAATATGAGGTTATTTAGGTTCAGACCCGCCGACATTCTATCATCGAAGAAGTCGTAATGTAGACCAGCATTTACTGCATAATAGCCGGAATATCTTCCTTGTAGGGAGATGCTTGATGGAGAGTAATATCCGGAGAGTTGCAACCGCAAATTATCCATTAACTTCAGTGTGGTATTCATACTAACACTCCAGTTAGTTTGCTCTCTCTTTTCTATGCCGTAGTCCAATGCCTCGTACATTTGATTATTCAAACTGAAATAGGCGTTCAAATTCCACCAATCTGTGATTGTCTGGTTTAGCGTAATACTTGCACCGTAACTTGTGTTTTTCGCTATGTTCATTGGATATGAGCGAATACCTCCCCAAGGTGTAAGTGAATGATAGTATTCGGAAGTGTTGTCGGTATTGCGATAGAACAGGGAAGTTGTAACGGTCGTCTTTGGTGTAAAGAACATATAATCAAAGGAATAGGAGTTGTAGTAACTTGGCACCAAATCTGGATTTCCTAACCATATTGAATTGGAGTCAATTATTCTCTCAAATGGATTAAGTTCCGAATACCAAGGGCGTTGCAATCGGCGAGAGTAACTGATGCTGAAACTATGTGTAATTCCAAAATTATACTTCAGATGCACGGTCGGAATTATACTTAAGTAGTTGTCGTTAAAGGATGTGTCCATCACATTGGAGCGGAAATCCCAATCGGTATACTCAGCACGCAAGCCCAAGCGATATGAGAAGGATTCCCATTTCTTCCCGAGTGTAAAGTATGCGGATAGAATGCCATCGCTAAACTTATAGGAGTCCGATAAAGTGGGGTCTAATAGGTATTCGCCGAGCGAATGATTAAATCTAAATTCGGTTTCGTCGTTGCTGATTTGGCGGTAGACCGCTTTCACTCCAGCGCCCAAGTTGCCAAACAATTCCAATGTCTTTTCGTAATCCACTTGGACGACCTCTCTGTATGTATTGTCGTGGCTATCGTCCTTAAATAAATCCGAACGCAAAGCATCGCCTTCGTTAATTGGTTCATAAAGGCGGGAGTTAGAGCCATCGTCATCGCCTTTATTCTTAGATATATAAGCATCTACATATAGGTTGTGTCCCTTTTCTTCAAAACTCTTTTTGTAGTTCGCAGCAATATTTCCATCGAAATTTTCTCCGTCGGAGTTAGCAGTATAATCGTAGTGTTCGGTTGGGTTGTGCAGAGCATCCGTTGAATTGTATCTGCTTAAACTAGTAAAATCAGAGCCACCGCCACTGGCATTTACGCTGAGTGTTAGGACATCTTTCTTTGTAAATTCAATATCGGCACCGAGTTTTCCTCCATACCAATTGCTGTTATATTCATAGTTACCGAAGCGGTCTGTATATGCTGTATCGCCATCAATCCAAGTGGTGCGGTTGCTACGGTCGTCGCTATTGCTTCCATAGTGGTTGTAACTCAGATTGCCGAAGAGATTTACTTTTCCCAATTTGTAGTTACCATAGAAGCCACCACCGCCATTTTCACCATACTTAAATTCGAAATCGCTGCCACCCCATACATTCACCATTCCATTAAATCCATTGTCTATCTCTTTTTTTAACTTAATATCAATGATACCGGAGACGCCTTCGCTCTCGTATTTAGCCGATGGATTGGTAATGAGTTCAACGCTTTCCACTAAATCCGAGGAGAGCACTTTAAGCATCTCTTTGCTTGAGTAGTTGGACTCACGTCCATCAACAAGTATTTTTGGAGTGCTGCCGTTCATTGTTATATTTTCATCTAAATCCACATTTACCGATGGAATTTTGCGTAAGACATCCAAAATATTAGTTCCGCCAGCGGTTAAGTCCTTTGTAACATTGAATGTTTTGCTGTCAATGCCCAGCACTACGGCTTCTTTTTCTGCTTCTACAACGACTTCGTTTTGGAGCAATTCAGTTTGCACCAATTTGATAGTGCCAACATTTTGAGTTGTAGTGTTTTGCACTTTTATATCAATATATTTGGATACATATCCGACAAATTTCACTTCCAAATAGTAATTGCCGATAGTTGCATTAAGCGTAAAACTGCCGGCTTTATCAGCAATAGCGCCAGTAGCAGTAGAACTATCTTTTGCATTATGGAGGACAATGGTAGCGCTTGCGAGTGGTGAGTTATCTTCGGCTGTAACTATTTTACCTGTGATTGTTGCTGTTTCGGCAGCGTTTATGTTAATGGCAAGGGTAAGGAAGCAGATGATTGAGATGAGATATTTTTGGAGCATTTCTTTTGAATGATAAGAATTAATTGTGCAAATATACGTATATTTATTGATATAGCCAAATTATCGCAGTATAGGTTTGAGGTTTTTTTGGTGGTATAGTTATAATAATGTTGTAAAAAAGTGGTATATTGGGGGAGTTATAAAAAATGAGGAATTAAAATGATAGGAGAACTATTTGATATTAATCATAACGATTCAATACTTGCCAATAGTAAAATAATTAGTGGATATACCATATATGATGCAGAATTCAAAAGACGGACTAAAAGAAATGATTTGCCTGATTTATACCCAGATTTACCTATTGATAAGTATGATATAATTTACGCTGACCCACCTTGGGACTATAATGGTAAAATGCAATTTGATAAAAGTTCTACATTAAATGAAAATTCCGATTGGCAAAAAAACATTTTCATTAGTGCTGCAAATTTTAAATATCCTACGTTAAAAACAGAATTAATGAAAAAGATACCAATATACGAGATTGCCAAAGATGATTGTCTTCTATTTATGTGGGCAACTAATCCCCATCTTGCTCAAGCAATAGAACTAGGGCAATCTTGGGGATTTGAGTACAAGACGGTTGCTTTTGTGTGGGATAAAATGAATCATAATCCGGGGCAATATACTCTATCTTATTGCGAACTATGTTTAGTTTTTAAAAGAGGTAGAATACCACGTCCTCGCGGTAGTAGAAATGAAAAGCAATTGGTGCGAGTTAATAGGAATGTGCATAGCCAGAAACCGATAGAAGTGTTACAAGCGATAGAAAGAATGTTTCCTACTCAGAAAAGAATTGAATTGTTCGCAAGACATAAGCCGGATGGCTGGGATGTATGGGGATTAGACGTCAGAGAGGAATACGAAGGGGATAAATTTAATCTATCAGTGGCAAAATAAAATTTTCAAAGTGGTCTAATAATTTAGATGGGTCGTTAGTATCACGCCAAAAGAAAAAATGATTTGAATAAGAATCATACCAAAGTGTTATTTCGCGAACACGGCAAGGGTCGCGAGTAATATCTCCTTGGAAAACAGTGCAAAAAGGAAGAATATTTTTTCCCAAATTGCCTCTTTGGCGAAGCATTTTTAATAATCCCGGTGTAAAGAATTTACAGGACCTTTTGTGTGCATTTCCGCGCCCATCTGACCTTTTACCGCCCTCAATCCAGCCATCTTGTCTTTTTACTTCGACGTAAATAGATTTGTTTGTTTTTGTATTGTCTATTGCGTAATCTGGGAATACTCCGTGTTTTGTGATTGGAATTTCTGGGTTATAGATTTCAGAAAGGACTTTTTTATCTAATTTAACATCGACATAGATGTTGTTAAATTCGTCTGGTGATCTGCGGATTCTGTAGTTAGTTCCTTCGAATGCAAAACTAAATACATTGTAGAAATTTACTTCAGCGACAGCAGCATTTTTACCGCTATAATCTTGCCATTTTTTTCTAAGGCGATTTGCTTGACTTCCCATACTTTTTTAATAATTATCAAATATCTCACTCATTGAAACATTTAATGCGTTTGCAATCTTTTCAATATTGGCAAGTGTAATATTGGTTTCAGAACGTTCAATCATTCCAATATAAGTGCGATGCAAGTTAGCTAATTCTGCTAACTTCTCTTGAGATAGACCTTTTTTAGTTCTTAATTCTCTGACTCTGTCACCGAACTTATTTAATATAGATTGTTCTCTCATTTTCAAAAATAACATTATTCCCGTAAAAAATCAACAGAGTATTATTAGCATTTCGCAAAAATATTGCATTGGAATTGATAATAACGATAATAATTTTCAAAAAAAGAGTTATTTTTGTAATATTTAGACAACCTAAAGAAAATTAATAAAATAATATTAACATAAATACATTAAAAATATGAATACTACATCAAATAGAAAAACTATGTTCCCAGATGTTACCGACGAACAATGGAACGACTGGAAATGGCAAGTAAATCATAGAATTGAAACACTTGCACAACTTAAACAATGCATTACGCTGACCCCAGACGAAGAACAAGGCGTCCAGCAATCATTGCAAACATTGCGAATGGCTATAACTCCTTATTATATGTCACTTATAGATGTAAATAATCCGCATTGTCCTATTCGTAAGCAGGCAATACCGACAATCGCTGAGTTGCATAATAGTTCTGCGGATTTGTTAGACCCGCTACACGAGGACGAGGATTCACCCGCACCGGGTCTTACGCATCGCTATCCTGATAGGGTGCTGTTTCTCATAACCGACCAATGTTCAATGTATTGCAGGCATTGCACTCGTAGGCGTTTCGCTGGTCATCACGACCACGAGAGTCCGAAGGAAAGAATTAATAAGTGCATAGAATATATAGCGAAAACGCCTGTTGTGCGTGATGTTGTGCTTTCCGGTGGTGATGCTTTATTGGTGAGCGATGCTATGCTGGAAGACATAATTAAGCGTCTCCGTGCAATTCCACACGTGGAGATTATTCGTATCGGAACAAGGACTCCGGTTGTGTGTCCGCAACGTATTACCAATGACTTATGCAATATGTTAAAGAAATATCATCCGATTTGGTGCAATGTCCATTTTAATCATACAAATGAGATAACTCCTGAATCCATAGAGGCATGTGCAAAACTCGCTGATGCCGGAATTCCACTTGGAAATCAGACGGTATTGTTGCGTGGTATAAATGATTGCCCAAAACAGATGAAACGTCTTGTTTGTGAATTAGTTAAGATACGCGTCCGTCCATATTATATCTATCAATGTGATTTATCGATGGGCTTGGAGCATTTCCGCACACCTGTGAGCAAAGGCATTGAAATTATTGAAAATATTAGAGGACACGTATCTGGTTTTGCAGTTCCAACATTCTGTGTAGATGCCCCCGGTGGTGGTGGTAAAATTCCGGTAATGCCACAATATATGTTGTCACAAAGTCCGGAGAAAGTTATTTTGCGTAATTTTGAAGGAGTTATCACAACTTATTCGCAGCCAACAGATTACCATTCGGAATGCCATTGTCCGGATTGCGAGAATGAGCGAATATCTGGTGGAGTAGCCGGCTTGCTGAGTGGAACTCAATTATCCTTAGAACCGGAGAATTTAGAGCGGAAGCAGCGTTCTCATAAGGCGTAACGTTGAAAAAATGGGGGTAAGTATGACTTGTCCCCAATCCAACTCCAGACCCATTTCCATAGGCAGTGTTAAAAAAATGAGCACAAATGTTTTTTTTATAATGAAAAAAATGTTATTTTTGTATTCCATTAAAAATACCCAATACAAAAATATGAAAAAAAATTGCACCAACGATAACC
>JAISJI010000011.1 GCA_031261605.1 Ignavibacteria bacterium | reverse complement strand
AGTTGTTATGATGTTGCATTTCGTAATTTTCCGGAGCCGCATACGATGACGAAAATCTCAGACGCATTTAATTGAGAGTTCGAACAGCAGTTTGAGAGACAATTTGGCGCGGTTTAATCATCGTCATAAAAAATTTTTAAAGAGGCATAAGATGTTGAAAATTGGTATAAATTCATTTATTCATTGGTATAAATTATTCTAATACTCAATATTTTAACTCTACCACAAGGAAGGGGAGAACAATAGATAAAAAAAAATCATAGTCAATCAGACAAATCTGTTTAATCATAGTTCAGACAAAAAAAGTTATCCACATTGCAAAAAAAACTTTTTTATATAAAAAAAATGTATTAATTTGTGTGCATAAACATTCTGTTTTTATCCTCCATCCCTAACTCCATCGGCAACTTTACATAATGGAGTTTATATTGACGCCACGTCTAACTCCTTGTATTATCGCTACTTAGTAACGCCATTCCACCATCAAATCTCCCAAAATCTCAATTTTCCCATCTTGTCAAAAACTTAACATCTTCATATTTCAGCACTTACATTTTTCAATATAAACTCCATTATGTAAAGTTGGAATATGCGGAGCCCTCTCCCCTATTGGTGATGGGGGGCTGTTTTTAAATGTTATGAAATTATATTCACAAATAAAAGGAGAAATTATGGCGGAATTACTACGTCCTAATTCTGAGGTCGTCAATGGGTATATTAAGAAGTTTACTGACGAATCTCAAAAGCCAGATGATATAATAACTCATCTGATAAAAACTTATCCGAATCATAAAAACGATTGGGAGGTAAGGTTAAAAGCAGTTGTAATTAACAACTTCTATGGCACATTTATTAGTGCTATCAACAAATTAGCAACTCATATTTATAATATGAATATTGATAATTTGTTAGTTAATGGTAGTCCAGAGGCAGTTACGAAAATAGCGACTGGACATAAAATTATACGCAAAGATAAGGAGATTAACTTCTTTTCATTTGCCACTAAGTATTGTAATTGGCATAATCACGATGCTTATCCAATTTATGATAGTGTATCGGCGAGGTTGCTTCAGGTATACAATAAGCACGCAGATTTTCACTTTACTGAACACGCAATAACGAATGAGATAGTTGAATTTAAGGCGAGCGTGGATGATTTTAGGAATTGCTTTGGGTTATCAAATTTTTCATACAAAGAGATAGATAAATTTCTTTGGACGTATGGCAAGGAGGTGTGATATGAATGAACAATATATAAAACCGTGCGTTGCCGAAAACACGGGAATAGTTTGCAGAGTAGGCAGTAATTTATATAACGGAGGTTAAAATGGCAGAATTTGTTTGCAAACAATGTGGCACAAAAGTGGTGAACAGGTATGAAGGTTCATCAGAAACTTTTTATGACCAAAATAACGGGCAGCATTATCTTTCTGATGTAGAGGCACAAGATGCAGGTTTTTGTAGTAAGGCCTGTCAAGCTGCAAGTTCTGGTTGGACTAAATATCCAAAATAGACCAATCCAACTTTAATTCATTTCCCACGCCTTCGGGCGTGGGCTTTTTTTTTAATTCATAAATTACACAAATAGTATGAAATATACAGCATCCCGCTTAACCGAAGGCAATAAACTCTTTCCTACATCTATTAGCACAGAAGAAAAAGGATTAACTATAAAGTTTCCCGGCTTTCTCAGTGGTAAGGAGACATTTGTTAGTTACGATGATATATCGGGCGTAACGGTGGATTGTCCGATGGTCGGCTATTCCAAAATTGGACTTAACCTCAAAGGCGATGACATATCCATACACGGCTTTACCAAGAGCGATGTATATGCAATCAAAGCCGCTATTGAGAATGGGAAGGTATGAGCCCCACCCATAGCAAAAAAAACCCAGTTACCGAAGCAACTGGGAGGAAAAGGTAAAATTAAAAGTAATAAATACTTAAAGTTATTACAACAAAAAGGTTTTACTATTAATATTTCAATGAGGTATTTGTTTAACTAAATACGGGTTTATATAAATTCTATTGCATCAGTTTCATAAAGCTATTTGGGTTTTGGTTTGCTTGTGCTAGTGATGTGATAGAGGTTGTTTGCAAAAATTGTGATTTAATTAGGGAAAGTTGTTCTTTTGCAACATCAGAGTCCTCGATACGAGATATTGCAGCGTCGAAGTTTGTAATTTGGTTTTTCAAAAGTTCTTCTTGTGAGGTGAGTCGGTTAGAGATACCTCCGAGGTAAGTGGCTGTTTTATTAATATTTTGTATTGCATTTGCCATAGATGTAAGAGTGGTAGAGATGCGAGTGATGTCAAAAATACCGAGGTCGTCAGCACTTACTAATAGCAGGTCTTCGAGGTTAAGTCCGGAGATGCCAGCGAAGTTATTATTTTCGCCTTTACCGAGTCCAGTCATAACTACGGATTCGGAAGGAACTCCATTTACATTGAATAGACCGGATGTAACGTCAAATTCGCCGTTGTTGTCCATCATATTGATAGTAACCGACAACATAGTGTTTTGTGCGTCGTATCCAACGATGAAGTTAGCAGTAAAAATTGTATCGAGGAGCTGTCTTCCACCGAAGACGGTGGAGTCAGCAACAGTTTGGATTTGTTGGGATAGACGATAGCTTGCTTTAGCGAGAGCAATTTTTTCATCTGTTCCGAGTGCTCCAGATGCAGCTTGAGCCGTAGCATCTTTAATTTGGAGCATCAATCCGTTGATGTTTTCGAGGGAGTCCATCACGACATTACAAACGTTGCTTGCATCGCCGACAGTATTTTTACAGGCAGCGAGCGCACCGTTACGTGCAGTGAGAGATTTGGATGTAATGTATCCGGCGACGTCATCAGCAGCCGAGTTAATTCTCTTGCCAGTGGATAGTCGTAATTGTCTTAGAGAGATGTCTCTGTTGGCAGTATCCATAGCATTGTAGGCATTTTCAGCCGGAATATTGGTTCTGATTCTTGCACCACTTGCAATAGCGAAAGGCATAAGTCCTCCATTTTTATATTATTTATTAAAATCTAATTATTTATAATTGACTGATTGGTTATAGGTTTATCCGGTAATCAATTTCAGGAATTGTTGTGGGTTTTGGTTAGCTTGTGCTAGCGATGTAATTGATGCTTGCTGTAAGAACTGTGATTTTACGAGTTGTAATTGTTCTTTAGCGACATCAGCATCTTCAATACGTGATATAGCAGCGTCGTAGTTAGTAATTTGTCCTTTAAGTAGGTCTTCTTGTGAAGTAAGGCGGTTAGCGATACTACCGAGGTAAGTTGCCTGTTTGTTAATGTTGTCTATAGCCATAGCCAAACTCATAAGTGTAGTTCCGATGCGGTCTACATCAAAGAATCCGAGGTCATCTTCTCCGACCTCATAGAAGTCGTTCATATTCAATCCGGTAACACCCGCGAACATATCGGTTTGTTCGGCATTTACGTTCATATAACCAGACCTAATGTCGTAGTCGGGGTTATCGAATTCCAAACTAATAGATATAGTAAGGAGTTCGTGCTTAGCATTCGTAGCGACAAAGAAATCAGCGGAATAGTTTCCGTCTAATAGTTGACGTCCTCCGAATACGGTGGAGTCACAGACCATTTGGATTTGTTGGACTTGTCGATAAGCCGCCTTAGCCAGCGCAATTTTTTCATCAGTGCCCATAGCCCCTGATGCTGCTTGTGCCGTAGCGTCTTTAATGACCGTCATTAAGTTATAGATATTGTCAAGGGAGTCCATTCCTATATTAGTGATATTAAATCCATCTCCGACTGTGAGTAATGCAGCTTTAAGCGAGCCGTTACGTGCAGTAAGAGAGCGGGAAGTAATGTATCCAGCGACGTCATCGGATGCAGCATTGATTCTCTTACCTGTAGAGAGTCGAAGTTGTCTTAAAGATATATCTCTATTAGAAAATTCTAACGCATTGTAAGCGTTTTCAGCCGAGATATTAGTTCTAATTCTAGCGTTTCCACCAACTGCAAATGGCATAATGCCTCCAATTTGAATATGATAAAAAAATGTTAAATAATGCGATAGTAGATTATGATTTCCTTTTTGCTATCTACTAATGGCTTTATAGCTTTTGGTATTATTTTGTGATTTATGTATAGTGGTATGAAATAAACTTGCCAATTTTTAATAATGGAGGAACATTTTTTTAGTGTCGGAGTGAATAATATTATATTTCAATGAGTTAGGTGTGCCAAATGGTATATAGCGTATGTGTTTAATATTAGCCATTTTGTGTAAATGGGTAAAAATGTGCATAGATTTATGATGGTGGCGAATATTATTCACCAGCGGAATGGCGGATATTAGACAGGAGATGAGATGGAGATTTGGGCATAAAAAAAAAGGCAACCCGATTTGGATTGCCTTTTTGTGTGTTGTTGTAATGTGCTATTACTTAGTAACTGTAAATGATTTAGTAATCATATCGTTATCGGTTCTGACTATGATGTTGTAAGAGCCGGAAGGCAAGTTATTAGCATTGAAGTTAATCGTAGTAATTCCAGATTTAACGGTAGCGTTGAGTAGATTAGCCACTTCCCTACCAGCGAGGTCGTAAATAGCAGCGGTAATGAACTGTTCAGCATCGGAAGAGATATTGAACGAGGCAGTGTTATTAACAGGATTAGGATTAACGTCAGAAACATAGAACGGGGCGTCTTCAATATTTACGATACGGGTATCGGAATAATTGAAGTTGCCATTGAAGTCGTTAAGTTTCAATCTGTAAGCGTAAGTAGTGCTATAAGCGAGGTTCGCGTCCTTGGAGTTATATTCGTTATCTATGGAGTTATCAGTATTTGCTGGTATAGACAAGATATCATAGAAGTTACCGATAGAGTTATTATTAACATTTGCTCTTTCGATATTGAAACTCAGGATGTCGTTATGCGGGGCAGTTTTCCAATTAAGTAGGACGTTATTAGCGACAGGTGCAGCGTTCCAGTCGTAAAGAGCGATAGGAAGGTTAGTGTTATCGCCGTCACCGTAGTGGTTTAGATAGTCCTTGATACCGATGAATAGGTAAGCAATATCGCCGAAATGTCTCCAATCGAAACCGAGTAGGATGATGTTGTTAGTAAGCGTGCTGGATGTAATCGCAGCTGCTTTCTGGTATGGTGGAATGTCTTTAGCTGCTTTGTTTCCGGGATTAGTAAGAGTATCGAGGTAGAAGCCGATAGCATTAGAGCCAGTCACATTGTTCAAAGGTAGGTATTGCACGCCGTAAGGTGGAGCATCAGTAAGCAATTTTGCTCCATCATTCCACGCCCATCCGGTTGTCTTAATATGTATTTTGCCATTATTAGTTGCTAATGGATTGAATAATATAGAGTTACCGGTAAGAGTAGCATTTTCAGTAGTGAATCTATATGGATATGGGTCAAGTAGAAGCGTGTCCACAGGCGGGATGCCATAAGATGCTGTAATCATTTGATAAATAGCGGTTTTATTTGCTTTGAACACAGTTACATAAGTGGAATCCTCTTGCATAACTTGGACGCTGTCTTGGTAAACGCTTGTTTTGAAGAAGTCGTTAGCGAGAGCAAGTTTCATTGGATGGTCAAGCGATAGGAATCCGTGTTTGTCGTGAATATCGGAGATAAATTCTTCGGAAGCCATAATGAGGTTGGACTTAGTGCTAACCTTGTTATGAATAAGGAAGCTAGTAAGATTTTGGATATACCATTTATCTTGGAATGTTCTGTGAGTGAAGTCATAGTAGCTGTTAACCCATCTGATAGAGTCAATTTTTAGTTCATCAGCGATGAATAGAGTTTTATAGATGGTAAAGTCAATATTGCGATAATCCCATGCTTTTCTGTCGAGGATATCGTAGTCGTGTCTATCGGACTCATTAGCCATAGAGTATTCTTTGCCGATGTATTTTAGACCTACTTTGAGTGAGTCGAGGTTAAGTTTACCTGCGACCATATCGACGTTCGTAACTTTTGGGTCGGGAACTTGCACACCACCAACATTAGTATATATGTTGTTGAAAGTGTTGTAAGCGACTACAAGCATATCTTCGGTAGATTTTTTGATATAGAATCGTGCGTATTTTTCAATATAGTTGTTAGTGTTATCTTCATCTATTTCGGTGGAAGTTACAGTGAACTTGTAGCGAGGCGTAACATTGGCGAACATATTAGAGAACTGGATAGGGACGCTGTAAGTATTAGAGCCGCCATTGATGTCGCCATAAGTTCTGAACGGAGCAGTAAGAGCAAATTCTATTTCAATGCTGCCGCCAGCCGGTATAGATATGTTTTGTGTAGCATTAAATATAGGAGTAGCGGTATTAGGGATTTCAGCAAAAATGCTGTTATCGGTCATATGTTGATTTTCCTTATTCCAATACTTATCTGTATAGTTATTGTAATGAACATCAGCGACTGAATTATTTATTACAGCTGATTCTTCATACACTCTGAGGTTGATTGGTTTATTTATCACATTGCTATTTCCGTTGTTGCGGATTAGCGTTTTGATGGTGATAGGTTTATTTTCAATCATAAAGTATTCAGCGTCTTTGAATGGACCTGCGGCAGCGTGATAAGTGGATGGGTCTGTGATGGTCATAACTTCCAAGTCGTTTCCGTATTTAGCCCCGTCGAATGCTTGAGCGCCGATGTCTATTTTTTGGTCAGCGATAGAAGCAATTCTTCCGTCAATATCGGAGGTAACTTCAGGAACGGCAGTTCCGGCGTTATCCAAAGGATTATTAACAGGTAGTGGATTAGATGGGATACGTAATTTAGGGAAGTTCTCATTAGAATTAACTAGATCTTTAGCGAAAGGTTTATTATTAGAGAAGAAGTCCGTGTGCATCCAATTTTGCCATTGCGTAAGGTCTTTGAATTCGCCTCTATATCCGTAGTCGAGTATGGTTCCGGTAAGGAAGTCGGTATTAACGTATCTATAAGCGTCTACTGGAACATCGCTATTGCTATTGAAAGCGTAGTCGTTGTAGTTAATAGTTACGTTAGCTTCTTCTGGTGCTGGACCTTGGTAATAGATAGCGGCTGCATATTTTTCACTTAGTCGGTTATAGAATAGAGTGGAGTCCTGTAGTTCAACGGCGTTATTTAGGATGCGACCATTTTTTACTTTTTGAGAACGGATACCGAAGTAATCGCCGGAAGTAAGTTGGTAATTATCTTCTTCCATAACGATAGTATTGTTAGCGACGAGGATTTGGTCGAAGTAGTAAGTAGGGTCAGAAACTGCATAGTATAGGGTATCTTCTGGTTTGTAGCCGGTTGCAAATTCTTCTTCAGAGAGAGTGCGGTGAGATACTTTCAGGTTAATACCGTATCTATCTACGTTAGCGTTAAGTGGCATAAATCCGGAGATGATGTTAGAATAGATTTGAGTTCTATCTTTAGCGTCGGGGAATTGGATATTCATAGAAGTAATGCCTTCAATAGTAAGGGATTGTTCGAAAATGATACCGTTAATTGCTCTAGCCGATGCCATATTAGAGATTTCGTTTTTGAATATTTTCATACCGAGGTTATAGAAACCGTCTATACCATTTTCTCTTTGTCTTCCGCCGAGGATGATACCTCCGCAATCGACGTTAGCGTCTTGGGTTTGGTTATTATCATCGACAACGTGTCCGGTGATACCGTAGATGCGGTTGCCACTGATGGTAGTATTTTCATCATTACCGCAGAATATGCCTGCTCTGCCGAGGTCGAATAGTAAGTTATTTTCGAAAGTATTATTATGGTTAGCAGCGCGTCCGATACCTCCATTAGAAGAGTCAATAACGAGGACGTAAGAGGAAGTAGCGCCTGTAATGGTAGAAGTAACATTATACATTCTATAGTATAGGTAGCTTCTAAGAGATGGACGAACGGTATGTCTATATGTAAGAACATTAGTAGATGTATTAGCGTTTCCATCAACGATAGTAGTAGAACCTATATAAGTAAGATTACCGTTATTATCTAAGTCGATTTTAGTAAGATTGCGTAAAGTGTCTTTAATATCAACGAGGAACGCTTGGTTTAGCAAGCGGAAGTTTAATCCGATGTCAACTATACCGTAAGTGAATTTAGAGATTTCATTACCTCTAAGTATGATGTTAGAGCAAGGAAGCGTATCAATGCCGAGTTTATTTTCTTCGAATCTGTCTTGGGTTGGTGGAAGAGCGCGAACAACGATACCGGCACTATATGTTTTGTTGGATACGCCGGACATTCTTTCCCAGTCGTTAATCCAGCTTACGTTAGGACCATTGTAAGTGTTACCCGGTAGCATATAGCTATAAGAACGAGGTTGGTTAATTCCGTCTTGGATAACGCAATTAGCAATCGTAACATTGGAGCAGTTAGTTATGTATATAGGAGCTCTAAATTCAGGTATAGCAGCGACACCTTGTGGGCGTTTGAAGGTGAATAGTATTGATTTGTTAATACCGCCGTCCCAAGTGATGTAGCCATCGTTATGGGCTAGTGCTTTCTTTTCTTTATCAGTGACAGAGTTAATCATAGCGTTGGGAACAGATGTGATGTCATTGGAGCGACCAATCCACATTCCGACACCAGTTAAGCTTTCGAGGTTAATTCTAATAGATGCGTGAGCGATAGATTTAGCAGGGCTTGGCTTGAAAGTAATGTCATTGATAGAGCTGACGATTCTATTTCCTTTAGTATCCAATATATAGTTTCCTTTTGTATCCTTCATATAAACGACAACGCCCGGGATTTGTGAGCGAAGGTCGACAGCAGGATTTTCTCTATCTACGTTATTATCAGCCCAAGCGGACTCATTGTATTCGTCATCGGTGAGGATGAATGTAACAGGAGCGGAGACGCCCAATAGATATAGGTCATCTACGGCAGCCCTGATAGTGCTGTAGTCGCCATTAGCACCGATGGTGTATTCATCGTGAAGGGCGGGTCTAACAGAGAAAGCCATTGTTATTCTATCATTTTGGCAAGTCCAACCTTGTGGAGCGACTTTGTATTCTAGTTTTGCTTCGATGATATAGTCGCCTGTTTTGTTAACTAGCCATCCTCTAAGGTCTTTTGTAATGCTATCGGAGCAATACACTCTGATTTCACCTTCATTGGTTCCGGCTTGTTCTACTATTTGTGTATTTTGGAATACAATTTCGGTATATTGGTTAGTGACTGGGTCTCTACGTGTAATTGTGTATGTGACTAAAACATTATCTTTATCGGAAATATCTACGAGACCATTATTACGAATGGTAGCGGTAATATTTAACGTTCTGCCGAGCGAAGTGACAAATCCAGGAATAGGCGTAATGAAGCGAATAAGTTCTGGGTCAACTTCGTATTGAGCACGAATTACGTGGTGTAGTCCAGAAATAGGATAGACGTTATTCGTAACTTCTTGGTCAACGATTTCGCCGGCGAGTAAAGAGTTCATATAGCCCGGCACAGCGAATAGAGAGTCAATACGGTCTTCCTTCCAAGAAGCGACATTAGCAAGTGAGTCCTTAAGGTAAGTGACAATGCGTTCTGAGTCAGGCATCCAGCCAATGACTTCGATATCGAAGTAGCCGTGTGAAGGAGCGATGAAAGCAGGAACGAAATGTTTTTCGCTAAGTATTGTAGAATTGTTGTTTAGTAGTGGCTCGGGGATACCGGTAGTTCCGAGTGGAGCAGTCCAATGGTAGTAATTAGAGCCGTATAGGTCTTTATGAGGGAGGACATCTACAAGTTTTCCTCTAGTTGTTTTGCCTGTCTGGAGGTCGTATTCCGCCTCGTAAATATTAGCGCGAGCATAGAAATCATTAATAGGATTTAAGCCGGCATTGCGGAACACAGCGGAAATAGTAACACCTGTAGAGCCACCGATAGGATAATCCTTTAAGTAGCCAGGAGAGGTAATAGCATCGACAGCGAGGTCGTTATTAACTACAATCCAGAATTTATCTTCTTTGATGGCTGGCTCAACGTATTGAGGTAAGCTGGAAAGCGTTTGTATTTTAAGGCGAGTAGTGTATTTACCGGCTTTAACGACATTGACATCGCGTAGGTCTATGGATTTGTTATCGGCACCGGTGCCGGTAGTCCAAACATAAGGACCGACTGCTCTTTGGATGTTGTAGTTGTATGTGTAATTAGCTCCGACGCCATTATTTTTGGTGATACGGATGTATTTGTTTGCTGTATTATTGGGGTCTACCATTTCATATACGACGTCTGTAAGTGGCTCAGGTCCAATGATTTGGTAAGTTATCTCGTGTTGAAGTGAAGCATCGGTAATGTCTTTCATATCGAATGAGAATTTTGTAATACCTACATTGTATTGAGGCGAAGCAGGATTAACGAGATTTCCCTTAGGTAGAGCGTTGTTATCGCCTGGACTAACAGCGGCGTTAGTTACTCCAAGTGGAAAGTAGCCGATACGGAGGGTGTGCTTGTTAGTGCTTGTGCCACCCATATATCCTATCTGAGTTGAGCCACCATTATCGCTATATGAAAATATTGAGCGAGTAGGATTACCTGTTTCAACATATTTCCTCCATCCAAGCATAAGATTAGTAGACCAACAAGAACTACTAGCGCCAGGCGTACCAGCACAGTCGGCTATAAAAACGACTTGCAGATTAGAAGTTCCATCGTAGTAAAAAGGGGTAGCTAGTGTAAATGAAGTCCATCCTAATGGCATATTGTAATCGAAGGTTTGGCCAGCAAGAACGGTTGCAAAGCCGGCGGCACCCCAACCAGCTTCAGTTGAGTTTTGCTCGGTTGTTATACCGGCGGGCCAAGTAGGAACGAGATTGCCACTGACGTTCCGAATGAATATCCCGCAATTATACAGATATTGGCCATAACTATTGTATTTGTAATCCAAGTGTATGGCAAGTGAAGTGATATACATCGGCTTACTCCCAAGTTCTACTGCGGTGTAGGTGGTGAGCAGCCTTTCGTGTGAATAGAATCCGCTAAACCAGCCGCTAGTATATGATGTGGCGGCAGCGGAAGTTGGATTACCATTACCATCTACGGGACCGCAATACGTATACATTTGTGCTTTTGCTTGCGAGAAACCGGCAGCGAACAGGATGCAGGTGCATAGAGTAAATAGTAGGAGTTTTGATTTAGCAAAGAGGGATAAAATCCAAGGGCTTTCGGTAGCGGCGCTTGAGATATCGAAGTGCTTTTGCTTGATTAGATAATTAGTTTGCATAAGAAACCTTTAATAGAATTAATGAAAATATATTATATGTAATAAAAAACGCGATTGTAATATATTAAAATAATAAAAAAATACGAAACAAACAAAGAAGTGAAAAAAATGTGGAAAAAAAGATAGCAAAGCACCTTCCCAAAAAAGGAAGAAATGGGCATCAACCCAAATCCTTCCAAACCAGACCCCACCCCAAACCCCTCCCCGAAGGGGAGGGGCTTTTAAATGAAATTACTCCCCTTCTCCTTCGGGGAAGGGGCTGGGGGTTGGGGTCTTTTATATTCCCGCAAGGAAGGGGGAACAATACGACTGGTGTTTTTATAGAGACGTGGTATATAAAAAAACGGCTGGGAGTTAATCCAGCCGTTAGTATTGGGATGGTCAAAATGTATAGAAACAATTTGCCTCCCAAAATGGTAAAAAAACGAATTTATTTGTTAATTTTCTGTCTGATTTTTCTATCGGACATACCTCGTAGGTAGTATAGTTTTGCTCTGCGGGAGCGTCCTTCTCTTATGAGCGTGATAGATTGAATCATAGGAGAATGGATTGGGAATATGCGTTCCACCCCGACTCCGTTGGAGATTTTGCGGATGAGGAAGGTTTCGTTGATGCCTGCTCCTCTTCTACCGATAACGATGCCTTTGAAATTTTGGATGCGTTCTTTTTCGCCTTCGACAACTCGGACAGCAACATTTAGTTGGTCTCCGGATTTGAAGTTAGGAACGGGTGCGTAGTTATCGCCATCTTTTTCTTTTAGGGTGGTGTCTACCTGTTCGATAGACCTTTTATTGATTTCGTCAATGATGTTCATATAGTTTTTTATAATAATTATTTGATAGATTACAAAAATAGTGATTTTTTTTTAGAAAACAAAATATGGAGTGATTTTTTTGACACCTTGTCTGCTTTGCATTCACAATTGTAATGGATGGGAATATTTTAAGTAATCCGTTTTCACAAGGAAATGGGAGAAATACATTATGTTCACATAAAAAAGTTTTTTCTTGCAATGTGGATAACTTTTTGAATTAAAGTTGTGTGGAAATTAGCCGATAATATAGATGTTGGAGATAATTTGTCTTATTATTTTTATGATAAGATAATTGTTTCAAAAAAAACTGCTATATTGTGTAGTTTAAAATATAAATTAATTAGAATAATCAAAAATACACAGAGGTTGTTATGTCAGAAGACGTTAAAACAGTACATAAAGCACCAGAAACTCACGGAGCATCGGTTCATGAGATAGGTGATGATTACTTGCAGATAATAGGATTTACATTAGGTGATGAGGAGTTTGGAGTGGATATATTTGCGATAAAGGAGATAATTCGGATGCCTGTAATGACGCGTGTTCCGAATGCGCCTCGTTTTGTAGTTGGCGTTGTGAATATGCGTGGCAAAGTGATACCTATAATAGATTTGTGTATCCGTTTTAATTTGCCGATGTCAGAAAAGCGTATTTCGGATAGGAAGATAATAGTGATAGAGCACGAGAACAAGACGGTAGGATTTCTTGTGGATGCTGTAAATCAGGTATTGAATATCAACAAGTCGGCGACAGAGCCACCACCAGCAATGGTAAGCGGCATAGAGTCGGACTACATAACAGCGATTGCGAAGATGGACGATTTGCTTTTGATATTGTTAGAAATATCGAAGATACTTGTGTTGGTGAATGAAGTTCCGCTCGGGGCTAAGTAGGTTATATACATAGTTTAATATGGCTAATAGAAGTGATACTGCATCTGTGGTATTGCTTCTATTAGCCATTTTTATTTATGTGCTATTTGTTTATGTCGTTTAGATTTTCAATCACTTTGGTGAGGGACTCTTGCATAGAAGCAAGTTTTTCGCGTTCTTTAGCAACAATTTCAGGTGATGCACCGGAGACAAATTTTTCGTTATTCAACTTCGCTTCAGTGGATTTGATGTTTCCATTTAGCCGAGCGATTTCCTTCTGCAAGCGATTTCGCTCTTGCTCAATGTCAATCGTATCGGCAATGCTAAGATGAATTGCAATTTGATGAAAGACCGTAGAGGTGCTTCCATTGGGCTTTTCAGCATTGACAGCAATATTTAGAGCAGAAAATTTACACAAAGATGCAATAACCGAATAAACATTGTTCAAAGTATTGAGCAGATTTTCATTGGGAACAGAAATAGTAGCCGGAAGTTTCTGCGAAGGAACATTGATAGAAGCACGCAGTTTGCGGACTTCCTCCACAACGGACTGCACTAATTCAAATTGCTCCTCAATCTCCGGAAGAATTGCATCCCCATCCGGCACCGGAAAAACAGCCGTGGAAATACTATCATTCTCGGCTCTATCTGCGATGAGATGATATAACTCCTCCGTGATAAAGGGCATCAGTGGATGCAAAATTTTCAGTATATTTTCGTAAATATTGGTAGCGAATTTCGTTAGTTGTTGCTTGTAATTATTGTCGGTCGACTGATTAAGTTGCACTTTTAGAATCTCCACATACCAATCGCAGAAGTCACGCCAAATGAAGTCATAGAGAAGTTTTGCGTATTCGGTAACTCTGTATTCGTTCAGATATTCGGTAATTTTTTGGATGGTAGAATTGTATTTAGATAGCATCCATTTGTCTGCATAAGATAGCGTGAAAGTGCAGTCATTATTGGATGTAGCATAGTTCTCTGCTTGCTTCATATTGATAAATTTCCCGGCATTCCAAACTTTATTAGCGAAGTTCCGACCGAGTTCCATCGATGCAATATCTTGATTTGCAACATCCACATCCATACGAACATCCTGCCCAAGAGGAGCAAGAAAAGCCATAGAAAAACGAACAGCATCTGCTCCATACTTAGCAATAATATTCAGCGGGTCTGGGCTATTACCAAGGGATTTGGAGAGTTTGCGACCAAGACCATCGCGTATCGTGCTAGTAAAATATACATCCTTAAATGGAATTGTATTGTTAAATTTTTGGGTAGCGATAATCATACGAGCCACCCAGAAAAAAATTATATCAGGAGCCGTAACAAGCAAATCCGTAGGAAGAAACTTCTGCATATCGGGTGTATTTTCATTCCCATTAACGAGCCAACGCATTGTTGTAAGGGGCCAGAGCCACGAAGAGAACCACGTGTCAAGGGAATCCTCGTCTTGTGTAAGAGAAGCATTTGCAGGTAAATTTAGTTTTTTGCGAGCATCATCTTCATTTGTTGCTGCGGTGAATTTGCCATCTTCTGTGTAATATACTGGTATGCGATGTCCCCACCAAAGTTGGCGAGAGATGCACCAATCACGGATTCCCGTAAGCCAGTGTTCGTATGTCTTTACCCAATGCTGCGGATGAAATTTGATATGCCCATCTTTTACGGCTTGCAGAGCATCACTAACGAATGGCTTCATTGTGAGAAACCATTGCTGGCTAAGGTATGGTTCAATTTGCTCACCGCCTCGCTCGGAGTATCCAACATTGTGAGAGTAGTCGTCAATTTTTTCTACAAGTTGATTCGCTTGGAGTTTTACGAGTATTGCTTTGCGTGCATCAAATCTATCTAAGCCAATGAATTCGGCATTTACCAATGGACCTGTGAGTTTAGCATCTTTACTGATAGTTCTGAAATTGATGAAGTTGAGGTTGCTCTCCATACCTAATTTTGCGAGGTTACGCATAGAGACCTCGTAATCATTTGGGTCGTGGGCTGGAGTTATTTTTACACAACCTGTTCCAAAAGTTGGGTCGGCGTAATCATCAGCAATAATAGGTATGTAGCGGTCTGTGAGTGGAACACGGACACGCTTACCGATGAGAGCAGTGTATCGGCTATCGTTTGGATTGACAGCCACAGCAACATCGCCGAAGATGGTCTCCGGACGAGTGGTAGATAGCAGTAACCATTTTGTCGTGTCCTCCTCATAGCAGTAGCGCAAGGTGTAGAGGTGTCCGGGAACTTCTTTGTAAATTACTTCTTCGTCCGAAAGAGCGGTCTGAGAGAGTGGCGACCAGTTGATAATACGGAAATCTTTTTTGATTAACCCTTCCTCAAATAATCGTATGAACGCTTGTTTAACAGCGTTTGATGCGGAGTCATCCATAGTGAAGAGGACGCGATTCCAATCGACAGAGATGCCGAGTTGTCTCATCTGCTCGAGGATAATGTTCCCATATTTATTTTTCCATTGCCATACTTTTTCTATGAATTTATCTCTTCCAAGGTCATATCGTGATATTCCTTCCTTTCGTAATTCGGCTTCTACTTTGGATTGCGTAGCGATGCCAGCATGGTCAGTTCCAGGAAACCAACACACTTCATAACCTTGCATACGCTTGGAGCGGATGTATAGGTCTTGGATGGTGAGATTAAGGATATGCCCGAAGTGCAAGATACCGGTAACATTGGGTGGAGGCATCAGTATGCTGTATGGCGGCTTGTTGGACTTGCTATCCGCATCAAAGATATTGTGAGCAAGCCATACATTATACCATTTCTGTTCGGCGTCATTATGTTCAAATGCTTTTGGGAAAAGATTATTCATAATACTATGTAATTAGTTTAAAGATTGTCAATATACATAAAATTGACGAAAAATTTATTATATTAAGGGAATTTTGTTTTCACTTTAAGATAAATACAATGACATTATTTAGTAAAATATACAACGGCGAAATCCCATCCGAAATAATTTATGAAGACGAATATGTCTTCGCCATCAACGACATAAGCCCAATAGCGCCGATTCACGTGCTTGTAATACCAAAAGAGGAAATTGCAACCATCAACGATGTTAATCCTACAAATGAACATTTGCTCGGAAAAATAGTGCTGGCTGCTAAACACATCGCTGCAGAGAAGGGTTTATCCGAACGAGGTTATCGCTTGGTATTCAACTGCAATGCTGATGCCGGACAGAGCATCTTTCATATACATTGCCACCTAATAGGCGGTAAGCAACTGAACTGGGGTGCGTAATGGAACAATTAAATAATTCATTGGACTATTCGCAGGCGATAGAGTTGCTTTATGCTGCCGATAGTGTCCTAATTACTTCCCATTCCAATCCAGATGGCGATGCTATTGGCTCGTGTCTTGCGCTTTACGAGTTATGCAAGGATATGGGAAAAAGAGTAACGGTGCTCATCAATGGCTCGGAATGCCCTACACAATATAGGTTTTTAGCGAATAGCAATAAGGTAAAGTGCTATGATGTGGAGCGGCATAGTAGGATAATAAATTCTGCCGATGTTGTATTTATGCTGGACTTCAATGATATAACTCGTATAAATTTACTAGGCGAACGGATAATGGAATCGCCGTGTAGGAAGGTGCTGATAGACCATCATATATGTCCGTCAATCAATGTGGATGTTGTGCTGAGCGATGCGAATGCTTGTGCGACAGGGCAACTTATGTATGATTTTTTTACGCAGGGACGTTTCCCAATAACTAAGACGATTGCGGAGGCGCTATATACTGCAATACTTACGGATAGCGGTTGTTTCCGCTTCTCTACTACTACGGCGTCGGTTCATAAAATTGCTGGCGAGTTGATAAATGCAGGAGTAGAACCGGACGTAGTTTATGATAAAATATACAATCGGAATACTTATGCGAGGTTGCATTTGCAAGCATTAGGCGTTGCTAATATGCGCTTTTACAAAGACGGTGCAGTGAGTGTGATGCCGATAACAATAGAGGATTTTGAAGCATCGGGAGCAACTTTGGCAGACATAGAAAATTTGTCGCAAATAGGACTCGGAGTGGATGGCGTCTCTATATCTATTGCTGTGATTTTCGATTACGAACAAAGTGTCTATAAGGTATCACTAAGGTCGAAAGGAACCATTGATGTTCGCTCTATTGCGATGAAATTTGGTGGCGGCGGACACTTGAACGCAGCCGGCTGCAAGGTGCAACGCACTAGTAGCATTGAAGAGGTAATAGAGCAACTACTATCTACCATAAATTGAGTCATATATTTAGCAAGAATCAATAAATTTGCTCAGCAATTTTACGGACACTCTTCACCGCCATATATGTATAGAAATGGAGGAGGTGTATGCCATTGCTTAGTAGGTCTTTTGCCTGTGCAGTAGCCCATTCAATGCCGACAGCGGTTACATCTTCGTTCGTTTTGCATTTTCGTAGTTCTATGACGAGTGCCTCCGGTAAGTCAATATGGAATATTTTGGGAAGGTCTGTTAGTTGTGGCAGAATGGTAATTGGCTTAATACCCGGAATAATTGGAACGGTAATCCCTTCCTTGCGACACTTGTCTACGAAGTTGTAATAGTGGGCGTTATCGAAAAACATTTGGGTAACGATGTAGCCAGCACCATTAGCCACTTTTTCTTTTAGGAATTCAATGTCGGTTTGTAAATTTGGTGCTTCTTCGTGCTTCTCTGGATAGCCCGCTACACCAAAGGAAAAGTGATTATCAAATGGCTCAATGATGGTATTGTCAAGCAGAATTCCTTTGTTAAAATCATTGACTTGGTGGATGAGGTCAATGGCGTATTTATTGCTCTCTTCGGTCGTTTGAACAAAGCGTTCTGCTTTGGAATTATCTCCACGAAGGAGTAGCACATCGTTCATTTCAAGAAAGTTGAGGTCTATCAATGCGTATTCAGTTTCGTGTTTAGTGAAGCCACAACAGATAATATGCGGAATTACTTTTATGCCATATTTATTCTGGATAGAGATAGCCACAGCAACGGTTCCCGGTCTTTTGCGGACGATACGTCTTTCGTAAAGTTCCTGCTCATTCTTTGCATACGTAACCTCATCGCGATGCGCTGTAATGTTTATATGGATTGGATTGAACTCTTTTAGTAGGTCAATGGTATTGAAAACTTTCTGTATGCTATTACCTTTGATAGGTGGCAGTAACTCGAAAGAGAACGCCGGAGCATTGAGTTCATTAATAGTTTGTGTAGCAGATGGCATATTTTTTGGATAAGAGAGATTAATAATTATTTTGAGTGAAATACATACCGCAGACAGATGCAACAGGCAACATAGCATAGTTTTCTGTAAGCGAAAGACCGATTGACTTGGCGTTTAGCAGATTGAAAGCGATTTGTTTAACGTGATGCTCGGAGACATTTGGATAACCGAAAGCAGGACGAATACCATTCTTCCCATTTATATCAAGCGTCTCATCGGAATAGCCCCAGAGTTCCGTTCTGACTTTGTAGTGCAGTTGTATCGAAAACGCTTCGGTGAGACGAGCAGCAATTAGTTCTAGCATTAATGCACTGTAGTCATCATCGTTTCCTTTGTAGCGAGCGACTTCCTGCTCTATACCAATGCCAGCAGTTGCAGCAAACAATCCTATGTAATCCTTGCTACCACTACCTTCGGGAGCGATATAGTCAGCGTAGCACTTATTGCTGGCTGAGCGAACAAGTTGGATTTCACCAATCTTTTCATCCGGATTAGTTGGACTAAATATAAGGATGTTGTCCTCATTAGAGTTGGCTGGAAAGAGCCCGACAACAGCATTTGCAGTGAGCGTATTCTCTTTGCAGATGTTGGTTAGCATAGCCATTGCATCATTGCGGAGTTTTGTTTGTTCGTCTTTTCCTTGCTCGGTTGTGTCGTCTATTTTCCAAGCGTGATAGAATGCCTTCCAATTGATGAGTGGTATTAGGTCTTGGATTGGGTATTGCGTGAATGTGGTGATGCCCAATACTTTTGGTTTGATTGGAGCGGATAACGCTGGTATTGCTGCTTGTGGTGCATTTGCATTCTTGGGTTTAAATTCTACGCTGTTGCGTAAATTTTCGTAATGGTCGTATGTTGAATTTACAAACTCATCTCTGCCTTCGGATAAGAGAGAACTCAGAACAGACGGGGCTTTTGCAGCATCTAAAACGTGAATTATTGGACCGGAATAGTTAGGAGCAAGTTTAACAGCGGTATGAATAGAGGAAGTAGTAGCCCCACCGATAAGTAGTGGAATACTCATTTTTTGTGCTTCCATTTCAATTGCAACTTTACGCATTTCGTCAAGAGATGGGCTGATAAGTCCGCTGATACCAATGGCATCGGCGTTTTGCTGTATAGCAGTTTGGACGATAACATTTGCATCTACCATCACGCCAAGGTCAATGACTTCGTAGTTGTTGCAGGTGAGTATGATGCCGACAATATTCTTCCCAATATCGTGAACATCGCCTTTTACTGTGGCGAGAACGATGCGTCCTGCTTTGGTATTCGCTGTATTGGCGTTCTGCTCTTCGAGAATTGGCTGTAGAATATCTACTGCTTTTTTCATAACTCGGGCGGTCTTGATTACTTGCGGCAGAAACATTTTTCCTTCTCCAAATAATTCGCCGGTAGTATTCATTCCTTCCATCAGAGGACCTTCTATGATGCCAATGGCTGTTGGATATTCACTTATCGCAGCATTAATATCTTCATTTATAAAGTCGTCTATGCCATAAGTAACGCCGTAACTGATACGCTTTGATAAGGATAGATTACGCCATTTTGGAGTTTCATTATTAGTTGCGGTGTTTTTATCTGCGGAATTATTTTGAACAGATTGCGACAGAGCGATAAGGGTCTCCGTAGCATTGGGAGTTCTATTTAGAACAACGTCTTCTATCGCATTTCTAAATTCAGGAGCAATATTATCATAATTGACCAGCGTATTTGGATTAACGATTGCCATATCCAAGCCAGCAGGAATAGCGTGATGTAGGAAGACAGAGTGCATTGCTTCACGTAAATAATTATTGCCACGGAAAGCAAACGAAAGATTGCTAACTCCGCCACTGACAAGGGAATGCGGAAGATTTTTCTTAATCCATTTAGTAGCATCAATGAAATCCACTGCATAATTATTGTGCTCGCTCATACCGGTAGCGATGGTCAGTATGTTTGGGTCAAAGATAATATTATTGGGATTGAAGTTAATTTTTTGCGTAAGGAGTTCGTAAGCACGCTTGCAGATGTCAATTTTACGCTGTAAAGTTGTTGCTTGACCTTGCTCATCGGCAGCCATCACAACAACCGCAGCACCATATTGGCGGATGATATTAGCGTTATTTAGAAACGTCTCTTCGCCCTCTTTCAGATTTATAGAATTGACAATGGACTTACCTTGCAAGCATTGCAGAGCAGCGATATGCACATCGGAAGAGGAGGAGTCAATCATAACAGGCACAGCAGCAATTTCCGGCTCAGATGCAATGAGATTAATGAAAGTGGTAATCTCATCTTTTGCATTTAGCATAGCATCATCCATATTTATGTCAATGATTTGAGCACCTGCGGTGATTTGCTGTCTAACGATATGGAGTGCTTCATCATATTTTTTCTCAGCAATAAGACGAGCAAATTTACGAGAGCCAGCGACATTAGCACGTTCCCCAACTTTAATGAAATTGTGATTGATGGAGAGGTTGTTAAGTCCGGAGAACGCAGTATTTGCAATACGAGACGGTGGGATATGTGGCTTTGCTTTTTGTGCTAAGGTTGCGATTTCGGCGATGTGTTCGTGAGTAGTTCCGCAGCATCCTCCGATAATATTTACCAGTTGTTCGTCTAAGTAGTGATGGATGCAGCACGCCATTTGGTGTGGAGTTTCGTCATATTGTCCGAGTTGATTGGGTAGTCCGGCGTTTGGATAAGCAGAGATATAGAGGTTAGAAATTTGGGAGATAGTTCTAATGTGTTCAATCAATTTTTCAGCACCGAAGGAGCAATTAATACCGATGGAGAAGAGGTCGTAATCTGAGACAGAAGTGACAAATGCGTCGAGAGTTTGTCCGGTGAGCATTCTACCATCGTCGTCATTTACAGTGATAGAGATGCTGATGGGAAAATTTGTTATTTGCTTTTGGTCGAGCGCTTTGTTAATTCCGAATAGTGCGGCTTTCGCATTTAGCGTATCGAAAACGGTTTCAATAAGAAATAGGTCAATGCCACCATCTAGCAGTCCGGTTGCTTGTTCGTAGTATGCATCGGCGAGTTGTGCGAATGTAATAGCACGTTTCTCGGGCTTATAGACGTCATCGGACATAGAGAGCGATTTGTTTGTCGGGCCGATAGAGCCGGCTATGAATCGTGGTTTGTTGGGAGTTGCGTATTTATTAGCGCATTGTCGAGCGATGATAGCCGCTGCTCTATTCATCTCATACACTTTACTTTGTGTATTGTATTCGGCTTGTGAGATGGCGTTAGAATTGAAGGTGTTAGTTTCAATAATATCGGCACCGGCTCTTAGGTAAAGTTCGTGGATATAGGCGATAATTTCGGGCTTATATAGAGCAAGCATATCGTTATTGTCGCTGTGTTTGTGTCGTTGTAGGATGCTTCCCATAGCACCGTCGAGGACGAGGACGCGTTTTTTGATTGCGTTTTGTATGGTGTGGATGTTTTGCATATTTAGATGTATTGTTTTGGTTTATGCAAAAATAGTGAAATAAATTAAAAAAAATGTTATATTGTGTGAAAATGGGGTTGTTTAAACTATGATTTATTGGTGCAGGTTGACCGAAATCTACGCCCCCATTTCCATAGGATATGATTTACTTTCTCCGGCGAAGAAGATGGGACCATAATATTTTTTTAATACATAAATAGAAAAATGAGAGAAAACGAAAGCATAACAGCAGAAAAATTAAATGCAGATATAGATAGCGCTTTGCGTCCGAGTTCGTTTGATGAATTTGTTGGTCAGAAGCAGATTACCGATAACCTGAAAGTGTGGATAGCAGCTGCTTTGAAGCGTGGAGAGGCATTAGACCACGTTTTACTTACCGGTCCTCCGGGGCTTGGAAAGACCACTCTTTCACTGATAATATCGAAGGAGATGCATTCAGGGATTAGTAAGACGTCTGGTCCGGCATTGGAGAAGCCAGCGGATTTGGCTGGTTTGCTGACGAATTTGAATGATGGCGATATTTTGTTTATAGATGAGATACATCGGCTGGCTACGAATATAGAGGAGTATTTATATTCTGCGATGGAGGACTATCACATTGATATAATGATAGATACGGGTCCTGCAGCTCGGACAGTTCAGTTGCAGGTGCCGCATTTTACATTGATAGGAGCGACGACACGTGCAGGATTATTGACATCACCGTTGCGTAGTCGCTTTGGTATTAACGAGCGGTTGGATTATTATACATCGGCGGAACTTACTACTGTGGTGTTGCGTTCAGCGCATCTACTGAATACGCCAATTACCGATGATGCAGCGGACGAATTGGCTAAGCGTAGTAGAGGAACGCCTCGCATTGCGAACCGGTTGCTACATAGGACTCGGGATTTCGCACAAGTGAAGTCGGATGGTAGTATTGATATTGGTATTACGCGGATAGCGTTAGAGGCGTTAAATGTGGATGACTACGGTTTGGATGATATGGACAAGCGTATATTACTATGTATATTGGAGAAGTTTGCTGGTGGTCCGGTAGGTTTGAATACGATAGCGACTGCGATTGGCGAGGATTCCGGAACGATAGAGGAAGTATATGAGCCGTTTTTGATACAGAATGGATTTATAATGCGGACACCTCGTGGACGTGTGGCGACACCGCTTTGCGTTCAGTATTTTAATTATAGTATGCCGTCGGATGATAGGATACTTTTCGCCTAATCCTCTTACAATAAGGAAGGAATTTTTAAATAAAAGCAATGCCCCTCACACAAAAGTAGAGGGGCATTTTATATATAACGGGGGATTTTTTATTTAAGGATTTGCATTGCTTCTTTGATTGTCTTTTGGACGTGTCCGGCGGATTTGTCTAAGAGGTCTTTTTCTTCTGCATTGAGTTTGAGTTCGCAAATTTTCTCTATACCATTTTTGCCGACAATAATTGGCACACCGAGGCATATATCGTGGTAGCCGAATTCTCCGTCAAGCAAGACGGTGCAAGGGAGGACGCGTTTTTGGTCGCGGACAATTGCTTCAACGATTTCAGCTGCTGCTGTTCCCGGTGCATAGTATGCAGAGCCGGTTTGGAGGTATTTAACGATTTCGCCGCCGCCGTCTGCAGTTCTTGCATTGATAGCGTCCAAGCGTTCTTTAGCAACGAGGTCAGTGATAGGGATACCGGCAACGGTAGTGTATCGAGTTAGTGGCACCATTGTATCGCCGTGTCCTCCGAGGACGAGCGCATGGACATCCTTCACAGAAACGCCGACTTCCATAGCGATAAAGGTTCTATAGCGGGCAGTATCAAGGATACCAGCCATACCGATTACTTTATTGCGTGGGAGTTTTGTTTTTTGGAGTGCTACATAAGTCATTACGTCGAGTGGATTTGAGACGATGACAAAGATGGCATTTGGGGAGGTCTTGATGGCATTTTCCGCACAAGAATTAACGATACCGGCATTAGTTTTTAGCAGGTCATCTCTTGTCATACCGGGCTTACGAGCGATTCCGGCGGTGATAACCACGATATCAGAGTTAGCGGTATCAGCATAGTCCGAGGTAGCGATTAATCGGGATGAGGAGTTAAAAATTGGCATTGACTCATACATATCGAGTCCTTTGCCTTTGCACATACCTTCGGCTACATCACATAGCACAATTTGGTCTGCGATTTCTTTGTTTGCGAGCACTTGTGCGCATGTTGCACCAACATTACCAGCGCCGCCGATTACAGTTACTTTCATTTTCTTCCTATAAATTTGTTTTGAATAAATATATTTTTATAGTTCATAATATACGATTTTTTTTTTAATTTGTTTCTATTGGAAGCATTTTTTTATGAACAGCACAGCCGAAAATAGCAGGAGCCACACCCCTTGTGAGATGTGGCTCCTGTTGTGTTCTGTATGTGTTGTGTATATTACGGCTTGATAGTCGTAATAAACTTCTTACCTGTAAAGTATTGTTCTATGTTTACGTTTGTTGAATTCAGTTGAACTTTATACTCACCAGTAGTTGGCACTGCTACGTTGAATTCTATTACATATACTACATAGCCGAGGTGGTTAGTATTAGTGAATGCCGTGTTGTTTCCGTTAATAGTAATTGCCTCATTTCCATTATACTTAGTAACTGACATTGTTGGATATATAGGAAGAAGAACATTACTACCATCTCTAATCTCTAAGTTAAACGGATGTGAAGCGCTAGTAAATGTATTGTAAGGCGCTTGGTCTGGCAATACAATTGCATACTTGATTGCTCCTGTATGATCTTCAAATGCTGCCGTATTCTGAGTAGTAGTTGTAGTGCCTGAAAATACGGAGTATGTAGCTGGCATATTGATTGTTATATTATAGTTTAGTTGAATGTCAGCAGTTGGATGGTTGCCGTATTTATCTGTCACTTTGTCTTTGTCAATATACATATCCACAGAAGTTCCACTACCAACATTTACCCAAGCTGTGCCGTCGTAGTATCTAGCATTTACGAAGTTATAACTGAAGCCCATAGTTACGCCGGACACAGAGTCAAGCATTGCCGCTGTATTCTGTATGTTTGTGTTTTCTATTAAATAAGTACCAACAACCATCTTTAGAGCATTTTCTTCAATGTATAAGCCGCTAGGAGGTTCTGGCATTGTGCCCGGTCCGTATGACAATTCAGTAGCACCATCACTTCCATAGTCATCGAACGTGAAGTTCAATATACCAGTGCTTGTAGTAGGTGTCATAGTAATATTGGCAGTTCCGTTACCGGTAGCATTAGCAATGGATGTTACCGAGCCAGTTTCCTTAGCAAGACCAGTAGCAAATGCCCCGCGGTAGTAGTAGTTCTCGTATGCCAAGCCGTCTGGTTTGATGCCAGGCCAACCTGCGCCGCTAATGTAATCAGTATTAGGATTTGCTGTCTTGAAACTCAGGACAACAACTGTATCCAATGACAATGTAACACCTGACAGGTCTATCACTACATCGTAGAATCTGCCGTCAGCAGTGGATTTCGTTACTGTATAGTTAGTCGTTGGAACAGTAGTACCTTGACCAGCAGTTGGATTAGCAGGAGTTCCTGTTCCCATAGTTACGAATGTTGCTGGGCTGTATAGTATAGGTATAATGTCATCTTCCGTGAGGGTGTATCCATCGCGTGGTTCGCCACTGAGTTCAACTTCGAATCTGTATACTTTTTCGTTAGTGAAGCCGGTGATACCGGTGTTTGTGTTCGTTCTCTTAACAGCCAATACTGTTGGGTTAGGTATGGTGGATATATTGATATTAACTGTGGGCCAAGCGTTTGAGTTTGCTTGGTTGCCCCAGATGTCTTCCATTAATCCTAAGTCAATATTTATTGATAAGCCCGTAGCGTTGTATGGTAATCCAGTGTAGTCCGCTTCGAAGATTATTTGGCTGAGACCTCCACTACTATTATATGTTAGTGTCTGGTGTGTCAATGAAACAGCGCCAGTTCCCGACATAGTTCCTATACCTGTTGGCATAAATATATGTTCTAAGTATGGGTTGTCAGTGAGCAACGCAACGTCAACGTCCATTATATATTTGATGTGCCCGCTGATTGCCGCACTATCTACTGTTAGAGGAGCAGGAGCAGGAGCAGTTCCAAATACTATTTTACCTCCGACTTCCACAGTATCATAGTTCGTTGTTACTGCTGCGACAAAAGCAGGGAAGAACTTATTTCGTATGCTTATGAAGTCGTTGCGCCCAGTAGCGATGGCTGGGTTGTTTGCCCAAGCAGCATTCGCTGTTGTCAATGTGTATTTTACTTCGGCTATGTCGGCTAATAGCAAGTCGGCGTCAATTCCAGTCGCAACAATAGTCGCAACAATATATGGAGCTGTAGAACTAGCATCTTCTGTTGTATTTGTAGCAGATGTAGTAAATGCACTAGTAGCTGTAACAAAATCTAATGATGCCGAGAATACAGCCGAGCCGTTTCCACCAATAGTATTACCGAATGGTCTGTCTGCTGTTACATCAAATAATCTGGTTTCAGCTGTTAAATCATAAGATGTACCAAATAGCGACCTATTTAGGAACAAACCTTGAGAGCCCTTTATAGGGTCTATGACTTTATATCCTGTTGTTGGTCCTGTTACTGGTAAGTTTACATCCCAAGCGGTAGCGCCTAATAATGTAGCCATGCCAACGGCATTAAATTCTACGGAGAGGAGCACAGGGTTATTGGCTGGGGTAATAGTTAGTGTAGCAACAGCCCCATTTGTGAACAAGTGGTTACCATATATATCTTGTATCGCTGTGGTATCAAGTGTGAATTGGTATCCTCCAGCAGAATATACAGGAAGAATGAAATCGAACTTGATGTTCATATCACCAGTTACTGGTGAAGTCCCAGTACTAATTAAGTAAGTGTTAGTGCCGACCATAGTTCCGGTTTCTAATTTACCAACATTAGCTCCTCCTATTGCGCCGGGGAATACACCGTTAGCTACATAATTTCCAAACTCGAAAACTGAGTTCATAGCAAAAGCACCTGCTGGGGCTTTAATAACGCCCGGTAGTATCTGGATTGTATCTAAATATGCAAGAGTAAGAATGGTAACCCGTTGCGTTCCTGTAAGAGGAGCATCAGTAATAGATAACCCGCCAGGAATATTAGAGAGTTCATTGGCAGTAGCGTATTTAGTTTGGTAGTATTGGAATGTAAGGTCGTTCTCTGGTGCTGTAAGTGAGCTAGCAGCGCCAAATTTAGCTGCCTGAACGAACATAGCAGGTTTACCTTCAATGGTCACTTGTCGTATCTCTAATAACTCTGTCGCTGATAATGCATTTATCTTATCAGCCAAGTTAATTTCCACATTGAATTTACCAGTAGTAGAGAAGTTAGTAGTATCGCAGTTAGCCGTCCAAGTTGGAAGTACAGCAGCAGGATCAGTACCAGTGAATATAACATTCAAGTATTGGCTCATATTATTGCTACCCATACCTGGCGGTAATTCTGTAGCGGACACTTCGAATTTGAGTATTGGGTTATTCGTCCATTTATATATAGGAGCGACACGCACTACAGATGTAATCATAGGTAGTGGAGTTACAATAACTTGTCCTCTATTTCCGAGTGCGCCGGAGAATGCGGTAACGGAATCGGCAGTTGGGATTTCAGGTTGTGGAATAATAGCATTACCGAAGTCATCGACGAAGGCAGTGCGAACATTAAGAGCGACACCGTATGCAGTATCAGGTGTTAAGCCGGCATAGTTAAATGTGATAATGGCATTACCACCGATAGGTGCTGGGGTAAATGTATAGTTAGAAACTGCAACTGGTGGAGTACCAGGTTTTGCCATAACATAACCAGTGCGGTCTCCTGTTGTTTTATTCGCTACGTATATAAGGACGGAGTCGTTAGCGGTTCCGGCAGACATATAGTTAAGTCCTTCGCCGGCTCCGAGTCCGTGTAGTTCTACTGTAAATAGTCCATCTTTAGGCACTGTGTAAGCAGAAGCCGAGAGGGCAGTTGTTCCTGATTTAGTCAGGATGCCAGTGAGGACGGTCTTTGCTTTATGTAAGTATCCTTGGTAGTTAGTTGTATATACATCTGGTGCTCCGGCGTTAAGAACGGCGAGGGAAGCAGTTTCGAAAGCGATGTTTGCATCAGTGCTTGCTGGGTTAATGCCGAGGTATACAGGTTGTATGTATGTATTTGTAGGATTGGCTGTAGGTGTAATGATAACGATAAGGGTATCAGGTGTTCCTGTTACGGAAGCTCTGGTGCCTCCATTGATAGTGGTATCAGATATTTCCCATCCGGTTACGGTATTGAACCAATCGATTGCGTTAGTTCTATTTAACAGAGCGCCGGAGAATATCACTTGGAATGCTACGGAGTCGCTAGCTTTATTATCATTATAGGTAACCTTAATAGGATTCATCGCTGCACCGGTTGGATTATTATCAGCACCTAAATACATAGTAGTATCGGCGAGTACCTGATATGCCTCGAAGTTAACAGAACCATCAACTCGGATACCGAGTCGTTTAATAGAAGCGATAGATGGTTTAGTGCCTGTATTTATTTGACCTATTTGGTCAATGCCAGCATAGATAGGATAAACACTACCAACGAAGCCGGAACTATTCACGAATTCGCTTGATGCTCTACCTATTGAGTTGCCATAAGCATCAGTAATAAGGTTAAGATTAACGTTTATTGGGTAGTTAGTACTTGTCTCTGCACCTGTATATGCGAAGTTAAATCTAATTGTAGTAGCAGCACCACCTGGAATTGTAGTATCGGATACGACAGTAGGTGTAGTATTACCATCAAGCAATTGGAATGCTATCGGTGTTCCTAAAGTATTAGTTATTACTGGCTGTCCCGTAATTGGAGGAGTCGGCGTGCCGTCTGTACTTATCTTAAAGGTTTCACCTGTTGTAGCTGCAGCAAATGTTAGTAATATTTGACCAGTTCCAACAGTTGGTTGGTTAACGTATGTTGTATCTAATTGACCAAGACCACCAGCAGAGACCATATTATTATTTAATGCAGCCACCAAGCCCTTGACTAACACAGGTTTAGATTGGAAGCGGACAGCGTATACGGTATCGGTCACGTGTGGGTGATTTACTATGCCAGAGACAAAGCCCATAGTTCCGGTAGTGGCAGTATCCAATCTAACGAGGACTGAGTCGTGTGCTCCTAAGTCAGTTTTCAGACCGGTTAAGTTAGCAGTCACTACCCAATATTTATAACTAGCAGCGCCACTAGCATAGCCACCGGTTTCTTCAACGGCACGTACCGTATCGATAGTTACACTACCTGCAGCATCGGAAACGATTTTCCAATCTCCAGCGGCAGTCATACCGATATGGCTAGCGGTGTCAATAGCGAATTCTTCTCTGAACTTGCCATCATTAACGAAAGAACTAGAGTCAATAGGAGTAGTAAGTTCCACTCTAAAGTGTATCAGTGTTGCGTTTGTCTTAAACATCTTCTGGCTTGCGTCTGTATAAATAGGAGCAGTAGTAGTTGGTAAACTATTATCGTCTAGTTGCTTTCCTTCTGCAGTTGTTATGAGTATCTTAGCGATTTTAGCAGCGGCAGGAGTGAACTTGCCTACTTCAACTGTATCTCCCTCACCATCGCGGCTTGTCCACGTTGGATTTACTGGTAAGATATTGCTACCAATAGCGGTAGAATTGTTTCCCCAAAGGTCCCATATTACTGCTGGGTCGTATGCTACGTGGTAGAAATGCCCAGGTATAAGTGGGTCGGCTATTTGGAAATTCAAACGTCCGCCTGTTGCAAATGTTCCCTCTTCTGAATGTACACCGGACATACCAGCATTACCAGGAACTATAGGAATATTATCCGCTACCACAATAGCATTTCCTGTTTGAACAAGTATAATTGGCCGACCTGCAACACCACCGGTATTGCCGTATTCAGACTGATACCATGAAAACTCATTAAAATCTAAGTCATAGAATTTAATAGTTCTCCAAGCGTTTGCGTCAATAATTTCTTGTCGGGCATCATCACTTGGGTCCATAATAGTAGCGAAGTTTTGACCTCTTCTCACGTTATATACTGTATCTTGTTGTCCGCCATAAGCGAATCCATCAAGATGTGTAGCAGCAGTGCTTGGCTCGATAGCGATGCGGACGTTCTGGTAGTTAGCCAAATGTGGCACAACTACGAGGATTTGCACGCTATCGGTTGGTGTTGGTCCGTTATTAACGATAAGCCAATTTGCTTTAGTTTGCGTTGCGTTAGGTGCAGGTAGACCAGTGTACGTACCACCGAATGGATAGTATACTAGTGCTGTATCGGCTGTTCCAGGTACTAGTCCATTAGGTTGCCAATTAGCAGTATCAAATGCAACTAATTTGTTACCATCTAATGCACCAGAACCGGGAACAGTTAAGAATGGTTTAAGCACGCCTTGATGGCTGGTGGGGAAGTAACCCGTTGTATCAGTAAAGTAGTATTTCAGATTGAAATCGGTTATATCCAATTTTGCGGATGGAGTTGCGAGATGCACTGTAAATGCTACTGTATCATATCCTCCGTCCTTAGTTAAATAATTATATGGTGCGCCTGAATTCCTATGTGCATAAGTACTATAATCTAAGTACGTTGAGCCGACTAACATAGGAGCACCACTAGTGACATACTCTTCGCGGACGATTTCTCTAATTTTTGTCTTACTTGTTTGGAATGTAATATTTTGGTGATAGTTAAATGCTTCTGCGAATGTTAAGCCGTTTTGTCCAGTAGAAACGGTATCGAATATCTTATAGTTTTTATCGCCACCTGAGATGTTACCCCATTTATCGATGAAAGCACTATCTATAACGAGTGCATAAGTACCGCCGGTGAGGAGTGGAGTTCGCAGGTTAATAATGGCTCCGCTAGCAGGTATCTTATCACCTCTGTCTAAGCCACCAGCAACAGCATCTAGGTAGTTTACTGTATCTGTGTTGTAATCAGCAGCAACTGTGCTGGTATTTATTATTTTCATCATAGCAACCCATTGTTGTCCTGTTGCACCGAGCGTCAAGTCCATATTACCAAATGTAGTTCCATTGATACGAATGCCATCGTCTGATAGATTCAAATCATTAGGATTATCATTTACTGGTAATACGGTTATGTATGGTGTGGTTGCTGGAATCTCACCTGTGTTTCCCCAAGCATATCCTGTTGAATGAGCAGCACCATAAACGTGAATAATTCCTTTGAAGGATATTAAATATGGTGTATTGAATTTGCGTTTTACGTTGTATACATTATTTATAGTCGGGTGTGTAGGGCTGAGTGCTATATCTGGGTCGGTAGATATAACTAATTCAATCAAAGCGGTATCGCCGTATTTATCGGAGAATGCTAAGAAAGTGTTAGCATAAGTGTTATTTGTTAGGTCAATAGTTACGGTATAGAAGTATCTATCTGCAAAACCAGCAACACTCGGGAATCTTGCACTTGTAATAGCGACAACGGAATCAGTGCTTGTGAGTGACGACGTGCTAGATATTGGAACAATAACATTCCAAAGTGAGCCACTACCAAGTCTTCCTTCAGCAATTGCACTAGTGTGATCCGTTATGAATTTTGCATCAGATGGGGCGTGCGTAATCCGTAGGTTCAATGCTGCTTTCAGTTGTGTTGGATCAACTGAAGCGGATGTTTCTACGATAAATTGGAGTGTCTTAGGTAAGTCATTCATATTATCTGCCAAGCGACCGTCTTCAGTATCTATAGTAGCACCATAAGCGCGAACGAATTGAACATTAACGGTTGAATCTTCGTGCGTCATAACAGCTTTAGACCATTGAGCCGTGAGGACGTTAAGAAGTGATGTCTTAGCGGTCTTCCACATACCATTGATAGGAATTTGCGTTGTATTTAGGTTGCCATAAATATCCTTCATTCCGTCAACTATTACAACGAGAGGCCAAACGGCAGCAGTCATATTTACAGTTGTATCGCCGTAATCTATATTAGGAGCCAGTTTAGAATAACTGAATGTTGTGCTATCTGTTTCGTAACGTCCAAAGGCAGGATATGCTACGAATTCTCCTGGAAAATTAGTAGAACTTCCGCCCATAACGATAATTGGGTCATAGTCATACAACATATATGCATCTGCTCTATTTGCGCCTGTGAACATCAATGTGTTTGCATTTTTGAATGCTGTAACAGTATCCTCAGCAGTAGGGTTTGCTGGTGAAACAATACTTGTATCATATTTCAATGCAACGCCATTAAAATAATTGAATGTTAATGAAGGTACATTGTAATTTGTATGTGGCACAAAATTATTCTCACTCATACGAATAAGATGAATTTCAAGCGGAGCGAATTCGTCTTTAAATCTAACAGTATCAACGCCTTCGGCAACAGATATATCAAATGCCACTCCATTGATATTCATAGCGGGGCGGGTAGATACATCAACTGCTGATGGAGTATTTAATGTTATTTTTACGTGGTTGTCCCACAAATTATAAGTAGGAACTTTCACTTTAATGAATTTCTCGCCAGGTGTGTGTGTTATATTAGTAGTAGCGTCATAGTATAGGTCATCAGTAAGGATATTATCTAAATCCATATTAGTTCCAGGTGCTGCTTCTCTGTCTGACCAAACTTCTATAATGCTTGATGCGCGTAGTGAATTCACAACATTGTCTATATCTGCATCTGGGGTAGATGGGTCGAAATAGATAGCGAAGTCAATGGCATTTTGTCCGCCAGGGTCACCATTTGTATAGTAAGTTCTTTTACCACCACCCTTTAGTCCATTTATTGTTTTAGCGACACCATCATCTTCAATCCAGTTAAGATTTGTAGCTAATGAAGCGGTATCCGCACCGATACGAGTAACGATAGGAAGACCGGCTTGTATAGTAATAATCTTTAAGTCAGCGTCTGACATTTTATTGCCCCAAGCATCCGTAACATCAGTGAAATTATTGATAGCAGCTGAGTTTAGTGTAAATGTATAGTTAAAGCCATTTGATAAAATTCCACCACCTGCGCGAACTGAGTCGCCATATTCGTCGAGAGGACCAAAACCATTGATATATATTGGATTTGTTGCTTTCATCGTTCCAACAAGAACAGAGTCAATAGTGCCTGTTCCGATAATTGGAGAAATAGTAATTAGATTATTAACAGCCATTCCATAAGCGCCACCTACCTTATCGCCAGTATAACTACTAGTTGGTGTAAGTGCTGGAGGAGTGCGGAATGGGAAGTCGTCTCTGAATACAATAGGTATACCAGCATCTGGTGCAAATGCTGTCCAATCTGTATTGCCCATAGCAGTGTTATAATCGGCGAAATCAATAGCACTTGTAGGTAGAGCGATTTTCATAAATTCTGTTCTAACGCTATATCTCCAATGCTCTGCTATTGGTGTTGCTACTGTTGGTGCAGTTAATCTTGTAGATTCAGGGTTAACATGCAATGTTACTGAAGTTGCGATTTCAGCGGATTGTGCTGGGAAGCCAACTGTTACATAGTATGTAGTATCATTTACGAATTCCACTCCACCAAAGTTAAAGATGAACACGCCTTCAACATTAGGAGATGTTTCATACATACCTCCAGTTGTATAATCAAAAGCGTGTCTACTTCCTATCGCTATGAAATCAGCAGCAGTAAGTGTTGCACTTGGCTTAGCAGCGAGGGTTACGATAAATGTAGCGTATTTTTGTGCTGCTGTTCTCCAGCTATAGTCGCAACCAATTACCTTACCATTATCGCCAGTGATTGTTGACTCATACTCACCATTTACGAATTCATATCTATCATTTGGAACAGGGTTTGCTAACCAACTTGGTGGTGTTGCTTTTGAGAAGGAAGCTGTTCTGATGCTCTTCACTGCTGGGCTACCAGTAGTAATTGTATCGAGCATATTCAGTGTAGTTAATTCATTACCCCATTTATCTGTTATTACAACGCCTTTCCAATCAACTGTATAAGCTCTATTTGCGTGGAGGTCTTTATCATTGCCGAGTATTACGTCTGCATCTACGCGAACGAAGCCATAAGGATAATTTGGACTTGTTGGAATTGCGACTTCTTGTGCATTAATATCGAAGTATACAGTATCGCCAACGGCAACATCTTTGACTGGATAAATTGCTATATATCCTTCATTAACACTACCATTATTAAAAAATGGCTCTTTGTCATCTATGAAGTTGAAGTATAGAGCATTGATATTTTGTGGTGCTTTTCTATGGTCGGTTGCTGCTGTGAGTGTGTTTGCAAAAGCGTCTGTTCCATCACAGATGGATACGGAATCCAATACCACTTGCACATTGTTATCTGTTCTGAAGCTAATCACTTGATGCGGTGAAGCAGTACCCATTGCAAAGAGAGGATTTGTATTAACGCCTACTGTTATTTCAGTTGCAGTTGCTGCTGCAGCAGGTGTATAGATATACAAACTTGTTTGTTCAATAAGTCCTGTTGCTGGAGTATTAGTCACAGGGTCAGTATTAAGAATACCTATGCTTGTAGCATTAAAGTTACCTACAACTGGAGCTCCATCGGCTCTATTAATCTGTGGAGTATAGAGGATAGCGAATGAGAATGGTGTATTTGCTTTATTGGTATAAAGAACATTGCCGTCCTTATCCGAATAACCTGCTACTGCGCCTGTCACATCATTTACATAAACTGCACTAACGAGTGGCAGATTTGTAAATCTCAAAGAATGTCCTGTTACTGCTTGCTCTTGTTGAGGACTACTTCCAGTAAGTTTTGAATTACCCCAAGCATCTGCTATTCCAGGTATCATTCCATTATCATAACGCGCTTGTATTTTAGTATTATCGCCAACGGATAATAATGCATTATTATTTATAATTTGGAATACGCCTGTATTATTTGTAGTAGTATCGTCTAACCTAAACGCCGTCGTGTGAATTGTTACATAGCCGGCAATAAAAGTAGGAGCAGAAACAGCGAACGTACCAGCTGATACATTCAATCTCGGGTTAACATTAATATCCCAAGTAAATTTAACATTTACTTGGCTTGTTACGCCGACTTCATTTGATATATATATATCGTTAGGATTGCCTAAGCCATCCACAAGGTCCATATCAACACTTCCTACAAATGCCGCTCTGGTAACATAATATTCAGCATCTAGTGGACCACTTCCATATATCGTATTTATTCTATGTTCTACAACATCGGCAGTAGCGGCAGTTCCTCTATCTAATATAGCAGTCACATACCAAACTTTCGGGTCAGCGGTTGGTGTCACAAATGCACCTGCATCACTTAACCAACTATTAGTCCAATCTATATCTGTACCAGTAGTAGTCAAAGGAGTAGTAAGTGCTTTATCAAAAGTAAGTTTGTATGTATACATCTTACTACCTAGATTATAAGTTTGTGCATACATATCATTTGCAACGGAATCAGCTCCATCTGCCTTTACTATTTCCACATTTATAAGTGTTGCTCTATCAGTCACGATAAATGGTGCTGGATAATAATAATCACCGTCAAGCGTAGGTAAATAACCATCTATATTTGGTTGAGCAGTATAATCAGGGAATGTAGTATTCGTAATAGGGCCATCAATTTCAACACCTAATCTTGTAGTAAGCCAGTTATCATTTGGATGGTTGCCCCATCTATCAGTGATAGCGGAAGGTTTCCACTCTAAAGTATAATTACCTGGAGATATAGCAGCCCAAGTCAATGTATATAGTTCATATGCCCCTGTTCCTGGGACACCGGAGAAAGTAGAAACTAAACCACTAGTAATTTCAGCAGGCACATCAAATTTAGATGTTATATCAGCAACGCCAGTTAAGCTCTTAACTACGAGTGGGTTACCTGTAATCTCTATGTAGCCCCAATCATCTTTATATGCTGCATCAAGACCGGTAGTAATACCCTGCATTAATCCTATTGCAATGTCAGCATTTCCTAAAGAGCCAACGCCACCATATACCATTTGCTGAACAAACGAATAGCCATCAGCGATAGTAACAGTCACCATATTATTGAAACGTGGTAGCCAACTATATTGCTCATAATCAGCGAACAAAGGAGTTGTTTTTGGAGCATCCAATTTATCATTGCCTACTTTACCATTCAAAGTAACTAATATAGAGACATAATCGGCTGGATTTGCATCAAAGTCGTCACCGTATGTAAGTGTCACTCTATATTCATTTGCACTTATTTTAACAACTGCTACATCTATTGGTTCTACAGATGATAAGTCAGGAGCAGTAACAACTCCGCCCGCAAATCCACTATTCTCTATTGCCCAAGTGAAGTCATCAGCAGTCAATGTTCCAGGGAAGCCCGCTGGAGCATCTGTCTTAACTGTGAATACAAATCTCTTATCTGCAACATTAGTATATGTTAAACCATCGTCGTTATTTTTGTATGAATGCGTGCCAGTTGCGGTGATAGTATATTCAACTGCAGGACGCAATGTTACGATAACGGTATCATAACTTGCCAACGCTGGCAAAGAAGCTGTTGCATTAAGATATTTGCTGCTAGCAGCAAACTCTACACCAAGGACGAATTTATTAACATCGTTGCTTATGCCTGATGTATTTACTTTTACAATTACTGTATCTCCATCGATACCTTGACCAGGTCTTACAGCAACATTAGTTATTGTAGCACCAGTAAGAGACACAGTAAACTCACCATCTTTATATCCGCGAGCGTTAGCTACGAAGTCGGTCTCGAAGAGTTTCAAATTGCCTAAGTTGCCATTCAATATCACGCCAAATATCTCTTCGCCTTTTACATTATTCTCTAAAGGAGTCAGATGTGTATAAGGAAGTGATACGTATTCAACTTTGTCCATTTCAAGTTGCAGGGATGTATATCCTCTGAACCAAATTCTTTCGCCATTTGTTTTATTTGCTGGAACTGTATATACGCCATAGTTATCTGGTCCTTCTGCATCTGCCCAAACAGTTCCACCATCCGGTGCAGTATTTGATAGTGCATATTGCACTTTTACTGGGAAACGTCCAGAATTACCTGATTCGTATGTGAATTTATATGGTTGTCCTTTTTGAACTAAAACGCCTGTCACTATATCTTTATCACCATTAGGATTAGTAAAAGCTGCATCACTATATGAGGCAGCTTCTCTACCTGCTATATTTACATAATGGTCTTCTATACTAGTGCCAACAAACGCGCTATATTTGTTACTGTTTGTCACTGTATCTGCCCATAATAGAGATGGGAAGCGAGTTGCTATACTTAAATTAGTGCCTACAAAGGCATCTTCACCAATATATGTTACTTTTGGGAAAGATACATAGGTCAATGCTGTCATATCTAAGAAAGTATTCGTTGCTATGTATTCTGCATTTGGAGCAATTATTTCTTTTATCTTGCCTGCCACACCTCCGGCTGGAGGAAAAGTAAAAGCACCACCATTAGTCATTGCATTCGGACCAGTAACGTAATCTGCAAAGCCCTTTATATCTGGAAGTTCCGCACTTGTAAGAAGCGGTGTTGTGAAATTTATTGCATTTAAGAATTCATCGCACCAAGCAGTTTGGTTAAAATAACCTGGGAAGTATGCATCATAACCTGTCTTTTTGTTTCCACCTTTTGCATCACTATCGTATATTACTACTAACTTTGTTGTTGCTTTCAGCACATATTTTGGAATAAGGACGCCAAGGGAACTATGTATTTCATTTGCATTCTGCAAACTATTAACATAAATTGTTAGCACACCTTTTTCTGGATACCACGTATACTTTTTGTTATCGGTAGGGTCTAAGTTGACCCCATTAGCATCCGCAATCCCCGGAACATACTGGGGAGCATTTTGTGTTGGTTCGCTACCAACACCGGTTACGTTCTGAGTAATGACACTGATGAGCTTTGGAAATACCAGAGCCACACTATCAATATCGACAGTTGCACCGATTGTGCCGCCGGAGATACCAGTACCGTTTGCAGCAACAGGTTCACCAGTATTGAGCAAGACACCTGCAGGCAGGATGATTTGCGTAACCTGCGCTCGTAGGTCAGGCGGGATGTCCGCAAGAGCCATTGCGGTCTGCGGATACGCCGCCGTGTCATTTAAAACCAGAATAACACCACCATCACCACCTTTCTTTATGGTGTACTTATAGTAGTAATCTGGGGCACTTTGAGCCAGTGCGGACATACCGCAGATGGCTGTGATTAGTGCTATTAAGAAAGCACTAAGGAAGAAATTTTTCCTCATTGAAATACCTTAAAATATATTATTAAAATTATTATTAAAAAATCGTAATCTGCGAAAACCCTTATGGAACGTGCCTTTGCAGACACTATAGCACACATTAGCACAGATGAAACATCAGGTTATACATAATTTTTTAACCTATACTTCTATCTACTAATAAGTTTTCTACTACAAAATTACAAAAAATAATTAAATAAACAAAAGAATATATATTTTTTCACTCATTTATTTTTCACTTATTCATAATTTACTTTTAATTGTGTAGATTTATACACAAATGTGCATAATTATTGCTGTATTATATAGAATTATTGCTATATTTGCAGATATTAACGAAACACGCTATTACTATGAAAACTATCGGTATCATTGGCTTCGGCAAGGTAGGACAATACCTCGCACACCGCATAAACACTGCCTCAGACCTGCAATTAATGTGGGTTTGCTCGGCACATCTATCTACTGGAGAGAGCAATTTCGCTACTACTATATATAATAATGTTAAAGAAATTGCCGAATTGCCGGATATTACCATTATCTCTACCCTTGATAAAGATATTATTCCGACTGCGGCGCTCCTTGTGGAAAAATTTACACACAATTTGGCAAATCATCTCTTCTTACACACCTCCGGAAGCAATGGTAGCGGTATCCTTTTTGAACTGACGAAGTATGGAGCATCCATTGCAGCAGCACATCCATTCCAAACTATCTCAACAAATAGCACCGATTTGCAGATTCCATTCGCCGTAGAATGCGACAAAGCGGATGCTTTGAAGTTGAAGGAACTGATATTCCAACTTGGTGGTAGTAGCCACTTTCTCTCCCACAAAGCAAAGCAGAATAAGCCATTGTATCACGCTGTATCTGTTGCTGCATCTAACTATGTTCGCGCTGCTATTGAGTTATCCAAGCAATTAGCAGATGAAGTGGGTATTGACCACAAGGCATTTCTCCAGCCGATACTACAGCAGACCGTCCGCAATGCCTTTGATGACAAGGAGATTACCGGACCTATTGCACGCAACGACGTAGCAACTATACAAAAGCATATACTCTCTCTGTCTGACCATCCAACTCTACTTAACAGTTACGCCCACTTTGCTATTGGCTTGCTGGAACTGCTTCACCACAAGGGTTCTATCGCACAAGTGGATTACGATACGCTACATTCTATGCTTACACACGCTCATACTAATAGTAAAAAGAATAGTGTAGAGAAGATTATACTTGGACTTGGCAACTACGGCGGGAAGTATATGTATACTCGCCATAACATCGGCTTCGTTGTTACCTCTAACATCCTCCTACGCTGTGATTCGCAATGGATTACCGAGGATGGCATTGCCGACTATGCAGAAGTCAATATCGCTGGTCATAAAATCGTCCTCGCAAGACCACTTACATATATGAACAACAGCGGCAAAGCAGCCAAATGGCTCTTAGATAAATATAAACTATTTACCGATAATCTCCTCGTCATCGTTGATGAATACAACTTCCCTATCGGTAAAGTTCATCTGAAGACCAGCGGTAGTGATGGCAAGCATAACGGCGTAGCATCTGTTATCAAAGAACTCGGCACCACTAAGTTCCATCGCTTGCGTTGTGGTATTGACAAAAATTTCGGTCCTAACCAACTCGTTGAATACGTTCTATCTCCATTCTCGCCAGAGGAGCAAGCATCCCTATATCTAATGTTAAATAAAGCAGTGGAAGCCGTGGAATGCTACGTTAAGAACGGTCGCAACATCGGCTTATCTATGAGTATCATTAACTCAATGCCATAAGCACATCTTCTCCGCCTGCTTCTCCATCAGTGCGAAATACAACTCACGCAGTTCCTTATCATTAAGCACCGCAGCCGTATCGTCTGCCATTCGCTTCTCCGAGTCCATAAAGTGCTCGTTGGCGCTCTTTACAGTGTTTTCAATATCCTCAACGGTGCTTTTCTTAAACTCTGCATACGTCTTCATTGCGGTCTGCATTACCTTAGCACACTCCTCGAAGGTCGCAGCATCATTGCTTTGCGATATGTTAGCCAATGCCTCTGTTAATCGGTCAAACATAGCACTTAAATTGTTCGCAAAGCCAAGCATTTGCTGAGCCAAATCCTCTCTAACGCGGTCTATCTCCGCATACCTATTATTATCATTGAAGCGTAACTGGTACTCGTCATATAGGACAGTGCGATGTATCCAATACCATCGCTCGGATGCTCGTTGCACCTTGCGGTATTCCAATTTGAAATGGCTAGCAACCGCATCAATAGTGCGTGTCGTGCCTAATTTGCAATAGAACTCGAACCATTCGTAGCGGTCAAGTCGTTCAAATCTTAATCTTTTTGTCGGGAACATATTTTCTCCTTGCAATTATTTTGTATTTAATAACCGCAAAAATAAGGGTATCCCGAAGACCTCCCAATGATATGGTATATATATGGTATAAAAATTGATATGCAAAAAACTTTTCCCCAAATAGTGTTTATTTAGAAAAAAAATAGTATATTTGTAATCTGTAATTAGAGGATACAATATGGACGAATTATCACACGAGAACTATGTGGATGCTTACTCCGATGACGGCTTCTGGCACAAACTCACCGGACACTACAAAAAAGCAGGCATCAAGTTGGTCGAACTCGCCATATCTATGTATTATGCTATGCGCGATAACGATACGCCAAAGTGGGCTACGACCATTATAGTCGGAGCTTTGGGCTACTTCATACTGCCGGTTGATATTATTCCGGATTTTGTGCCTATTGCTGGCTTTACCGATGATTTTATGATGCTCTCGGTGGCACTCGCTGCTGTCGGTCTGCATATTAAAAATGAACATAAAGACAAAGCGAAGGATAAGGTTATACGCCTATTTCATTTATAATCAATTACTTACAATCATTACAGACAACTAACAGATTTATTTACAACATATATAAGGATAAACAATGCCAAATCCAACGGAACGACACTCGAAGTCCAGAAGAGACAAGAGACGGACGCATTACAAAGCAGTCGCTATGACTACCGGCACCTGTCCAAATTGTGGAGCAGCAAAATTAACTCACGCTGCTTGTCCAGAATGCGGATACTACAACGGTAGAAAAATCATCGCATCCGTATAACACGTTATACACTGCTTGCTATGGCTTAGTGCAAAAAAGTAGGGCAATCTCATTGAGGTTGCCCTTTTAGTTTTTCGTCCAATTTGTCTCTTAGTATTTCGCAATAATATTCCGGTTGGTTATCGTGCATTGTTGCTGCTGTCACCGCCGTCAAATGCAGTTCTTCAGTCATCAAAAACTTTTTGTAGTAATCCATCTGTCGCTTTGTCTTTTTATCCAACTCCCGATAATACTTGTGAAATTGCTCCGTTACCACATTTCGTCCCTTCAGCAGCGGTATATATTCTCTACCAAACCAGCGTCTCTCAAGGACATACTTGAGCCATTCAAGCCCGTAATATGCGGCTTTGGAGGTTTCGTTACCTGCTCCAAAATCATACACTACACATTCATAACCCAATGCCAGCCACATCAAAAAATCCGAGTCCAACGTCTGTAGCATCTTATCCCAACTATGATTTTCGCAATACGTAGATTGTATTCGCACAAAATGCACAGCATCTAACGCAAGTCCGTAGCGTTCCAATGCTTCAATTCCATTGGTCAGATTGATAAATATTTTCTGCATAACAGGACGCTACTCTGCAAATTTATTGAAGATATAACTCTGTGCATTATCCAGCGAAATCGTCTCCTGCTTCATACTATCGCGCTCTCGCACTGTTATCGTATTGTTCGCCAATGTATCGCCGTCTATTGTAATGCAGTAAGGCGTTCCAATCTCATCTTGTCGTCTGTAACGCCGACCAATCGCACCAGAGACATCATACTGTGTCTTAAAATTGCGTTGCAAATCCTTATACAAAGCGTGTGCTTTTTCCGGCATCCCATCCTTATTCACCAATGGAAAAACCGCCACCTGCACTGGTGCTAACTTTGGATGGAAGCGTAGCACAACTCGCTTCTCACCATCCTCAGCAACCGCATCTTCCTCATCGTAAGCATTGCACAAAAACGCCATAACTCCGCGTGAAACGCCACCGGACGTCTCTATAACATACGGCACGAAACGCTCCTTCGTTACCGTATCTATATACTCCAACTTCTTACCTGACAAGCCCTGATGTGCTGTCAAATCAAAGTCCGTCCTACTATGTATCCCTTCTATTTCGCCGAAGCCAAATGGAAATTCAAACTCAATATCGCTCGCAAAATTTGCATAATGAGCCAGTTTCGTATGCGGATGCCAACGCAACTTTTCACGCTTCATTCCATACTCTACATACCAGTTAAACCGCTGCTCTTGCCAATATTCAAACCACTCCTTCTCGGTATGTGGCTTGATAAAATACTGCATTTCCATCTGCTCGAATTCACGCGTTCGGAACAAAAAATTCTTCGTATTTATCTCATTCCTAAACGCCTTGCCAATCTGTGCAATGCCGAATGGAACTTTCTGGCGACTGCTTTCCATTACATTTTTGAAATTCACAAAGATGCCTTGTGCCGACTCCGGACGCAAGTATATAGTGGATGCAGCGTCATCAAGCGGTCCGATAAAGGTCTTAAACATCAGATTAAAGTTCCTAACTTCCGTCCAATCGGTCGTTCCACTTATCGGGTCGGGTATTCCATACTCCGTTATGATTTTGAAGTAGTCGTCGTTATTTGCAACGCTATCCAACTTCTGTTGGATTTGTGCAGCCACATCGTCCTTCTTTTTCTTCCGCATTTTATCAATGTAGTCCTCAATCAAATTATCCGCTCTATGCCTTGATTTACTGGTCTTATTGTCTATCATTGGGTCGGAGAATGCAGCTAAATGACCGCTCGCTTCCCATACTTTCGGGTGCATTAAAATGGACGCATCTATACCTTCAATATCGTCGCGATATGTCATTGCCTTCCACCATGCTTGCTTCAGATTTTGAAGTAACTCACAGCCAAGCGGTCCGTAATCCCAGCAACCATTGATACCTCCGTATATTTCGGATGATTGAAAGACAAAGCCGCGGCGCTTTGCTAACGAAATAATTGTTTCCAATTTGAACATATTTGCTCCTTTTGAATTTTGCATAAGCCATAATATACGTTTTTTTTTGCAAAAAATTATCCTATTACCTATTATTCCAATCTTTGCAAAAAACAAAAAAAAGCAGAACCACTTTTGTAGCCCTGCTTTTCTAAGGAGGAGAAGTTTGCGATGAAACGCAAATAATTACTATGTTAAAGTATAGTTATCTTCCTAAATCAACAGCAACGGTCACTCTGTTGATTAGACCTAAGTCGTGGGTCATCGGCGAGATAGAATAATCTATTCTGCCACCGAACACGCTTGTTTGGTAGTTGATGCCAATACCTCCACTGAAGCCCTGTGTATCGTGCCCAAAGCGGTATCCTGCTCTAAGTGCGAGCAAGTTATGCCATATCCATTCTGCACCTATTGCAAATTGCTCTGGTGAGTCCGAAGTGGTGGTGAAGTCAATTGCACCTACTACGTAGTTGTCTTCGTCTTTGTATATATCGCAAGCAGCGTTGGCTCTGAACAATAGCGGTATATCAAATGGATTTGACATATACGCTACATCTACCGGAGCAGACCATTGCTCCTCTACCAACTTCATTGTTGTATTGAACTCGTTGCCAGTATAGGTCAACTCTGTCGTCAATCCGTGCAAGGACACGCCTAATACTAGACCTTGTATTCCGGTTTTATACTTTGTGCCTACATCGAACGAAAATCCCACTGCATCGGCTTGTGCTATGCTATTGCTTAGATAGCGAGCAGTTATACCGAAGGAAAATTGGTCGGTTAAGTAGCCAGCAAAGGATGCTCCTACGGATATATCATTTGCAGTAAAATAGGAATTTAATCCATCCGGACGCTCTATCGTTGTCCGTTCCATCTCATCGGTCGATAGACCGGTGTAATGTATAGCAAAGGCGAAGTTATCGCCTAATGGCATTCCTACTGCTGCAAAATTATGGTTCATTCCGGCAAACCAGCCCGTGTAATCAAATTCCACAGTAAGCGAAGGTAACTCCGCTATGCCTGCTGGATTCCAATATACTGACGATAAGTCATTCGTCAATGCTGATACGGCTCCTGCCATTGCTGAACCTCTGGCTCCGTGTGCTATCTTTAAAAACTGTCCGCCAGACATACCTACTTTCGCGAACGCCTGGTCGGTGCCGGTTCCTACGCCGATACCTGATGCAGCTCTTGCACACAATGTTGCTATCATAAATAGCGATATACATAATGTTGTATATTTGATATTTTTTTTCATTTAGTTTGTTTCTCCATTTAGGTTAGAAAATTAATTGAATGAATAGCGCCGGTGAGCAGCGTCTGCTACTCACCAGCACCACATTGTTCTTAGTCCGCAACTCTGAAGCCACCCACTATTACAGAGAATTGTTTTATTGTCTCTGCACCATTTGGTGTCTTTATTACTGCTACTAATGTTTGACTCTGCATACGTTGTCCGTTCTTCGTGATTAAGTCCCAGATGTCCACGTTATGACGTGTTCCTGTTACATTCTCATTATGCTCTATTGTTTGAACTAAATCGCCGGCTGCGGTAAATATATTTATCGTGCATTCTTTCGGTAATCTTGTGAAATACAATTGGGCATCATAAGCCGATTTCTGTTGTTGATGAGTTATTACGTAAGGATTTGGAACCACTTTTATTTGGTCCATCTCGTTATCTGTTGGCTCTGTATATGGATTTGATACTGCAAAGAGAACTCTTGCTCCTTTCTCTGGGAAGCCACTTGTTCCGCCCCAAGATGACAATTTAATCTTGTCCCCTGCTTTGAAATCTTGTCCATACATATCCGGGGCTTGTTGATTTGTCCAACGTCTATCTTCCATAAATTGGTCTGTAAATGATGAATAACCATCGCCACGTCTGCCTCTTTCAAAATATGACATCGCAAATTGTGCACCTGCTATATTCATAGTATGAACAAAGTCCAATGTATCCCTGCCATCTTCCGATATTGCTGTTAAGTAATAGCGTCCTTGGGTGCCGATGTATTGAACATCATTGCCACCATTGGCAACCATTAATTTATCATCTTTGACAAATCTATCGCGAACCTGTGGAATACCTGCTATTGAACGGGCGTTTGCGTATGCTTGTGCATACAAGTTGAAATGACGATAGAATGTGCTCGGCATTGTGTCGTATAAGGACAATACCCAAGGATTTGGGGTTGTCATCCTCTTAAACTCAAAACCTTGCTTATACACTGATATTGGATTGGATTGTATCGGCAATTTCATAAATGGTATATCTGACGGATAGCGAACCTCTAATGAGTCCCGAGAACCATCAAATACTGGACGATTATATGAAAACTCATCTGTTATCTTCACATTCAAATATGATACTCTATATCTTCTTGGCTCGTTCAAACTTGGTGTTGCTGCCCAATATAAGTCCATTTCCTCTGTGCCACCCGGCAAAAATTCTACTGTATATATACCCGGTCCATTATCAAAACGGGATGTCTCTCCTGTAACTCCACCTAATGAAATATTATAAAATGCGCTATTCTCTTCAAATGGTCTATTGGTATTTACAGGACCTGAATAATTTGCATTATTCGGACGTCTGTTTGAGTTAGAATCTCCTAACCAAACGAGTTCTGCATCATCCCAGTTAACGCCAGCAAAATACAATGGCTTTACTTTTGTCGTTACATTCGTGCCTAACATATCCACATCATCGCCTCTATACATTCCGCCAAATTGCTTAATTGCTGCATCAAACGAAAATCCTATATTTCCCCACATCTTATTCTGCGTCCCATTCAAGGTATATGTGAAACGTGGTGATTGGAAATCGCCCGTCCAGAAGTGACGAACACTTACCGGATAATCCATCTTTGACCATATCTTGCCTAAGGTATTTATTGTGCCATCCGGCTCTACCAACAATGTATCTGTTCCCGCTCTGAAGCCAGAATAATCCACAAAAGTTGTCGGAATATCATACTGACCAGGTGTCACCTCTAAATCTGTGCTCATACCATAAAGCGTCTCGCCTGTCGTTACACTTTTAAGTGTTGTTGCTACTCCATACATTCCTACGCGAACTCTATGCGCTGTTCCTACTCCGCTTGCATCGCGAGAACCTAACTCGGTCTCACTATAAGAAGAATATGGCTCTAATAATAACTCTAATGTATCGCCAGCAAATAATTGACTTGCGCGTTGCTCATCTATTGCATATAGTTTGAAATTATACAATCCACCTAATACGCCTTCTGTCCCAATTACACTGAAGTTCAACGCTCCACTGCCTCTATCGGCACTCGGATACGTCTTCTGCAAATTCGGTAAGCCATTCAATCCTTCGTTAAGTTTCAATGGAGTCGGCTGGGTAAAGTCGCCCTCATCATAAGCAATCACTTTATAGTAATACTCCACGTTATTAAACAAAACTTCTGACTTTGCAATGTTCTCGCTGGTCGCTATATTGCCATTCCCGGATGGATAACCCGGCTCCGGGTCATCGCCAACATCTATAAATGTCCTATGGTTCGTTACTATATCCATATAAGGAATAATTACCTCTCTTTTCACTATTTCTGAGCCAGGAAAATCTGTCTTATTCATCTCATTAGGCGTAAAGTCAGCCATATGAAACTCCTTTACCCAACCCTTATTTATATACATATATATACTATCCATTACCAAATTGTAATGCTCTAAGTTTTCTAACCAAGTTCCATCAGGACGCAAAGTCATTACACTCATAGTGTAATAGGTCGAACCACCTACTGTTGTCAACTGCTCCGTTCCCAACTCATACAACGTATCTATCTTAATATAAAATGTAGTATGATTGCCATCTGCACCTACTGAATCCTTCGTTATCCATACTGCAGGGTCTTTCAATGCCTTCCCCGCTGTATCAACCGTGTAAAATTGTGCTAACAACTCGTTGCTTACGCGAACTCTATGACGCTCATAGAACAATGGATTTAACTTCGCCAATGACGGATTCAATTCCAATGTCACCAACATTACGCTATCCAATAAGAAGTTCCCTGTGTTTGAGCCCTTGTAATAATATGCTTGGTTGTATAAGTCCATTCCTTTGGCAATGCTGTTGTTGTAGTAAAATTCTCCCCATGGGTAATTGGCGCTATCTACACCGAAGAGGACTGCGCTTACTTTCTTTCCGTATTTTGTATCTGAATACCATCCGCTACGTTCTAGGCGGCTGAGGCGACCAGAACCTGGGTATTGTTCTTCGTATTGGAGAGCCATATTTAGTAGATTTGGTGAATACACATAGATGCCGCGAGGAACACGCATACAGATTATGTTGTTTAGGTTTATGGTGCCGTCTGGGTTGTAGTCGGGACCTACTACCATTAAACTATCTGTTCCCATAAAGTGCTGTGCTCTTGGACCGGAGCCATCAATGCGTTCGGTCATACCAAAGGTAGTATTATTGGATTTCACAAAAGGTGTTGGTATGCTATAGTCGCGTAATTCTTTCCAACCGAATGGTCCTTGACCACTTGGATAGAGTGAATTTCCGTTTATATTACTTGTTGCAAAGGTATCTAAGTTCATACGTCTTGCTCTGTATATCTTATAGCCCATAAAGTTCAAACCCTTCTCGTAAGGGTCGCTACTCATTTCACTTGTGCTGTCCCAGCGGATTATCATACCATTGTTAAGTGGTGTATATTCTGCCATTACCGCTCTTGATGGCGGTTGTGGTGCTCTAAAGTTCTCATCATATACCTTCTGCATAAAATCTACTTTACGAACTAATTCTGTCAAATCATCCGGCGTTCCATCCGCATCTCCACCTTTACCGGTAGCAGCAATTACTAAACCAACTACTGTGCGGGCAGTATCATTTGGACGCAAATTGAACGGACCTGTCGCCATCATATAACGCATATCGCCCGGCTCTGCAGGACCATCTTTCCAGCCACTACTAAAAAACGGATACATTTCTTCATCCCGCTTCTTATCATCCTTTATCGCCCAATTACGGAACGTTACCAATCCTAATTGGTCGGAAACTGGATACCAGCGAACTTCCTTCTCTCTATTATTCAACGTATCCCAGATTATACGCGTATCTCTACGTGTGAAACCCATAGAATCCGTAGGTCTATACAATATCTGACCTGTATATTTATTCGTATCTGCATATTCTTTGATTACCGAAGGTGACTCTAAGAATACAAAACCGCAATACCCAAAGCCACGACCTGCCTCACCCATATTACCTTGTGAATATTGGTATGCCATATTCTTTGTTGCTTTTGCACTATCCGGCGGTATATCGTGTCCAGGTGAACCTTCCTTGCCATAGAAGCAAGTCACATCGTTTTGTGCTCCACTAGAATAGTTCAAAGACAACGTTATATCTACGTCAAATATCGGTGCTAACCACATATCCCACAACGTATCTAAATTCCTATTTATCTGGTCATACTTTATAAATACGAAGTCGCGATAATCGCCAAAACCCCAAGAATATATCATCTGCTCATATTGAATGCGCTGTGGATAACCCTTGCGTGCCAATGTTCCTACACCACCGTATGCACTATAACGCGTCAAATCCGTATCCTTATAAGTACAGAATATATCTTCCCCACTTATAAATGCCGGACCACGTGGATATGTAGCGGTGTTTCGCAAATTCTCATTCAAAATAAAATGACCAAAATATCTATCATATTTCAGCACGTCCATACTATCCGAACTATTGTCCCAAATAGGCCAAGCCGGACCTGACTCCTCAAGTAATGGCGAGCCATCTGATGGACTATAGTCCAATGAGAACCATATCCTATATTTTGCTCCTTGAGATGGAATGGCTGCATCTCCATCCTCTATTCTTCCCGGTGCCATTGCTGATGTCGCATATTGCGGGTCGTAAGTTACGCCTACCAATTTATTTGGTATGGTGGTATCGACCATTCTCTCCCATAGCGTATCTACTACTTCTATGGAGTTGAAACCCAAGGTATCTATGCCACTCATAATAGGATGTTCTCTATCCCATTTGCTGTATTTCCAGACATCCTTTACTTTCCAGCGATACTCTAAGGTGCCATCTGGTAGTGTATCCATTATATAAAAGCGCTTCTGGCTGCCGACCCAGATACCACCGCCAAATACATAGCAGTTGATGGAGCCACGGGGCCAGATACCAGTTCCTTGCCGAGTTCTTTGGTCGAAGAACGACATACCGGTATTGGTAACGGAAAATTCTATGTTGCTAATCTTATTGCGTTGCAAATCATAGAAGCCCTCAATCTGACGTTGTAGGGCATTGTCATTATTACTTTTTTGACGCTCAGCAGGGTCCATATCTGCGAAGAGCGGTGAAGACAAGCCGATAAAGGCGAAAAGTAATATGATTGTTAATATATTTTTTTTGTGTTTGTTGTTCATAATGTTTACCTCTTAGAATGTAATGATTAGTCCGGCTTTAACGGTAATAGGAGTGGAGTAGTAACTTCGTTGCTGTATCGTAATCTCTTCATAGTATTTTTTGTATGCGTCGTATTTTTCTTGTTGCGTAAGGATGCCGTTGTGGTCGAGGTCGGAGTTTTCGTTGTATAGTCGGTTTCCGTAGATGTCGTATTGCTCGTTGGTGTAAGAAGCGGGGTTAGCGTAAGTAGCATCTTTATACCAAGGAGTAGCGGAGAAGTTACCAAGCATAGTGTAGTTTAGTCCTTGTCCATTGTCGAGTGGGTCGCCGGTGTTTGAATATACATAGACGGGTTGTCTGCGATTGAATACATTGCGGACGTTGACATAGAATTCTACATTAGCGGTTTTACCCATTGACTCTCCGAACCAGTCGGCGAGGTAAAAGCGTTTGGATACACGCATATCAACGTTCCAGTTGGATGGGTATCTGTAAGTGTTGCGGTCGGAGATATACATAGAGCCGTCCATAGAGACCTTGGTGTATGGTGCTCCGGATGACCACGATGGTTCAAACTGAACGAAGGCATTCTGTAAGGGTTTCCATCCCCAAAGAGTTGGACCTTCATCTTTACCCATTACGAAAAACAAGGAACCCTTGAGCTGGTGTCTGACGTCATTTGAAGAGAAGAATGCAGCGAGAGGGAAGGTTAATTTTTGTGTATATGGGTCGAGTAGGACGTTAGTATTTGATGTTTCTTCGGTGGATGTAACGGTCAAGTATGCTAGAGCGTAGTTAAGGGAGAGACCGAAGTAGTTGGATAGGTATTTATCCACTTTGAGTTCTATACCTTTGGATGAGCCGTATTCGGAAACGGCGTATTGATAGTAGGATTCCGGTGCGGTCATTACTTGTTTAACGCCGAGTTGGTTATAAATATCTTTGTAATATACGGATGCAGAGATAGCGATGTCTTCGGTTATTTGGTTTTGGTATGCGACTTGGTATTGGTTGGTCTGTTGGGATTCCATATTTGGGTCGCCGACCATTAAGCCGGAGTGCATTGTTTCTGTGTTATAGTAATAGTATAAGTAGTTGGCTGGTGCTGACTGGAAGAATTGTCCGTAGCTCATTGAGATAAAGGAGTTTTCGGTCAATGGGTAATTGATATTGATACGTGGTGAGATTTGGTATTTCACTGTTGCATCTTTGAAAACGCCGGCTTCGGTGCTACTGATTGGAATGAACTGTGGATGCTCTTCACTAAGAACGCGGTAGCTATTCATTGGGTCCATTATATCTAAGCGGAGACCTGGATTGAAAACTATCCCTTTATAAGTAATTTGGTCTTGAACATAAATGCCAACTTTATATTGTGTCATCGGCTCTGATGTCTTTGAATATGTCTCTTCGTTCTCTGCATAAATATTACCGCCCCACTTGTCTGTATATATGTCATATACCGGGGAGCCAGAATATGGATTCTGATTTACATGTCTATTCATTGTATAATATGATGCCTCAAATCCTGCCTTTACCGTATGCTTAAAGTCGCCTGTCGATACGCCAAATAAATTGTAATCACCTGACGCTTGCAAAAAATTAGCATACTCAAATTCTAAAGCCGGAGAACCACCACTTGCATACAAACCATATCTACCCCAAGGGTTGTTAGTTCCATTGGAATATGCTTCGCCTTCATAGTATCCTGTAAATGGATTTACGCCATTGAATGTTGAAGTGCAATACCCATCTTGTGATAAGCGGATGGATGATGTTGGAGATGCCCAATCTACCATCTTATCGCCTACATTACGTCCGCCAACTACCGCTGACGGCACCCAAGTACTCGCATCTACTATCCAATTATCTACCGGCTCTAATAGCTCGTAGCCAGTGAAGAAGTTCAGGTCTGAGCCAACCACTTTACGACTGCTCTCTGAATTGTTTGCACCCCATGCCAAAGTTATCTCATAATAAGAATTGTCTGTCAAGGTGTGATTCAAACGTGCAAAAGCATTCTCTACAAACTGATTCATTGCTTGTGCTTTGCCTACTTCTTGTGTAACTCCATTCGGAGTAGGAACACCATTTATTGGGTCTATTTCGCCTGTTTGCTGATTAATATAAGGTGTGCCTATATCATAAGCATATCTGAAAGACGTGCTTTGGCTATTAGTAAGACCATACTTGCCGCCAAGAACTAACTTGATGTCATTAGTCAAGCCAATCGCTATACGTCCCTCAAAGTTCTTCATCTGTGTTCCTTCTACTGCCGAGCGAATAAGTGATGCTCCAAATGGGTCTTTAAAATCGTAACCACTACCATGCGGAACAATTACTTGAGAGTATGTAAAATAAAAAGTCGTCCTATCATTAATTGGTATCGGACCACCTATACCTACATCTATATCCATACGTCCGGCTTGTAAATACGACAAGCCATCGCCAGAACCATCTACTACCTTATATTGTCCATTCTCGTGCAACAACTCTACATTGTTCGATTGATTGCCGGCTAAAAATGGTAAGTCCGACCTGAATCCTATGAATCCTTCATATCCATTCGTTCTGCCTGTCTTCATTACTGAATTTACAATTCCGCCTTGTGCATCGCCATATTGCGCTGAAAAGTTTCCTGTAATTACCTGAACCTCCTCTGTTGCATAAGATGATACCATCGGAAAATAGGTGCTACCGCTTGCGCCGAAGCCACCTGAAAATTGGTTGCCCATATTCAAACCATCTAAACGTATCTGCGTCTCTGATGGACGTGAGCCACGTATCGCATAGCCATCTGAACCTGATGATACGCCGGCTGACATTCCGACTACTGCCGCTAAATTCGAGCCCGTTGCACGATTCAACTCTTCGTTGGATAATGTTGATATTGCACCGACTGTCTTCGAATCTACTGCTTTTGCTTTCTCTGTATTGGCAGTTACGACTACTGTTTCCATCATTACAGCATCGTCTTTTAACCTCACTGTAATTTCGGTGGTCTGGTCAGCAGATATTCGCACATTGATTTTTTGCTCCGTCTTGCCGACCGAACGAACTACTACCACGTAGTTCCCCGCTGTGATGTTCGATAATGTGAACGAACCATCACGTGCCTTAATGTTGGTGCCTTTGGACGTCCCTTCTACTCGAAGAGTCGCTCCTATTACACCTTTCCCATCGTCATCTACTACTTTCCCCGACAATACGCCATAGATACTCGCGTATGCCGAAGAAGCACTCAATAACAATAGCATGGTAAACATTAAAATTAGTTTACGCATATAAATACTCCTGTAAAAAATTAATAAAATATTATGTTTAATAAATTTCTATATTTTGTCTCTTCAATGAATATAACTATATTTTCCCAATTTATAATGCAATGTGTGCATTTTTTTTTACACTATATCGCACTAACCACCGCTAAATCCCCATTTCACTATATCTTTCTAATCTTATAATGCCGAAATATCTCTGATTTCTCTCCGTTCCCTGTATCGTATATATAGCAATCCGCCACAGCATAATTCCCCGTGAGCAACTGATAAACATTCTCATCGCTTATTCCATTCCGAACATCACCCACCTTCGCCTGCTCTACCAAGCCGTTCCCAGCTCTATGTCCTTCCTCCCATATCACCGATACAGAGCCAGTCACAACCTTATCTACTCCCCTACTTTTCGCATAAACCAAAAACTCATCCATCGTTATCTCAGCCAAACTACGACCCACACTCACCACATACTCGTGCAACAACTGCTCACCACTCACTATAGTATAACACTTGCTCGCAAGTATCCCTTCTATCTTTCTATTTGCTTGATAGCCATCCTCCGTAAAGGGTAGCACCGCCAACTTAATCTCTTTTCCACTTCCACAGTTATCCGCTAACTGTATCCCCGTGCAACCACTCACAAGCAGTAGCACAATTATTATTATTCTATACATATAAATTTCTCCTACATTGTTCCCATTCAATATAATAATATTAATCCAAATTATTGCAAATAAAAAATAAATACCCCCTTCCTTTGCGGTTATCTTATCCCGTGCTATATTGAATAAAAAAAATCCCCTTCCTTGTGGGAAGGGGATTCGTTTATTCAATCCATCTACTTTCTCATTTGACTTTTTATGGTAGCCAGAATGATTATACTTATTTGCTTCATACACTTTTTTATTTAGTTGTGCTCTTGCGCTATTGTAATGCCTTTTCAATCATCTCTACAGCGAGGTCAATTTCTTTTTTTGTAATGATGAGCGGTGGAGCAAAGCGGATAATTTTTTCATGTGTATCCTTGCATAGCAAGCCGAGATGCTGCAATTTTTCGCAGATAGGACGAGCTTTGCAAGTGAGCACCATACCAACCCATAGACCACGCGAGCGTATTTGGATAATTTTGTCGGACTTGAGAGCGTTCAATTTATCGCGGAAGTAGATGCCGAGTTCGTAAGAATTCTCTATCAGATGCTCCTCTTCAATAACCTCGAGAGCAGCAATAGCAATGGCTGCAGCCATAGGATTACCACCGAATGTAGAGCCGTGTTCGCCGGGTTTAATGGTGAGCATAATTGGCTTATCGGCGAGGACTGCGGAGATAGGATAGAAGCCACCGGAGAGTGCTTTACCAACGCAAACGATGTCTGGGCGGACTCCTTCGTAGTAGTGTGCGAATAGTTTGCCGGCTCTGCCGAGACCGGATTGGATTTCGTCACATATAAATAGGATGTTGTTTTGCTTGCATACTTCTTCAATTGCTTTGAGGTAGCCGTCTGGTGGGATGAGGACTCCACCTTCACCTTGTATTGGCTCGATAAGGATGCCGACAGTGTTAGGAGTGACTTTGGATTTAAGGGAATCTATGTTGCCGTATTCGTGGATTGGAAATGCGTCATAGCAATATGGACCATAGTTTTCAAAACTAGACGGGTCATCAGACAAGCCGACAACGGTAGTGGTTCTGCCGTGGAAGTTACCGGAAGCAACAATGATTTCGGCTTTATCGTGTGGGACACCTTTAACGGTATAACCCCATCGGCGAGCGAGTTTGATAGCGGTTTCTACTGCTTCTCCGCCGGAGTTCATTGGTAGTGCCATATCGTATCCGGTCATATCGTGCAATTTTTTGTAGTAAATCGGTAGGACGGAATTACGGAAAGCACGCGAGGTAAGCGTTACTTTTTCTATTTGCTTGAGAGCAGCAGTTTTGATTTTAGGATGACAATGTCCTTGATTGACAGCGGAATATGCAGCAAGAAAGTCGAGGTATTTTTTACCTTCAACGTCTGTAACCCAGCATCCACTGGCGGTTTCGACAACTACATCGAGTGGATGGTAGTTATGAGCGCCGTATTGGTCTTCGATTTGGATATATTCTTGAGTGTTCATAGTGTTGTATGTTATAGTTAAAACAATTCGTAATATTTTTCGTTATCGCTGCATTTGAAAGATTGCCAAGCACGCAATGACTGAGTGGTGCAATTTACAAAAAAAAAGCGAGAAAATTATTATGCAAGGCGTTAAGAATAAACTAAAAAGCCGAAGATTGAGGTCTTCGGCACATATTATTTTTTTAATTAAATCCCGTATGGGACATATAATAAAGTTGCTGAACTTTATCTAACAATAGCGTCACTCGGGCAAGTGCCTTGGCACTGTGGTTCGTCGTAGTGACCTTTGCATTCTACACATTTAGCAGGGTCTATTTCGGTATGGTCAGGACCATCAAAGATAGCGCCTACTGGGCATTCAGATTCGCAAGCACCGCAACTAATGCAGTCGTCTGTAATTCTAAGAGACATATCATTTCTCCTTAATAATTGGTTAATAATTGAATACAAATATAATATTTTTTTTTGTATAAAACATAATGAATATAATATTTTTTAGTTAGTTCCCATTTTGTGGAAAGGTGGCTACGAAGCAGTCGGAGTGGTTTGTAAAAGTTCTTTAAATTGTGGATAACTTTTTTGATATATATTCGCTATATTTGTATTATACCACTCAAGCAAAAGCAAGAAAAATATATTTTTTCTCGCCAAAATATCTGAATATCATTAATTAATATAGGAGAAATCCACAATGAAATCTTTTAAGATTTTCTTAGCGATTGTTGCTATCGCCGTAATTGGAGCAACTTGCTATTCTTTCAATGCTTACAGTCAAAGTTATTTTTGGTATGTAAATTACATTCCATTACCCAAAGGAGCTGATAACATAAACCAAATACGTCGTCACCAATTAACAGATTCATTTTTCTATGAAAATTACTACTCTAAATTACCACCCTTAGATTCAATATTCAATGAAAATAATAAGTGGGTTAAGAGTGATTATGAATCTAATAAAAGTAAGTATTATAAGACATTTAATAACACCATATCAGCCGACTATAATCCATATCCTAAGGACGGCACTATTGAAGGTAAATTTAGCTATGGTAAAGATTATGGCGCAATAGTTAAATTTAGTATAACAAACTATTCGGATAGAATTCGTGTTGAATATAGAATGGATTGGGATGATGGAACGACAATACTCCAAACTAGATCTTTTCAGTTTTCAGACGGAAATTTTTGCTGTATTAAAAAAGATAGCACTTATAGATACAAATCCGAATGCACAAAAATCAGCGGCATAATCCCCAAAAAAACTGAAAAGATTGATGTTGCTTGTGTAAATAGCTTCGTAAATTCAGTAAACAAGGCGACAAAATTGGGCATCAGATTAGGATATAATACTGCTAATATGCGTTTCACGTCTGATAAATGGAAACAAGGAATATCCAATAAACTTAGTGCGGATGAAACTGACTTCTTTACAGGTGGTATCTTTTTAGAAGCAAATCTATTTAATAATTTGTTTATTCGTCCCGAAATTGATTATGTAGGACGTGGATACACTAATCCATCGTTTTATGAAGGAAGAAATTTCCCTAGCGAAGAATGTAAAATAAATTCTTTGGATTTCCGACTACCATTTATTTATTACGTCGACATACCATTATTCCCTCTTTATGAAGGAACAGAAGCATATCCATTGCGAGTATATCCAATGGTGCAAGCAATGGCATCTTATTCAAAATTAAGTTCTGCTGCTTATCCAAGTGATTTTGAACCTACTTCACTTAACTACTCTTGGGGATTTGGCTTTGGTTTGAAATACACAAACTATGGCAACGGTCTCGGTGAATTTTTTCAGGGAACAAGTATAGGATTGGAATTCCAATGGAATAGAGGTATAAAACCGATAAATAAGGGTTATGATGCGTTCTATAAAGGAAGTGAAGTAGCGTTAAACTTCTCCAAATCGCTTCCGTTTAGTAAATTTAGTAGAAGTGGCAGAAAAATAGATGAATGTGTAACAGTGAAGTTAGACACAATTCCACCAGATAAGAGACGTCATCCTGAAGCGCCATGTGATACTTGTAAAGAAGTGGAAAATGTTAAAATTAAAAATTGCGAGATACCTATTTCCATTTGTAATGCGCTTGATGGAGTTAAATTTGAAAGTAGCAAGTCCGATTTAACTGACATATCTAAGGGAATATTAGATAACGTAAGTATGCTATTAAAATATATGAATGCAACTGAGTATCAAATAAAAATTGTAGGTCATACGGATAGCACCGGTTCAGATAATTACGCTTTATCTTTTGCTCGGGTATTGTCAGTATATAATTATTTAGTCAATGAGAAGGGCGTAAGTAAAGAACTTTTCACAACTCCAGACCCAAAAGATGGTAAAGGAATGGACTACCCAATTGAAAAGAAGCGTGTATCGGAAAAAAACCGTAGAATAGAGTTTATACCTCAAAAGAAATAAAATTTGGATGCTATAAATAACATAATCCAAATACAAAAGGGCAAGGTAAAATCTTGCCCTTTTGCGCAAATAATAGTATTTATTTAAACAATTTTTCGTAGATTAATACTCCACTAATCTATAGAGAATATTATGAAAAATCCTTTTTTCACATTCACACTACTGTTCGTTGCACTTATAGCATTCGCCGCTTGCAGCGATGACAATAGCACCACAGACCCATCACCAATAGATAGCTTACCACACATAGACCTCAGTGCCAAACTGGAAGGTCAGTGGCTCTTACGCACCGTCAACGACGAGTTGGTATATAACAATCAAAGCGAACTTATGTGCCTCTATCCCACGGAGAAGCGGGAAATATACGGTGATTTAACGAAGTGGGACAACGATTTGCCAAAGCAATGGGTGGAAAACACATTCGGTATGGCTTTGACTGATAGCACTTTTTTAGTCAATAGCGGCACCGCTACAAAAATAAATTTCCAAATACTCCACCTCTCCGCCGATACATTAGTCGCAAAAACACTCTACGTAAAATACGATAACGTTGAGTATACGCCCGGACAGGTCAATATGTATATCCGCGTCAAAGACACTTACAAAACGCAAATCGCTGGCGATTGGATAGCAACCTCAGGTAATGTGGGCTTCAGTATGAACGCAGACGGTAGAGCACTCGGCTTAATAAAAGACATAGAGACAGACGAATGGTCTATTAACGAAGCTATCTCAAATGCTCGCTACTACATATATGGCGATTTTTTGGCTCTAAACTATGTGCTTGATAATGCAATTCCTTCCTGCTATGCCTTTCGTATAAAGGGTATTAGCGAGATTAACGGCGAAACATATATGAATGTAGAGGTATCATATTTTCTATCTGATGGTATAGAAAAATATACTTTACAATTAAAGAAAACGGACCTGGGAATTACTTGGTAAATAGAATTACTACCCTTTAAGCACCCTCCACACCGGGAAGGGCGCTTAAACAGCGGGCTTGCCCCGCAATCTCCTATTGACTTTGTCCGAACTATGATTAAACAGAGAGGTCAGATTTGCTATGATTTTTTTAATATGCACGGAGGAATCCAATAATGAAAAAAGTATTACTCATCGTAGCAATTATATTCGCTACAACATTAACCGCATCCGCCCAATTCAGCGGTGGTAGCGGAACACAAGCCGCTCCATATCAAATTACCAGCAAGGCAGATATGGAGGCACTAAGCGATTCTGTTTTTTATGGAAGTTATTGGTCAATGAATAAATATTTCCTGCTAATGAATGACATCACCGATAGTTGTGATTATAGGTCTATCGGAGCAGGAGGAACCTATCTTCTTATTTTAGAACGTTACTTCTTTGGCTACTTTGATGGTAATAACCACACAATTTATCTAAAAGTAAGTGCACAGAGTAATATTTTATTCGGTAGTAATTTTGGAACAATAGCAAATTTAAGAGTGACAGGAAGAAGTGTTGATGCCGGAATATGCTTATATAATGGTGTGAATGCAACTCCTTATTATACGCCCACTATAATTAATTGTAGCAATAATGC